>JALORY010000016.1 GCA_025458675.1 Gammaproteobacteria bacterium | reverse complement strand
AACAAGATGGCGCCGGCGCTGCGCAAGGTCTACGACCAGATGGCCGAGCCGCGCTGGGTGATCTCGATGGGCTCCTGCGCCAACGGCGGCGGCTACTACCACTATTCGTACTCGGTGGTGCGCGGCTGCGACCGCATCGTGCCGGTGGACGTCTACGTCCCGGGCTGCCCGCCTACCGCCGAGGCGCTGCTGTACGGCATCCTGCAGCTGCAGAACAAGATCCGCCGCACCAACACGATCGCACGTTAGGACGTGACATGACTGCGAAGGCGAAGACGCCGACAGAGCGGCTTGACGGGCTCGAGGAGGCCCTGCGGGAGGCCTTCGCGGGCGAGGGCTTCGACGTGGTCCGTAGCCGCGGCGAGCTGAACCTCACCGTGCCGCGCGACCAGGTGCTCGCCGTGATGCGCCGCCTGCGGGACGCCCCGGAGTTCCGCTTCGATCAGTGCATCGACGTCTGCGGCGTCGACTACCTGCACTACGGCTGCTCGGAGTGGGCCACGGGCGCCGCGTCGTCGAGCGGCTTCGGTCGGGCCGCGGCACGGGAAGACGCATCGGCGGGCGACGGCACGCGGCGCTTCCAGGCCGTCTACCACCTGCAGTCGGTGGCGACCAACACGCGGTTGCGCGTCAAGGCGTGGCTCGACGCCGGCGAGCCGATCGTCGACTCGGTCGTCGACGTCTGGCGCTCCGCCGACTGGTTCGAGCGGGAGGCCTTCGACATGGTCGGGATCCTGTTCGCCGGTCACCCGGACCTGCGCCGCATCCTCACGGACTACGGCTTCATCGGCCACCCGTTCCGCAAGGACTTCCCGCTGAGCGGCCACGTCGAGATGCGCTACGACCCCGAGCAGCAGCGGGTCGTCTACGAGCCGGTGACCGTCGAGCCGCGCACCCTGGTGCCGCGCGTGATCCGCGAGGACAACCGTTACCAAACCGGCGGCGACGCCGCGTCGGGTTGAGCCGCGATGCCCGAGATCCGCAACTACACCCTGAACTTCGGACCGCAGCATCCCGCCGCGCACGGCGTGCTGCGTCTCGTGCTCGAGCTCGACGGCGAGGTGGTCGTCCGCGCCGACCCGCACATCGGCCTGCTGCACCGCGGCACCGAGAAGCTGGCCGAGAGCAAGCCGTACAACCAGAGCATCGGCTACATGGACCGGCTGGACTACATGTCCATGCTCTGCAACGAGCACGGCTACGTGATGGCCATCGAGCGCCTGCTGGGCATCGAGCCACCGGTGCGCGCCCAGTACATCCGCGTGATGTACGACGAGATCACCCGCGTCCTGAATCACCTGCTGTGGCTCGGGACGCACGCGCTCGACGTGGGCGCGATGACCGTGTTCCTGTACTGCTTCCGCGAGCGCGAGGACCTCATCGACTGCTACGAGGCGGTGTCGGGCTCGCGCATGCACGCGACCTACTATCGGCCAGGCGGCGTCTATCGCGATCTGCCGGGAAAGATGCCCGAGTACCAGCCGACGCAGATGCGCAGCGCACGCGAGGCGGAGCGGCGCAACGAGGCGCGCAAGGGCTCTCTGCTCGACTTCATCGAGGACTTCACCAGCCGCTTCCCGGGACTGGTCGACGAGTACGAGACCCTGCTCACCGACAACCGCATCTGGAAGCAGCGCACGGTGGGCATCGGCGTCGTATCACCGGAGCGCGCCCTGCAGCTCGGTTTCAGCGGCCCCATGCTGCGCGGCTCGGGCTTCGCCTGGGACCTGCGCAAGAAGCAGCCGTACGCGGTGTACGACCGCGTGGATTTCGACATCCCGGTGGGCAGGACCGGCGACAGCTACGACCGCTACCTCGTCCGCATCGAGGAGATGCGGCAGTCCAACCGCATCATCCGCCAGTGCGTCGACTGGCTGCGCCGGAACCCCGGTCCGGTGATGGTCGAGAACCACAAGATCGCTCCCCCCCGGCGCGTCGGCATGAAGGAGGACATGGAGGCCCTCATTCACCACTTCAAGCTGTTCACCGAGGGCTACTGCACGCCGCCGGGCGAGGTCTATGCCGCGGTCGAGGCGCCCAAGGGCGAGTTCGGCATCTACCTGGTGTCCGACGGCGCCAACAAGCCGTACCGCGTGAAGATCCGCGCCCCGGGGTTCGCCCACCTCGCGGCGATGGACGAGATGGCGCGCGGCCACATGATCGCCGACGTCGTCGCGATCATCGGTTCGATGGACATCGTCTTCGGCGAGATCGACCGCTAGCGCGGGATACCCCACATGAGCAGCAACGAGGTCACGATGCCCCGCCCCGACGCCGCCGCCCTGCTGAGTGCCGGGGTGCGCGCGGAGATCGACACCTGGGTCGCCAAGTATCCGCCGGAGTGGAAGCGGTCTGCCTGCATGGCGGCGCTGCGCATCGCGCAGGAGGGCAATGGCGGGTGGCTGACCACGGAGCTGATGGACGCCGTCGCGGCCTACCTCGAGATGCCGCCGATGGACGTCTACGAGGTCGCGAGCTTCTACTCGATGTACGAGCTCAAACCCGTCGGCCGGCACAAGATCTGCGTCTGCACCAACATCTCGTGCCTGATCAACGGCTCGGAGCGCGTGGTCGAGCACCTGGAGAAGCGCCTCGGCGTCGGCCTCGGCGAGACCACGGCCGACGGCCGGTACACCCTCAAGGAGGTCGAGTGCCTCGGCGCAGTACTTCGAGAACCTGACCCCCGAGCGGATCGACGCGATCCTGGACGGGCTGGAGTAGCGCCATGGCGAACGAAGTCTGCTTCCGCCTGATGCACCTGCCCGAGCCCTGGCGCCTCGCGGCCTACCAGTCGGAGGGCGGCTACGAGGCCCTGCGCAAGGTGCTGGGTGGCGGCATGCCCCAGGACCAGGTGATCGAGGAGGTGAAGAAGTCCGGTCTGCGGGGGCGCGGCGGCGCCGGCTTCCCCACCGGCGTGAAGTGGGGCTTCATCAACCGGACCGCCCCCGGTCCCCGCTATCTCGTCTGCAATTCGGACGAGGGCGAGCCCGGCACTTGCAAGGACCGCGACATCCTGCGCTTCAACCCGCATGCGCTGATCGAGGGCATGGTGATCGCCGGCTACGCGATCGGGGCGGTAGCGGGCTACAACTACATTCGCGGCGAGTTCTGGGAGCCCTACGAACGCTTCGAGGCGGCGCTCGCGGAGGCGCGCGAGGCGGGCTTCCTGGGCAAGGACATCCTCGGGTCGGGCCTCGACTTCGACATCCACACCCACCTCGGTGCAGGCGCCTACATCTGCGGCGAGGAGACGGCCCTGCTGAACTCGATCGAGGGCAGGAAGGGGCAGCCACGGTACAAGCCGCCGTTTCCTGCCCAATTCGGCCTCTACGGCCGCCCGACCATCATCAACAACACGGAGTCGCTCGCCTCGGTGCCCGAAATCATCCGCCGCGGCGGCGACTGGTTCCGGGAGATCGGCGTCGCGAACAGCGGCGGCCCGAAGCTCTTCTCGGTGTCGGGTAACGTCGCCCGCCCGGGCAACTACGAGGTGCCGCTCGGCACGCCCTTCGCGACGCTGCTCGAGATGGCGGGCGGCGTGCGCGGTGGCCGCAAGCTCAAGGCGGTGATCCCGGGAGGATCGTCGGCCCCCGTCATCCCGGGCGACGTGATGATGGACCTCACGATGGACTACGACGCGATCGCCAAGGCGGGCTCGATGCTGGGCTCCGGCGCGGTCATCGTCATGGACGACACGAACTGCATGGTCCGGGTGCTCGACCGGGTCTCGTACTTCTACTACGAGGAGTCGTGCGGGCAGTGCACGCCGTGCCGCGAGGGCACGGGCTGGATGCACCGCGTGATCCACCGCATCGAGACCGGCAAGGGCCGGCCGGAGGACCTCGACCTCCTGGACGACGTCGCGGCGAAGATCCAGGGCCGCACCATCTGCGCCCTGGGGGATGCTGCGGCGATGCCCGTGGCGAGCTTCGTCAGGCACTTCCGCGACGAATTCGCCTACCACATCGAGCACAGACGCTGCCTGGTCGGCGGCTGACCGGCGACGCGCGGCATTCTGGGAACGCAGGGCATGACACAGGACGCGACGGTAACCATCGAGGTCGACGGGCAGCTGCTCACCGCGCGGCCCGGGCAGATGCTGATCGAAGTCACCGACGCGGCGGGCATCCCGATCCCGCGCTTCTGCTATCACAAGAAGCTGTCGGTCGCCGCCAACTGCCGCATGTGCCTCGTCGAGGTCGAGCGGGCGCCCAAGCCGCTGCCGGCCTGCGCGACGCCGGTCACCCCCGGGATGAAGGTGCGGACGCGCTCGCCGATCGCGCTCGCTGCCCAGAAGGGCACGATGGAGTTCCTGCTGATCAACCACCCGCTCGACTGCCCCATCTGCGACCAGGGCGGGGAGTGCGAGCTGCAGGACGTCGCGTTGGGCTATGGGCGCGACGTGTCGCGCTTCGTCGAGCAGAAGCGGGTGGTGAAGGACCGGGACATCGGCCCGCTGATCGCGACCGACCTCACCCGCTGCATCCACTGCACCCGCTGCGTGCGCTTCGGCGCGGAGCTCGCGGGCGTGCGCGAGCTCGGCGCCACGGGGCGCGGCGAGCACATGCAGATCGGGACCTTCATCGCCCGCAGCGTGGACTCGGAGCTGTCGGGGAACGTGATCGACCTGTGCCCGGTCGGCGCGCTGACCTCGAAGCCGTTCCGGTACAAGGCCCGCGCCTGGGAGCTCGTGCAACGCGACGGCGTCGCGCCGCACGACTGCGTGGGCTCGAACGTGCACGTCCACGTGCGCCGCGGCGAGGTGCTGCGCGTGGTGCCGCGCGACAACGAGGCAGTCAACGAGGTCTGGATCTCCGACCGCGACCGCTATGGCTACGAGGGCCTGGGGGTGGACCGCCTCGAGCACCCGATGGTGAAGCGCGACGGGCAGTGGCGGGTCGTCGACTGGCAGACGGCCCTGACCGCCGCTGCGTCGGCGCTCAAGGCCGCCGGTGCCGGGTTGCGCACGCTGGTCGCGCCCTCGGCCACGCTCGAGGAGATGTACCTCGCCCAGAAGCTGACGCGCGGCCTCGGCAGCCCGCACGTCGACTACCGCCTGCGCCAGGTCGATTTCCGCGGCGACGCGGCGGACCCCGCGCTTCCGTGGCTCGGCAGGCCGATTGCTGCCCTCGAGCACAGCGCCGCGACGCTGCTCGTCGGCAGCAACGTGCGCAAGGATCAGCCACTGCTGGGCCTGCGCCTGCGCAAGGCCACGCTGCGCAGCGGCGCGGTCGGCGTCGTGAACCCCGTGGACTTCGATTTCAACTTCCCGGTCGCCGCGCGGGCCGTGGTGCCGCCGTCGCGGATGCTCGAGGCCCTCGCCGGCGTGGCGAAGATCGTCGGGGCCCGCGTTGGCGGAACGATCGGTGCCCTGGTCTCCGGCGCGTCGCCCGACGCCGCCGAGCGCGCGCTCGCGGACCTGCTCCGGCGCGACGGGGACAAGGCGGTCCTCCTCGGGCCGATGGCCCAGGCGCACCCGGACTACAGCCTGCTGCGCGAGCTCGCGGCGGCCGTCGCCACGGCCAGCGGCGCCACGCTCGGCTTCCTCGCGGAGGGAGCGAACGCGACCGGTGCAGTGCTCGCCGGCTGCCTGCCACACCGCGGCCCCGCGGGGGCTCCCGCGGCGGCTGCCGGCGAGCCGGCAGCGGCGATGTTGGCCGCGCCACGCGAGGCGGTGCTCCTCGTCGGCATCGAGCCGCACCTGGACCTCGCCGATGCGCCCGCTGCGCAGGCGGCGCTCGCCGGCTCGAAGGCGGTCGTGGCGCTCTCGGCCTTCCGATCGTCCGCGCTCGAGCAGTGCGCGGACGTTCTGCTGCCGGTCGCCAGCTTCACCGAGACCTCCGGCACCTACGTGAACTGCCAGGGGGACTGGCAGAGCTTCGAGGGCGTGGTGGCCCCGCCGGGCGAGGCGCGGCCGGCGTGGAAGGTGCTGCGCGTGCTCGCCAATCTCGCGGACGTCGCCGGGTTCGAGCAGGATTCGAGCGAGGCGGTGCGCGACGAGCTGCGTGCCCGCTGCGTGGCCACCCCCCCCGATAACGCGCTCCAGGGCACTGTCGACGGCGCGGCCGTTCTCGTCCCCGGCGGCGGGATCGAGCGGGTCGGCGCGGTTCCACCGTACGCGGTCGACGCCCTCGTGCGCCGCTCGGCGCCGCTGCAGGCGACCCGGGACGCCTTGGGGGCGAAGGCCCGTATCGCGCCGTCGCTGGCCGCGCGGCTCGGCGTCGCCGCCGGCGACTGCGTCGCGGTCGGGCAGGGTGGCGCCCGTGGCGTCTTCCCGGTGGAGCTGGATCCGCGCGTGCCGGATGCCTGCGTCTGGCTGCCGGCGGGCGTGCAGGGCACGGAGGCGCTCGGCGCGGCCTTCGGCGAGCTGACCGTGGCGAAGGGGTGACGCAGATGGAGTTTCTGGTCGGGCTCTGGAACGCGGTGCCGGAGGGCCTGCAGGTCCTCATCTGGACGCTGGTGAAGATCGTCGCGATCGTCGCGCCGATGATGCTGGTGGTCGCCTACTACACGTACGCGGAGCGCAAGATCATCGGTTACATGCAGGTCCGCATCGGGCCGAACCGCGTCGGGCCCAAGGGCTGGCTGCAGCCCATCGCCGACGCCGTGAAGCTGATGTTCAAGGAGATCGTGGTGCCGAGCAACGCGAACCGGGCGTTGTTCCTGTTCGCGCCGCTCCTGGTCATCGGCCCCGCGCTCGCCGCCTGGGCCGTGTTTCCGTTCAGCGCCGAGCTGGTGCTCGCCGACATCAACGCCGGGCTGCTGTACATCCTGGCCCTGAGCTCGATGGGCGTGTACGGCATCATCATCGCGGGCTGGGCGTCCAACTCGAAGTACGGCTTCCTCGGCGCCATGCGTTCGGCGGCACAGATGGTGGCCTACGAGATCGCGATGGGCTTCGCCCTGGTCGGCGTGCTGGTCGCGGCGGGCACCCTGAATCTCGGGCAGATCGTGCTTGCGCAGTCGGGCGGCCTGCTGCACTGGTTCTGGCTGCCGCTGCTGCCCCTCTTCCTGATCTACTTCATCTCCGGCGTGGCCGAGACCAACCGGGCGCCCTTCGACGTCGCCGAGGGCGAGTCCGAGATCGTGGCGGGCTTCCACATCGAGTACTCGGGCATGGCCTTCGCCGTGTTCTTCCTCGGCGAGTACGCGAACATGATCCTGATCTCGGCGCTGACCGCCCTGTTCTTCTGGGGCGGGTGGCTCAATCCCTTCGAGGGGTGGCCGGTGCTCGGGCCTGCGACCGCCTGGGTGCCGGGCTTCGTCTGGCTCTGCCTCAAGACCGGCGTCTTCATGTTCCTGTTCCTGTGGTTCCGTGCCACGTTCCCGCGCTATCGGTACGACCAGATCATGCGGCTGGGGTGGAAGGTGTTCATCCCGATCACGATCGTCTGGATTCTCGTCGTGGCCGTGGCCGTGGTGTATCGCCTGCCGCCGTGGTGGGTGTCGTGACCGGGAGGCGGTGATCAAGGTGCTCAAGTACTTCAAGAGCCTGCTGCTGCTCGAGCTCCTGCAGGGCATGCGCCTGACGGGGCGCTACCTCTTCGCGCGAAAGTTCACCGTGCAGTACCCCGAAGAGAGGGCGCCGGTGTCGCCGCGCTTCCGCGGGCTGCACGCGCTTCGTCGGTACCCGAACGGAGAGGAGCGCTGCATCGCGTGCAAGCTGTGCGAGGCGACCTGCCCGGCGCTCGCCATCACGATCGAGGCGGAGCCGCGCGCTGACGGGTCGCGGCGCACCACGCGCTACGACATCGACCTGTTCAAGTGCATCTACTGCGGCTTCTGCGAGGAGTCCTGCCCGGTGGACTCGATCGTCGAGACGCGAATCTACGAGTACCACTTCGAGAGCAGGGGTGAGCAGATCATGACCAAGCAGAAGCTGCTCGAGGTCGGCGACCGGTACGAGGCCCAGCTGGCCGCGGACCGCGCGGCCGACGCGGCCTACCGCTGAGAGGAGCGACATGAGCTTCGAAAAGGTCCTGTTCTACCTCTTCGCCGCCGTCCTGGTGACGGCGTCGGTGATGGTGGTGACCCGGCGGAACCCCGTTCACGCCGCGCTGTTCCTGGTGCTGGCCTTCTTCTCGAGCGCCGTGATCTGGATGCTGGCCGAGGCCGAGTTCCTCGCGATCACGCTCGTGCTGGTCTACGTGGGCGCCGTGATGGTGCTGTTCCTGTTCGTCGTCATGATGCTCGACGTCGACGTGGCCGCCCTGCGGGCCGGGTTCATCCGCTACCTGCCGGTCGGCGTGGTCGTCGCCGTGATCATGGCGGCCGAGCTGGTGCTCGTCGTCGGCCCGCGCCATTTCGGACTCGGCCAGTACGCCGCGCCCGCCGCCAAGGCGGCCGACTACAGCAATACCGAGACCCTGGGCGCGGCGCTGTACACTGCTTACCTGTATCCGTTCGAGATCGCGGGTGCGATCCTCCTGGTGGCGATCGTCGCCGCCATCCGGCTGACGCTGCGCCGCCGTCCGGGAACGCGTTACGTCGATCCCTCGCAGCAGGTGCACGTGAAGCGGGCCGACCGGGTGCGGCTCGTCAAGCTTGCGCCCGAGCAGAAGCTGGAGCACAAATGATCGCGCTCTCCGACTTTCTCATCCTCGGCGCGATCCTGTTCTCGATCAGCGTCGCCGGGATCTTCATCAACCGCAAGAACGTGATCATCCTGCTCATGTGCGTCGAGCTGATGCTGCTCGCGGTCAACATGAACTTCGTCGCGTTCTCGCACTTCCTGCAGGACACGGCGGGACAGGTGTTCGTGTTCTTCATCCTGACCGTCGCCGCGGCGGAAGCGGCGATCGGGCTCGCCATCCTGGTCGTCCTGTTCCGCAACCGGCGGACGATCAACGTGGCGGAGCTGGACGCCCTGAGGGGCTGAGCGGCCAAAGACCGGGGCAAGCGAGATGGAGCAGATCTACCTCACCATCGTTCTGGCACCGCTCCTCGGCGCGGTGGTCGCGGGCCTCTTCCGCAACCAGGTTGGCCGGGCCGGTGCCCACTGGGCCGCGATAGGCGGCGTCGGCGTGGCGTGCGCGCTCTCGTTCTACGTGCTGAAGCTTCACGCCATCGACGGCGCGCCGGCCGACAACGTCTCCGTGTACACGTGGATGGTCAGCGACGGGCTGCGCTTCGAGATCGGATTTCTCGTTGACCGCCTCACCGCCATGATGATGGCGGTGGTCACCTTCGTGTCGCTGATGGTCCACATCTACACCATCGGCTACATGCACGAGGAGGAGGGGTACCAGCGCTTCTTCAGCTACATCGCGCTGTTCACCTTCTCGATGCTCATGCTGGTGATGTCGAACAACTTCCTGCAGCTGTTCTTCGGCTGGGAGGCCGTCGGCCTCGTCTCGTACCTGCTCATCGGCTTCTACTTCAAGCGCGAGTCGGCGATCTTTGCGAACCTGAAGGCGTTCCTGGTGAACCGCGTCGGCGACTTCGGGTTCATCCTCGGGATCGCCGCGGTCGCCATGTACTTCAACAGTCTCGACTACCACGAGGTGTTCGCCAAGGCGCCGGAGCTCGCGGACACCAGGATACGGATCCTCGGCGACACCGAGTGGTCGCTGATGACGGTGATCGGCGTGCTGCTCTTCATCGGTGCCATGGGCAAGTCCGCGCAGGTCCCTCTGCACGTCTGGCTGCCGGACTCCATGGAGGGCCCGACGCCGATCTCCGCCCTGATCCACGCCGCGACCATGGTGACCGCCGGCATCTTCATGGTGGCGCGGATGTCGCCCCTCTACGAGCTGTCCGAGGCGGCCCTGTCGTTCGTGCTGGTCATCGGTGCCACGACCGCCTTCTTCACCGGGCTCATCGGCATCGTGCAGAACGACATCAAGCGGGTCGTCGCGTATTCGACGCTGTCGCAACTCGGGGTCATGGTCACCGCGCTGGGTGCCTCCGCTTACGCCGCGGGCGTCTTTCACCTGATGACCCACGCCTTCTTCAAGGCGCTGCTGTTTCTGGCGGCGGGCTCCGTGATCATGGGCATGCACCACGACCAGGACATCCGCAACATGGGCGGCATCCGGCGCCGAATGCCGATCACCTACTGGACGTCGCTGCTCGGCTCGCTCGCGCTCATCGGCTTCCCCGGCTTTTCGGGCTTCTTCTCGAAGGACGTGATCATCGAAGCCGTTCGCCACGCGACCCTGCCGGGCGCCGGCTACGCCTATGTCCTGCTGGTGATGGGCGTCTTCGTCACCGCGCTCTACAGCTTCCGGATGTTCTTCCTGGTCTTCCACGGCGAAGGCCCGCGCGACCACCACGCGGCAGCACATCTGCACGAGTCACCGGCGGTCGTGACCGTTCCGCTCATCCTGCTCGCGATCCCGTCGGTCGTGATCGGCTACCTGACCGTCGGCGACATGGTGTTCGGCGACTACTTCAAGGGCGTGCTGACGGTCCGGCCGGAGCACGACGTCCTGGCCCAGATCGGCAGGGACTTCCACGGCGCCGGCGCCTTCGTGCTGCACGGGATGAGCGGCCTGCCGTTCTTCCTGGCCATGGGCGGCCTGGCCGTCGCCGCCTACGTCTACCTCTACAACCCGTCGATCGCGGACTGGATCAAGGCGCGCTTCGGCGTCGTGTACGACGTGCTCGACCGCAAGTACGGCTTCGACGAGTTCAATCAGGCCGTGTTCGCCGCCGGCAGCCGGGCTCTGGGCCGCGCCCTCTGGCAGGGCGGCGATCGCGCGGTCATCGACGGCGTGATCGTCGACGGCTCGGCGAAGGCGGTCGGCTGGCTCGCCGGCGTGGTTCGCCACCTGCAGACCGGCTACCTCTACCACTACGCGATCGCGATGATTCTGGGCCTGATCGCATTCCTGGCCTGGTTCGTGATCCACTGATGACCGAGATGGGCGTGCCGCATGACCGCTGAACTGCCGATCCTCAGCCTGACCATCTGGCTGCCCATTCTGGGCGGCATGCTGGTGCTTGGCAGCGGCGACAAGGCGCCGAACGTCACCAAATGGCTCGCGCTCGCGATCGCGGTGGCCACCTTCCTCGTCAGCCTGCCGCTCTACACGGGCTTCCAGGCGGGCACTGCGGAGATGCAGTTCGTCGAGCGGGCGGCGTGGATCCCGGCTTTCGACGTCAACTACCACCTCGGTGTCGACGGCATCTCCATGCCGCTGATCCTGCTGACGACCTTCGTCACGGTGCTGGTGATCGTCGCGGGCTGGGAGGTCATCGAGTACAAGCCGGCGCAGTACATGGCCGCCTTCCTGTTCATGGAGGGCGCGATGGTGGGCGTGTTCTCCGCGCTCGACGCCATCCTTTTCTACGTGTTCTGGGAGGCGATGCTGATCCCGATGTTTCTCATCATCGGGATCTGGGGCGGCCCCAATCGCGTGTACGCGACCATCAAGTTCTTCCTCTACACCTTCCTGGGCTCGGTGTTCATGCTGGTCGCGCTGATCTACATGTACACCCAGTCGGGGACCTTCGAGATCCTCGGCTTCCACGAGCTCAGGCTCGGAATGCGGGAGCAGGTGCTGATCTTCCTCGCCTTCCTGCTCGCCTTCGCGGTGAAGGTGCCGATGTGGCCGGTGCACACTTGGCTGCCCGACGCGCACGTCGAGGCGCCGACCGGCGGGTCGGTCGTCCTCGCCGCAATCATGCTCAAGATCGGGGGCTACGGTTTCCTCCGGCTCAGCCTGCCCATCACGCCCGACGCGAGCAATTACCTCGATCTCATGATCATCACGATGTCGCTGATCGCCGTCGTGTACATCGGCTTCGTCGCGCTGGTGCAGCAGGACATGAAGAAGCTGATCGCGTACTCGTCGATCTCGCACATGGGCTTCGTGACACTCGGGTTCTTCATCGCCTTCATCGTGATGTCCCGTCCCGAGGCGCAGGGCGGCGCGGCCCTGGGCATCGAGGGCGGCATGGTGCAGATGGTGTCTCACGGCTTCATCTCGGCGGCGATGTTCCTTTGCGTCGGCGTCCTCTACGACCGCGTCCACAGCCGCCAGATCGCCGACTACGGCGGGGTCGTCAACACCATGCCCTGGTTCGCTGCGTTCATGGTCTTTTTTGCGATGGCGAACGCGGGGCTTCCGGGCACCTCGGGGTTCGTCGGCGAGTTCATGGTCATCCTGGCGAGCTTCCGCGCCGACTTCTGGTTCGCCTTCCTCGCAGCGACCACCCTGATCATCGGCGCTGCCTACACGCTCTGGATGGTGAAGCGGGTGGTGTTCGGCGAGGTGACCGGCGGGAAGGTGGCCGAGCTCTCGGACATCAACGGGCGCGAGGCGGTCGTGCTCGGCGCGCTGGCGGTCGCGGTGCTCGCGCTGGGTCTCTGGCCGCAGCCACTGATCGAGGTGATGGGCGCCTCCGTGGACAACCTGCTGCGTCACATCGCGGTGTCGAAACTTTAGCTGCCGGGAATTCGGGAAGAGACGACGATGCACATGGACCTCGCGAGCCTGGCCCCGGCGCTGCCCGAGATCGTGCTGCTGGCCGCAGCCTGCGCGATCCTGGTTCTGGACCTGTTCCTCACGGAGCAGCGGCGCCACCTGACCTATGTCCTCTCGCTCGTGGCCCTCGTGGCTGCCGTGGCGGCAACGATCTGGGTGGGCGGTGGTCCGCGCGAGGTGGTTTTCCACGGCAACTACGTGCGCGACCCGATGTCGGACGCGCTCAAGATCTCGGTCTTCCTGGTGACGCTGCTGGGCTTCGTCTACTCGCGGGGCTATCTCGTCGCCCGCCGGCTCTTCAAGGGCGAGTTCTACGTCCTCGGCCTGTTCGCCGCGCTCGGGATGAGCGTGATCGCCTCTGCTGCGAGTTTTCTCACGGCGTACCTGGGACTCGAGCTGCTCGCGCTGTCCCTGTACGCCCTCGTCGCCTTCGACCGGAACGCGACGGCCGGCTCCGAGGCGGCGATGAAGTACTTCGTCCTCGGCGCGCTGGCGTCGGGCCTGCTCCTGTACGGCATGTCGATGGTGTACGGCGCGACTGGCGCACTCAGCTTCGCGACGGTCGGGCAGCGGCTCGCCGTGCAGCCTGCGGATCAGACCGTGCTGGTGTTCGGACTCGTCTTCATCGTGATCGGCATCGCGTTCAAGTTCGGTGCGGTTCCCTTTCACATGTGGGTGCCCGACGTCTACCACGGCGCGCCGGCCCCGGTGACCCTGCTGGTCGGGAGCGCGCCGAAGATCGCGGCCTTCGCGCTGGCGTTCCGGCTCCTGTCGGACGGCCTCGGCCCGCTGCACCCACACTGGCAGGGCATGCTCGTGCTGCTCGCAGTCGCGTCCCTCGCGCTCGGCAACGTCGTCGCGATCGCCCAGACGAACATCAAGCGGATGCTCGCCTACTCGACCATCTCGCACGTCGGCTTCATCTTCCTCGGGCTGCTGGCGGGCACCCCGGACGGCATGGCGGCGGCGATGTTCTACGCGATTCTCTACGCGCTCATGGCGGCGGGGGCGTTCGGCGTGATCGTCCTGCTCAGTCGCGAGGGAGTCGAGGCGGAGCGTATCGACGACCTCAAGGGCCTCAATCAGCGCAGTCCCTGGTATGCGGGGATGATGCTGCTCCTCATGTTCTCCATGGCGGGGGTCCCGCCGACGGCCGGCTTCTTCGCAAAGCTTTTCGTGCTGGACGCGGTGGTCGACGTCGACATGGTCTGGCTCGCCGTCTTCGGCGTCTTCTTCTCCGTGATCGGGGCGTTCTACTACCTGCGCGTGATCAAGGTGATGTACTTCGACGCGCCGTTGGACGAAGCGCCGTTGCGGGCCCCGGCGGACGCGATGTGGGTGCTTTCGGTCAACGGCCTGACCATGCTCGCCTTGGGTCTATTCCCCGCGGGACTGCTCTCGATCTGCGTTGCCGCCGTCAGCTGACGGGCCCCGGCGCCTTGTTGCGCCGCCGCGAACGGCCGGGTATAGTTCGGCCTCGCTGATGCGGGGTGGAGCAGTCTGGCAGCTCGTCGGGCTCATAACCCGAAGGTCGTAGGTTCAAATCCTGCCCCCGCTACCATTCCTGCAATGGGCCCCGGCAACGGGGCCTTTTGCTAATCGCCCGGAGACCCAGGGACGTCCTGGGGCTGCCGGATCAGGAAATGGGCCTCGTGCCCATTTTTTTGTTTGTGGGGCGTGATGCGGCAGGCGCCGGACAGGTTGGTCGGGCTGGTCGAGCGGGTGGTCGGGCCGATGGGCTACGAGCTCGTCGGCGTCCAGCTGCAGGGGCGCGGGGCGGCGGGGATGCTGCTGCGAGTCTTCATCGACCACGCCGACGGTATCACGCTCGACGACTGCGCCGCCGTGAGCCACCAGCTCAGCGGGGCGCTGGACGTGGAGGACCCGATCCGCGAGCGCTACACGCTCGAGGTGTCGTCGCCAGGCCTCGACCGGCCGCTCTTCACGCTCGCCGACTACGAGCGGTTCGCGGGGCACAGGGCGAAGCTGCGGCTGGCGCGGCTGGCGGACGGGCGACGGAACTTCGCCGGCGTGCTGCGTGGCGCGTCCGGCGGGCGGATCAGGATCGAAGTGGACGGCCAGGTGCTCGAGTTCCCGCACGGGGACGTGGAGTCGGCCCGATTGGTACCCGAGTTCTGAGGATGACGTCGGCGATGAACAAAGAGATCCTCCTGGTGGTCGATGCGGTGTCCAACGAGAAAGGCGTGGACCGCGAGACCATCTTCCAGGCGATGGAGGCGGCGCTCGCGTCGGCCACCCGCAAGAAGCACGGCGGCGAGATCGACGTGCGGGTCGAGATCGACCGGACCACCGGCGACTACGTCAGCTTCCGCCGGTGGAAGGCCGTGGAGCCGGGCGAGGACGGCCTGCTGGAGAACCCCTCGGCGGAGATCACCTTCGATGCCGCCCAGGCCCTCGAGCCGGGCATCGAGGTCGGCGGCTTCATCGAGGAACCGATGGAGTCCATCAGCTTCGGCCGAATCGCGGCCCAGACCGCGAAGCAGGTCATCGTCCAGAAGGTGCGGGAGGCCGAGCGTGCCAAGGTCGTCGAGGCCTACAAGGATCGCAGGGGCGAGCTGATCACCGGCACGGTGAAGCGGCTCGACCGCGGCAACATCATCCTGGACCTCGGCGGCAACGCCGAGGCGATCGTTCTCAAGAGCGACATGATCCCCCGCGAGTCGGTGCGCGTCAGCGACCGGCTGCGCGGCTATCTCTACGACGTGCGCCCGGAGCCGCGCGGCCCGCAGCTCTTCGTCAGCCGCACCGCCCCCAACCTGCTCATCGAGCTCTTCAAGCTCGAGGTGCCGGAGGTCGGCGAAGGTCTCATCGAGATCAAGGGCGCCGCGCGCGACCCGGGCTCTCGCGCCAAGATCGCCGTCCGCTCGCGGGACCCCCGCATCGACCCCGTCGGAGCCTGCGTCGGCATGCGCGGCTCGCGCGTGCAGGCAGTGTCGAACGAGCTGGCCGGCGAGCGCGTCGACATCATCCTCTGGAACGACAATCCCGCGCAGTTCGTGATCAACGCGATGTCGCCGGCGGACGTCGTCTCCATCGTCGTCGACGAAGAGGCGGGAAGCATGGACGTCGCGGTGAAGGATGAGAACCTGTCGCAGGCGATCGGCCGGGGCGGGCAGAACGTGCGGCTCGCCAGCCAGCTCACGGGCTGGGAGCTCAACGTCATGAACGAGGAGGCGGCGCAGGACAAGTCCGAGAACGAGACCCGCTCCCTGGTCGAGCAGTTCATGTCGCAGCTCGACGTGGACGAGGAGGTTGCCTCCATCCTGGTGCAGGAAGGGTTCACGACCATCGACGAGGTGGCCTACGTCCCGCTGCAGGAGATGCTCGCGATCGACGCCTTCGACGAGGATATCGTCAACGAGCTGCGCAACCGGGCCAAGGACGTGCTGCTCACCCGCGCGCTTGCCAAGGAGGAGGCGCTGCCCGACGCGGCGCCTGCCGAGGACCTGCTCAACATGGACGGGATGGACCGCGACCTCGCCTTCCGCCTGGCGAGCCAGGGCATCGTCACCATGGAGGATCTCGCCGAGCAGGCGGTGGACGACCTCGTCGAGATCGAGGGCGTGACGCCGGAGCGTGCGGCGGCGCTGATAATGGCGGCGCGCGCGCCGTGGTTCCGGGAAGGCAGCGCGGGGAACTGACCCGAGGAGCGACCGATGAGTGAGGTCACCGTAAGCCAGCTCGCCGTCGTGATCGGCGTACCCGTCGAGCGGCTGCTCAAGCAGCTCAACGACGCCGGTGTCCAGAAGGAACAGGGCGCCGACGTGGTCTCGGAGCAGGAGAAGGTGCAGCTGCTGCAGCACCTGCGGCGCGCTCACGGGAAGGTGGCACCGGCCGAAGCGGCGGAGCCGAGCAAGATCACGCTGAAGCGCAAGACCGTCACCGAGCTCACCCAGCCGGCCGTCGGACCCAAGTCGACGGCCGCGCGCAGCAGCGTTGCCCGGGCTCCCGCGAAGACCGTGAGCGTCGAGGTCCGTCGCAAGCGCACCTACGTGAAGCGCAGCACTGTCGCCGACACCGAGGAGGCGACGCGCGAGGCCGAGGCCGCGCGCCAGGCGCTTGCCGACCAGGAGGAGAAGAAGCGTTCCATCGAGGCCCTCGACGAGGGCCGCCGTCGGGCGGAGGAGGAGCGCCGTCAGACCGAGGAGCGTGAGCGCCTCGCGCAGGAGGAGGCGCGCCAGCGTGCGCTCGAGGAGGAACAGCGTCGGGCGCAGACCGAGGAGCAGAAGCGCCGCGAGGAGGAAGAACGGAAGGCCAAGGAGAAGGAAGAGGAGAAGCGGGCTGCGAAGGGCAAGGGCAAGGGGGTTCGCAAAGAGCGCGGGCGCTGGGGTGGCGAGGGCGAGGAAGCCGAGGCGGAGGCGCCTGCCGCGCCGCGCCGCGAGCTGCACGTCGCGGAGGGCAAGCGCGCTCCCGCCAAGCCGAAGCGCACGACGCGTCGCGACATCGTCCAGCCCGAACAGCTGCACGGCTTCCAGCGGCCGACGGAGCCGGTGAAGCGCGAGGTTCGCATTCCCGAGAGCATCACGGTGGCGGAGCTCGCGCAGCGCATGTCGGTCAAGGCCGCCGAGCTGATCAAGGTGCTGATGAAGATGGGCACCCTCGTCACGATCAACCAGCCGATCGACCGGGACACGGCGACGCTAGTGGTGGAAGAAATGGGACATATGGCGGTTGCGCAGCAGGACTCTGACATCGAGGCGGAGATTCTCACCGCGGCCGAGGAGGCCCCGCACGGCGAGGCCTCGGCCCGTCCGCCGGTCGTGACGATCATGGGCCACGTCGACCACGGCAAGACCTCGCTGCTCGACTACATCCGCGAGACGCGCGTGGCGGCCGGCGAGGCAGGCGGCATCACGCAGCACATCGGCGCCTACCACGTCCGCACCGAGAAGGGCGTGATCACGTTTCTCGACACGCCCGGCCACGCGGCCTTCTCGTCCATGCGCGCGCGCGGCGCCAAGGTCACCGACATCGTCGTCCTGGTCGTTGCGGCCGACGACGGCGTGATGCCGCAGACCATCGAGGCGATTCACCACGCCAAGGCCTCCGGCGTGCCGATCGTCGTCGCGGTGAACAAGGTGGACAAGCCGGACGCCCAGCCCGAGAAGGTGATGCAGGAGCTTCTGCAGTACGAGATCGTGGGCGAGGAGTGGGGCGGCGAGACGCAGATCGTCAAAGTGTCCGCCAAGACCGGCGCCGGTATCGACAGCCTGCTGGACGCGATTCTGATCCAGTCCGAGGTGCTCGAGCTGCGCGCGCCGGCCGCCGGCCTCGCGCGCGGTACGATCATCGAGTCGAGCCTCGACAAGGGCAGGGGCCCGATCGCCACCATCCTGGTGCAGTCCGGCACCCTGTCGCGCGGTGACGTCATCGTCACCGGCAGCGAGTACGGCCGGGTGCGCGCGATGTTCGACGAGGGCGGGAAGGCGGTGAAGACGGCCGGACCGTCGATTCCGGTGCAGGTGCTCGGTCTGTCCGGCGCGCCCAACGCCGGCGACGAGGTCGTTGCGCTCGAGGACGAGCGCAAGGCACGCGACCTGGCCGAGCTGCGCCGCGAGCGCTCGCGCGACACCAAGCTGGCGGCGCAGAAGACGACCAAGCTCGCCGACATGTTCTCCCAGATGGCGGAGGGAGAGGCCAAGGAGCTCAACATCATCCTGAAGGCCGACGTGCAGGGGTCCGTGGAGGCCCTGCGCGAAGCGCTCGTCAAGTGCTCGACGCCGGAGGTCAAGGTGCGCATCGTCGCGTCCGCGGTCGGCGGCATCACCGAGTCCGACGCCAACCTCGCCGTCACGTCCAACGCCATCCTGGTCGGCTTCAACGTCCGCGCGGACGCGGCGGCTCGCCGCATCGTCGAGGAGAAGGGGCTCGACCTGCGCTACTACGGAATCATCTACGAGATCATCGACGACGTTAAGAAGGCGATCAGCGGCCTGCTGTCCCCCGAGGTCAAGGAACAGATCATCGGGCTCGCGGAGGTGCGCGACGTGTTCCGCTCCTCGAAGTTCGGCGCGGTGGCCGGCTGCATGGTGGTCGACGGCGTGGTGAAGCGGAACAACCCGATTCGCGTGCTGCGCGACAACGTGGTGATCTACCAGGGCGCGTTGGAGTCGCTGCGTCGCTTCAAGGACGACTTGTCCGAGGTGAAGGCCGGCATGGAGTGCGGCATCGCGGTCAAGAACTACAACGACGTGCGCGTCGGCGACCACATCGAGGTCTTCGAACGCGTCGAGGTCGCGCGCCAGGCCTGACGGCCGCGCGCCGGCGATGGGTCACGAGTTCGCCCGTGCGGAGCGCGTCGGCGCCGAGATGCGCCGGCTGCTGGCCGTGCTGCTCCAGGACGAGCTGCGCGACCCGCGGCTGGGCATGGTCACCGTGCAGGAGGTGCGGGTGACACGCGATCTCGCGCACGCGAAGGTGTACTTCACCTGCCTCGACGAGTCGAAAGCCGTCGACACCGGCCGGGCGCTGAGACACTCCGCGAGCTTCCTTCGCCGTCGACTCGGCCAGCTCATGAAGCTGCGCGCGATTCCGGACCTCGAGTTCGCCTACGACCGATCGGTGGCGGAGGGCAACCGGCTGAGCGCGCTCATCGACCGCGCGGTGGCCGAGGACGAGTTGCGCCACGGCGAAGGGGCCGACTGACGCGATGGGCAGGCGCAGGCAGCACGGCCGCGACGTGTCGGGGATCCTGCTCCTCGACAAGCCGATCGGCGCGACGTCGAACGAGGCGCTGCAGCGGGCGAAGCGTCTCTTCCAGGCGCGCAAGGCGGGCCACACGGGGAGTCTCGATCCGCTGGCCGACGGCCTGCTGCCGCTCTGCTTCGGTGAGGCGACGAAGCTGTCCGCCTACCTGCTCGACGCGGACAAGCGTTACTTCGTGCGGGTGAAGCTCGGCGTCGTCACGGCCACGGGCGACGCAGAGGGAGAGGTGCTCGAGAGGCGTCCTGTCGAGGGCGTCACGCGCGAGCGGCTCGAGGCGACCGTCGCGCGGTTCGTGGGCCAGATCGAGCAGCTGCCGCCGATGTACTCGGCGCTCAAGCACCAGGGGCAGCGCCTCTACAAGCTGGCGCGCGAGGGCATCGAGGTCGAACGCGAGCCGCGGACCGTCACCATCCACGCCATCGCGCTCGGCGCGTTGGAGGCCGACGAGTTCGAGATGGACGTGCGCTGCTCCAAAGGCACGTACGTGCGCACGCTCGCCGAGGACATCGGTGCTGTGCTCGGTTGCGGGGCGCACGTCATCGGTCTGCGGCGGACCGGGGTCGGCCCTTACGGTGCAGACGACATGGTGACGATGGGGCAGATCGAGGACGCCGCCGCCGAGGGCACGCAGGCCCTCGATGCGCTGCTCCTGCCGCTGGACAGCGCGGTCGGCCACTGGCCCGAGGTGCGGCTCTCGCAGGACGCCGCCTACTACCTGAAGATGGGGCAGCCGGTGCTCGTGCCGCGGGCGCCGACGTCCGGCCTCGTCAGGCTCTACGACGCCGGCGGCGGGTTCGTCGGCGTCGGGCAGATCGAGGACGACGGGAAGGTCGCGCCGCGGCGACTCATGTGCGCGCCTTAAGGGCGCGGCGCCAAAGTGTGGCAAAATATTGTACTCGGCAGGCGCCAGGAAAGGCCCTGTCCGCAGCAGCACAGTCAACCCAACCGGCCGGCCGCCCTGAACTCATTGTTGGAGCGGCCCCGCGACGCGCGGCAAGGCCATCGATGACAGGAGAGACGTCATGTCAATGAGCGCAGGAGACAAGAAGGGCATCGTCGAGCAGCACCAGCGTGCCCCGAACGACACGGGGTCGCCGGAGGTCCAGGTGGCGCTGCTGACGGCGCGCATCACGCAGCTCACTGGCCACTTCCAGGCCCACAAGAAGGACCACCACTCGCGCCAGGGCCTGGTGCGGATGGTGAATGCGCGCCGCAAGCTGCTCGACTACCTCAAGCGCAAGGACGTCAACCGCTACCGCGCGCTCATCGAGAAGCTCGGCATCCGTCGCTGATCCGACGAACCCCAGTCACAGGTATGCAGACAGTGAACCTCGAGCCGATCCGCAAGGAATTCCAGTACGGCGAGCACCTCGTCATCCTCGAGACGGGCGAGATCGCCCGTCAGGCCGACGGCGCGGTGCTGGTCAACATGGGCGACACAGTCGTCCTCGTCACGGTCGTGGCCGACAGGAAGCCGGCCGAGGGCCGCGACTTCTTCCCGCTGACCATCGACTACCAGGAGAAGACCTACGCCGCGGGCCGTATCCCGGGCGGCTTCTTCCGCCGCGAAGGCCGGCCCAGCGAGAAGGAGATCCTCACCTCGCGCCTCATCGACCGGCCGATGCGCCCGCTCTTCCCCAAGGGCTTCACGAACGAGGTGCAGGTCATCGCGACGGTGAAGTCGCTCAATCCGCGCGTCGATCCCGAGATCCCCGCGATGCTCGGCGCCTCCGCCGCGCTCGCGATCTCCGGGCTGCCGTTCGCGGGACCGGTAGGCGCCGCGCGCGTGGGCTATCACCGCGGTCAGTACCTGCTGAACCCGCCGGCGAGCGGCCTGTCGGACGAGACTGATCTCGACCTGATCGTCGCCGGCACCGCGAACGCAGTGCTGATGGTCGAGTCCGAGGCCAACGAGCTGCCCGAGGAGGTCATGCTCGGCGCGGTGCTCTTCGGCCACGAGCAGATGCAGGTGGCGATCAACGCGATCCGCGAGCTGGCGGCGGCGGTGAACAGGGCGCCGATCCGCTGGACGGCGGCCACGACCGACGAGGCGCTGATGGCGGCGCTCGAGCAGGCGGTCGGCGCCGAGCTCGGTGAGGCCTACCGCGTCAAGGAGAAGCTCGCGCGCTACGAGCGCATCGACACCGTGCGCGACCACGCGGTCCTGCGCCTTGCGGGCGGCGAATCGCCGCAGTGGGACGCGAAGGCCGTGGTCGGGGCCTTCGAGAAGCTCGAGAAGAAGATCGTTCGCGGCCGCATCCTGGCCGGTGAGCCGCGCATCGACGGCCGCGACAGCCGCACCGTTCGGCCGATCGCGATCCGCACCGGCGTGCTGCCGCGCACCCACGGGTCGGCGCTGTTCACGCGCGGCGAGACGCAGGCGCTGGTCGTCACCACGCTCGGCACCGAGCGCGACTCGCAGATCATCGACGCCCTGGAGGGCGAGCGGCGGGAGCACTTCATGCTCCACTACAACTTCCCGCCCTTCTGCGTCGGCGAGATCGGCCGCGTCGGCAGTCCCAAGCGCCGCGAGATCGGCCACGGTCGTCTCGCCAAGCGCGGCGTGCTCGCCGTCATGCCCAACATCGAGGAGTTCCCTTACTCGATCCGCGTGGTCTCCGAGATCACCGAGTCGAACGGCTCGTCGTCGATGGCCTCGGTATGCGGCACCAGCCTGTCGCTGATGGATGCCGGCGTGCCGGTGCGCTCGCCCGTCGCGGGCGTCGCGATGGGTCTGATCAAGGAAGGCGACCGCTTCGCCGTGCTCACCGACATCATGGGCGACGAGGACCACCTCGGCGACATGGACTTCAAGGTGGCAGGCACCGCCAACGGCGTGAGCGCCCTGCAGATGGACATCAAGATCGACGGCATCACGCGCGAGATCATGGAGACGGCCCTGGCCCAGGCGAAAGAGGGCCGGATGCACATCCTGGGCGAGATGAACAAGGTGCTCGCCAGGCCGCGGCAGGAGATGTCCGAGCACGCGCCGCGCGTCATCACGATCAAGATCGACCCCGAGAAGATCCGGGACGTGATCGGCAAGGGCGGCGTCACCATCCGCTCGATCACCGAGGAGACGGGTGCCGCGATCGACGTCGCCGACGACGGCACGGTGAAGATCTTCTCCGTCGACCGGGCGGCGGGTGAGCAGGCGCGCCGGCGCATCGAGCTCATCACCGCCGAGGTCGAGGCCGGCCAGATCTACGAGGGCAAGGTCGTCCGCCTGATGGACTTCGGCGCGTTCGTGCAGATCCTGCCGGGCCGCGATGGCCTGGTGCACATCTCGCAGATCTCGGAGGAGCGCGTCGAGAAGGTCAGCGACAAGCTCACCGAGGGCGACGTCGTGAAGGTCAAGGTGCTCGAGGTGGACAAGCAGGGCCGCATCCGGCTCAGCATGAAGGCGGTCGTCGCCGAGACCTGATCCGCTCGCTCGCAGCGGGAATACCACGAAGGGGCCGTCAGGCCCCTTCGTTTTCAGACCAGGATTTCGCCCGGCGGCGGGTGGCCGAGGAACCGGTGGGGGCTGGCGGTGTAGCCGTAGGCCCCGGACTGCAGGACGCAGACGAGATCGCCGGGCTCGCAGTGCCCGAGCTCCATCCGGTCGGCGAGCAGGTCGAGCGGCGTGCAGAGCGGTCCGACCACGGTGACCTCCTCGCGCGGTCCGCCGCGCACCCGCTCGGCCGCCACGACGGGGTAGTTCTTGCGCAGCACCTGGCCGAAGTTGCCGGACGCGGCGAGGTGGTGGTGGAGCCCGCCGTCGGTGACGAGGAAGGTCCGCCCGCGCGATTCCTTGCGATCGATCACCTTGCAGAAATAGGCGCCCGCTTCGCCGACGAGGTATCTGCCGAGCTCGATCACCACCTCGACCGGGCCGAGCCGCTCGCGCACGCCCGGCAGCTGCGCGGCGAGGTTCCCGGCGACGGGGGCGAGGTCGAGCGGCTGCTCGCCCGGGAAATAGGGAATGCCGAAGCCGCCACCGATGTTGAGGAGCCGAACGGGCCCCGGCGCCGCCTCTGCGAGCCGCAGCGCGAGCTCGAACGTCAGGTTCTGCGCCTCGACCAGGCTGTCGGGTCGCAGGTTCTGCGAGCCGCTGAAGATGTGGAAGCCGCGGAAGTCGCAGCCGAGCGCGCCGATACGCGCCAGCACCGCCGGGACCTGCTCCGCGTCGATGCCGAACGGCTTGGCGCCTCCCGTCATCTTCATGCCGGACGACTTGAGCTCGAAGTCCGGGTTCACGCGGACCGCGACGTGCGGCACGCGGCCGAGCCGCTCGGCCGCGTGCGCGGCGCGCTCGAGCTCGCCGGCGGACTCGAGGTTGATCGTGATGCCGGCGGCGATCGCACCCTCGAGCTCGCGCTCGGTCTTGCCGGGGCCGGCGAAGCTGATCTCGCCCGGCGGCATCCCGGCGGCGAGGGCGACGCGCAGCTCGCCGAGCGACGCAACGTCGAAGCCGTCGACCAGCGGGCGCATCGCCCCGACGACGGCCGGCATGGGGTTGGCCTTCACCGCGTAGTGAAGGTGCACGTCGGGCGGCAGCGCGCCGCGCAGGGCCGCGAGGCGCGCCGCGATGGCCGACCGGTCGTAGGCGTAGAACGGCGTGCCGCCGGCCAGCGCGGCGAGCTCACGGGGCAGGCGCCCGCCGACCACGAGGCGGTCGTCGACGACCGGGAACTGCGTGAGCGGGGCGTGTACCGGGCGTTCGCTCATGCGACCCCCTCGCCGCCGTTCGGCGCGAACAGCGCGGCGAACTCGCCCGCGAGCGTCTTGCGGTCGATCTTGCCGTTCTGGTTGCGCGGCAGCTCGGCCCGGAGAAACACGGCGGCGGGCACCATGAAGTTCGGCAGCTCGCGCCGGCAGTGGTCCAGCACGTCCTGCTCGGCGACGTCGGGTCGCGTCGGCTGCACGACCAGCACGATGGCCTGGCCGAGCTCGGGATGGGCCGCGCCGACCGCGGCCGTCTGGGCCGCGAGACCGCTCGCGTACACGACCTCCTCGACCTCGGTCGGGCTGACGCGGTAGCCCGAGGTCTTGATCATCTCGTCCTTGCGCGAGACGAAGTACAGGTAGCCGTCGGCGTCTCGCCGGACCTGATCGCCCGACCAGACGGCGAGCTCCGGGTTGGGCAGCTCCGGCGGCTGGCCGGGCGCCGGCCGGTACCGCTGCGCCGTCTTTTCCGGGTCGTTCCAGTAGCCCAGCCCGACGAGGGCCCCCCGATGGACGAGCTCGCCCGGCTCGCCGGGCGCGCACTCCGTTCCGTCCTCCCGCACCACCAGGATCTCGGCGTTGGGGATGGCCTTGCCGATCGAGTCGGGACGCGTGGTCACCTGGTCCGGCGGCAGGTAGGTGGAGCGGAAGGCCTCGGTGAGGCCGTACATGAGAAAGACCCTGGTGTCCGGCAGCGCCGCACGCAGGGCCGCGGTGGTGGCGCGCGGCATCGCGCCGCCCGAGTTGGTGATGTAACGCAGCGAGCGCACCGCCTCGTCCGGCCAGGGCAGGCGGGCGAGCTGGTTCCAGAGCGGCGGAACGGCAGCGAGGCCGGTGATCCGCCCCTTCGCGCAGGCGGCGACGACGTCGCGCGGCAGCAGGTACTCGAGGAGGACGACGCTCGCACCGACCGAGAAGGCCGTCGTCAGCTGACTCAGTCCGTAGTCGAAGCTCAGTGGCAAGACGGCGAGCAGCCGGTCTTCCGCGTGGTTCTCGAGGTACTCGGCAACGGAGCGTGCGCCGGCGACCATGTTGCGGTGGGACAGCACGACGCCCTTGGGGCGGCCCGTGCTGCCGGAGGTGTACAGGATCGCCGCCACGTCGGCGTCGATGCGGCGGTGCGGCTCGCCCGTGCCGGGTTGTCCGGCGAGGAGGTCAAGCCACCGGACGGCGAGGCGGGCGAGCGCGGGCGGGAGGGCGCCGGGATCGCCGTCGACCAGGACGATCCAGCGCAGGTCGTGGCAGCCTGCGAGCACGTCCGCCAGCACGGCGGCCCGGTCGGCCGACGTGACCAGAACTCGCACGTTGCAGTCCTGCAGCAGGTAGGCGACCTGTGCGGCCTTGAGCACCGGGTTGACGGGCACGAACACCCCGCCCGCTGCCGCGGCGCCGAACAGTGCGACGACCGTCTCCACCTGCTTGGGCAGGTACACCGCGACGCGTTCGGAGCGCTGCAGCCCGAGCCCCACCAGGCCGCGTGCAAAGCCGTCGACCGCGCTCCAGAGGGTTCCGTAGTCGAGGTGCTCGGCGCGGTGCGCGAGGGCAGGCGAGCCCGGGGTGCGGCGGGCGGTTTCGCGAAGGAGGTCGTGCAGCAGCTCGCCCATGGGGTTCCCGTGTCGTTGGGGCCGGCGCAGTATAGCAACGGCGATTCGGCGGCCCCGGAGCCGCCGACCCCAGGGTTTTCGGCAGCGGAGCCATCGACATGAACCGCCTCGTCGGACTTTGCGGCCTTCTGCTCGTGGGGTCGTCAGCTCACCACGATGCCGTGGCGGGGCTCGCCGACACCGTGGCGCGCGTGCGTGACTCCGTCGTCGCCGTCGGCACCTACCAGACCGTGCGGCGACCTCCGGCCGAGTTCCGCGGGACGGGCTTCGTCATCGGCGACGGGCGCTTCGTCGCGACGAACGAGCACGTGGTGAGCGAAGCGGTCGACGAGGGCGGGCGGGAGCGGCTCGCGATCTTCGCCGGACGCGGCACCGCTGTGGACGTGCGCACGGTCAAGGTCGTCGCGCGCGATCCCGAGCACGACCTCGCTCTGCTCGAGGTGTCCGGCACGCCGCTGAAGCCGCTGGCCCTGGGCAACGACGCCCGGGTGAGGGAGGGCGATTCCATTGCCTTTACCGGCTTCCCCCTCGGCATGGCCCTCGGTCTGCACCACGTCACCCACCGCGGCATCGTCGCGTCGGTCGCGCCGGCGGCGATCCCGGGCATCGGCGGCCGCGACCTCGAGGCAAAGACCGTCAAGGCGCTGCGGGATCCCTATCCGGTCTTCCAGCTCGACGCGACGGCCTACCCGGGGAACAGCGGCAGCCCGCTCTACGACCCGGAGAATGGCGAGGTGCTCGGCGTGATCAACAGCGTGCTCGTCAAGGGCACCAAGGAGAGCCTGCTGGAGAAGCCCTCGGGCATCACCTACGCGGTGCCCGTCCGGTTCCTCAAGGCGCTGCTGGCGGGACGTGGCGGTAGTCGAGCCAGCTCACCCTAGGCTCGACGCCGGCCGCGAACGCCAGCGCGGCGATCCAGCCTGGGTCGGGCCTGAAGTGCAGGACCTGCCACTGCGCCGCGTCGGCCCGGACACCGTGCAGGCCCTCGCCCGTGGCCTTCTGCCGCGCCTCGTGCGCGGTCCAGTGCGCGAGGAAGAGCTCGTCGCGGGCGTCCGCCGGTGCGGCGGCGAGCGCGCGGTGAGCCGGCTCGTCGAAGGTGCGCCGGGCGATGCGATCCCAGCGCGCGACGGCGCGCAGGCCCTCGAGGTCGACGCCCACGGGGCCGCGGTCGTCCAGGGCCAGCAGGGCGAGGGCGCCGCTGTCGGAGAGGTTGAAGGCCCAGGGGGTCGGCGGGCGCGTGACGTGCGGCTTGCCACGGTGGCCCGCCCCGAACTCGATCGCGTGCGGCTCGGCCTCGACGTAGCGGGCGAGGATGTGGCGCGCGGCAACGCGCAAGGCGATGAAACGGCGCCGGCGCGCCGGGTCCGCGAGGCGGTCGGCGCGTGCCGTCTCGCCGGCCGAGAGGACGCGCAGATCAGCGTGGTCCGGCGCGTCGAGGGCGATGCGCCAGACGTGCAGGCCGCCGCGCGGCGGCGGCGCGTGGTCGGCCCACGCGACCGTCACGGGGGGGGCGAAGGGAGAGGATTCGGTCATCTGCTATCCTGCGGCCGCCGTCCGGCAGGCAGGGAGAGGAGCGTGCATGGGCCTCGAGCTCGTCAGTTTCGTGCTGTGCCCCTATGTCCAGCGCGCGGCGATCGTCCTGCGCGAGAAGGACGTGCCGCACCAGGTCACCTATATCGACCTCGAGGACCCGCCGGACTGGTTCCACGCCATCTCGCCGTTCGGCAAGGTCCCGCTGCTGCGGGTCGGCGACCAGACCTTGTTCGAGTCCGCCATCATCTGTGAGTACCTCGACGAGGTCTACCCGCCGCGCCTGCATCCGGGCGACGCCCTCGAGCGCGCTCGGCACCGCGCGTGGGCCGAGTTCGGCGCGAGCCTGCTGATCGACCAGTACGAGCTCGTCACGGCCCGGACCGAGGGGCGTTACCGCGACAAGGTCGACGCGCTGCGCGTCAAGCTCGAACGGCTCGAGGGCGTGATCGACGGGGAGGGGCCGTTCTTTTCGGGCTCGGTCTTCCGCCTGGTGGATGCCACCTTCGCGCCCTTCTTCATGCGCCACGCCGTCGTCGCCTGGCTGCGGCCCGAGCTCGGCGAGCTGCTGCCGGCTCGCACCCGCGCGTGGTCGCACGGCCTGCTCTCCCGTCCCGCCGTGGAAGGCTCGGTCGTCGCGGATCTCAGGCCCCGCTACCTCGAGTACTTCGAGGCCAAGGGCGGCTGGCTCTTCAAGCACGGCGGATGAGCCCCGTCGTCCGCATCGTCCGCCGGCCGCTGCTCGTCTCGCCGGACGGCCTGCCGGCGGCGCTGCACCCGGTGCTGCGCCGCGTCTACGCGGCGCGCAGCGTCGGCACCGGCGACGAGCTCGACCACGCGCTCGCGCGCCTGCCGCCGCCCGGCGGCCTGCGGGGCGCGGCGGAGGCGGCGGAGCGGCTGGCGCGCGCCCTCGCCGGTGACGAGCACATCCTGATCGTCGGCGACTTCGACGCCGATGGCGCCACCAGCAGCGCTGTCGCCGTCGGAGCGCTGCGCGCGATGGGGGGGCGCCGGGTCGGCTTCCTGGTCCCGGACCGCTTCCGCTACGGCTACGGCCTCACGCCGGAGATCGTCGAGGTCGCGCTGGCGCGGCGCCCGGATCTCATCGTCACCGTGGACAACGGCGTGGCGAGCGTGGCGGGCGTCGCCGCCGCCAACGCCGCGGGGGTGGACGTCATCGTCACCGACCACCACCTGCCCGGGCACGAATTGCCCGCCGCCGCGGCGATCGTCGACCCGAGCCTGCCCGGCTGCGCCTTCTCCGGTCACGCCCTCGCCGGCGTGGGCGTGATCTTCTACGTGCTGCTCGCGCTGCGCGCGCACCTTCGGGACGCCGGCTGGTTCGAGCGCCGGGGTGTCCCGGAACCGCGCCTCGCCGATTTCCTGGACCTCGTGGCGCTCGGCACCGTCGCGGACGTCGTGCCGCTCGGGCGGGTCAACCGGATCCTCGTGGCCCAAGGTCTCGAGCGCATCCGGGCGGGCCGCGCCTGCCCCGGCGTGGCCGCGCTTCTCGAGGTCGCAGGTCGCGACCCGCGCCGGGCCACGGCGGCTGATCTCGGCTACTTCGTCGCGCCGCGGCTCAACGCCGCAGGGCGCCTCGAAGACATGACGGTGGGCATCGACTGTCTCCTCGCCCCCCGTCTCGACGAGGCCCGAGTGCTAGCCGCCCGCCTCGACGGCTTCAATCGCGAACGTCGGCGGATCGAGGAGGGCATGCAGGAGCAGGCGCGTGCCTTGGTCGAGCGTCTGCAGCTGGGGGGTGAGGGCGAGCTGCCGGTCGGGCTCTGTCTGTTCGACGCGGGCTGGCACCAGGGGGTGGTCGGGTTGCTCGCGTCCCGGCTCAAGGAACGGCTGCACCGGCCCGTGGTCGCGCTCGCGCTCGCCGACGGTGGCTGGGCCAGGGGATCGGGCCGGTCGGTGCCCGGGGTTCACCTGCGCGACGTGCTCGAGGCGGTCGCGACTGCCAACCCGGGGTTGATCGAGCGTTTCGGCGGCCACGCGATGGCGGCGGGCCTCACCCTGCGCGCCGCCGACGTGCCGGCCTTTGCCGCCGCCTTCGATACCGAGGTGCGGCGCTGGCTCGCTCCCGAGGAGATCGCCGGCGTGGTCCACTCGGACGGCGAGATCGCGCGGGAAGACCTGCGGCGGGAGCTGGCCGAGGCGGTTCGCCAGGGCGGGCCCTGGGGCCAGGCGTTTCCCGAGCCGGCCTTCGACGGGCGCTTCGACGTGCTGTCGACCCGGGTGGTCGGCGACCGGCACCTGCGGCTGCTGCTGCGGCCGGCGGGCGGCGAGCCCGCGGTCGAGGCGATTGCCTTCAACAAGGCGGGAGAGGCTGCCGACGGCCTGCCGGCGCGGCTTCGCTTCGCCTACCACCTCGATCTCGACGATTACCGCGGAGGCACCGATCTGCAGCTGCGCGTCGCTCACTGGGAGGCGACGGGGTGAGGGGCGATCGCAGCGGCGGGGACGGCGGCGCCGACGCCGCGCGGCCGAGCCGATCGGAGCGCAAGCGCGAGCACCAGGTGCTGCAGCGGCTCGCCGCCGCGGCGCTGGCGGCACCTGCGGCGCGACTCGCTCGCCTCGGGCTCGACGAGGAGATCCGCGACGCCCTGCGCGCGGGTCGGGCGATGAAGGCCTCGACGGCGCGCGCGCGACACGTCCGCCACCTCGCCAACCTGCTCGAGGCGGACCCGGCGGCCGCCGCGGCCATCGGCGCCGCGCTCGAGCAGGATGCGCACGCGCACGCCGCCGAGGTCGCGCGGTTTCACCTGGTCGAGCGCTGGCGCGACCGCCTGCTCGCCGAAGGCGACGCGGGCCTCGGCGAGTTCCTTGCCGACTACCCCGGCGCCGACGCCACGGCGCTGCGCTCGCTGCTGCGTCAGGCCGCGAAGGATGCCGGCACGCCGCGGCAGGCGGCGACCGCGCGCCGGCTCCACAGGGTCCTGCAGCAGGTCGTCGCGAGCGCCGCGGCCAGCTCCTGAGCCGCGCGACGGCGAGCCCGGGCGTGTCGGGCGGCGCGGTCCGCTGCAATCCTTGATCCGGATCGGGTTGTGCGGCGCAGCAATCCGGGGGTCGGTTGTTTATACTCTGTCGACTTCTGCCGCGGCGACGCCGGTGCGAGCGCATGTTCACGATCACCAAGAACGGACGGCCCGTCCACCTCAATCTCCTGCAGATCCGGCTGCCGGTCGCCGGAGTCATGTCGATCCTCCACCGGGTCAGCGGCGCCCTCCTCAGCGTCGCGGTGCCGCTGGGCATCTACCTGCTCGACCTCGCGCTGCGCGGTCCGGAAGGCTTCGCCAAGGCGCAACTGCTGCTCGACCACGGGTTCGCGCGGCTCGTGCTGCTCGCGGTCTTCTGGGCTCTGCTGCACCACCTCTTCGCTGGCATCCGCTACCTGCTGCTCGACGTCGACGTCGGCATCGAGAAGCCGTCCTACCGCTGGTCGGCCTGGGCGGTGCTGCTCGCCGCGCCGCCGCTCGCGCTGCTGCTGACCTGGGGGGTCGTCGCATGAGAACCGCAACCGGACTTCGCGCCTGGTTGGTGCAGCGCGTGAGCGCGGTCTATCTCGCGGCCTTTCTCGTCTATGCGGTCGCGGTGCTGCTCTTCGCGCCGCCCGTCGGCTACGCCGGGTGGCACGCCTGGCTCGGCGCCCCGGCGATGGGCGTCGCGACGCTGCTCTTCCTCGTCGCGCTGCTGCTCCACGTCTGGGTCGGACTGCGCGACATCGTGATCGACTACGTACCGATAACGTCGGCTCGACTCGCACTGCTGTCCGCGGTCGGGCTCGGCCTGGTGGCCTGCGGCCTGTGGGCCGCGCAGGTCCTGTTCACGGCGCGGCTCTAGCCGCCACCGACGCGACCGATCGAGATCGAGGGAACCGCTAACCGCTCCATGGCGCTCGCCAGACGACGCTTCGACTGCCTGATCCTCGGCGCCGGCGGCGCCGGCCTCAACGCCGCACTGCGGCTCTCCAACGCCGACCTGCGGGTCGCGGTGGTGTCCAAAGTCTTCCCCACGCGCTCGCACACCGTCGCGGCGCAGGGCGGGGTGAACGCCGCGCTCGCGAACGTGCTGCCGGACTCGTGGCACTGGCACATGTTCGACACGGTCAAGGGCTCGGACTACCTTGGCGACCAGGACGCGATCGAGTTCATGTGCCGCGAGGCGATCCCGACCGTCTACGAGCTCGAGCACGACGGCGTGCCGTTCTCGCGCCTCGACAACGGCAAGATCTACCAGCGCGCCTTCGGCGGGCAGAGCCAGAACTTCGGCGGCGCGCAGGCGGCGCGCACCTGCGCGGCGGCGGACCGCACGGGCCACGCAATCCTGCACACGCTGTTCCAGCAGAACATCCGCGCCAAGACGCACTTCTTCGACGAGTTCTTCGCCGTGGACCTGATCCGCGACGACGAAGGCGCGATCCTCGGCGCGCTGGTCCTCGAGATCGAGACCGGCGAGCCCGTGCTGATCGAGGCGAAGACGACGTTGATCGCCACCGGCGGCTGCGGCCAGATCTTCCGCACCACGAGCAACGCGCACATCAACACCGGCGACGGCATGGCGATGGCGCTGCGCGCCGGCGTGCCCCTCGAGGACATGGAGTTCTTCCAGTTCCACCCGACCGGCGTCGCCGGCAAGGGCATGCTGATCACCGAGGGCTGCCGTGGCGAGGGGGGGTTCCTGGTCAACGGCGCGGGCGAGCGTTTCATGGAGCGCTACGCGCCGAACGCCAAGGACCTCGCGAGCCGCGACGTGGTGTCGCGCGCCATCGCCACGGAGGTGCGCGAGGGCAGGGGAGCCGGGCCCGACAAGGACTACGTGCTGCTCAAGCTGAGCCACCTCGGGGCGGACATCATCGGCAAGCGCCTGCCCGGCATCCGCGAGACCTGCAAGACCTTCCTGCACATCGACCCGGTCGACACGCCCATCCCGGTGTTCCCGACGGCGCACTACGTGATGGGGGGCATCCCTACCGACCGCTTCGGCCGCGTGGTCGCGCCGAGCGGCACCGGAGCCGAGGAAGTGGTGCCGGGGCTCTATGCGGCCGGCGAGTGCGCCTGCGTGTCGGTGCACGGGGCGAACCGCCTCGGCGGCAACTCGCTGCTCGACATCCTGGTGTTCGGGCGCGCCGCCGGGCAGGACATCATCCAGTTCCTGAAGGAGCACCCGCACCACCGGCCGATGAACGAGGCCAGCGTCGACCAGGCGGTGGCCCGTCTCGACCGGTGGGATCGCAAGGGCGACGGGCCGCGGGTGAAGGACCTGCGGGCCGAGCTCACCAAGGTCATGGAGGACCACTGCGGCGTCTACCGCGTGGAGGACGTGATGGCGGAAGGGGTCGAGCGGGTCCGCGCCATCCGGGCGCGAATCGGCGAGGCGAGACTGACCGACCACAGCCGCACCTTCAACACGGCGCGCATCGAGGCGCTCGAGCTCGACAACCTGGCGGACGTGGCGCTCGCGACGATCGCCTCCGCCCTGCACCGCCAGGAGAGCCGCGGGGCGCACTCGCGGGTCGATTACCCCGACCGCGACGACCGCAACTGGCTCAAGCACACGCTGTATCAGCTCGACGGCGACCGGGTGGACTACAAGCCCGTGCGCACCAAACCGCTGACCGTCGAGTCCTTCCCGCCCAAGGAGCGGGTCTACTGAGGTCGCCCCGATGAGATTCCGCGTCTATCGCTACAATCCGGAGACCGACTCGGCGCCGCGGATGCAGGACGTCGAGATCGAGGCGAAGCCGGGCATGATGCTTCGCGACGCGCTGATGGAGATCAAGCGGGTCGACGAGTCCTTCGCCTTTCGCCACTCCTGCGGCGAGGGCGTGTGCGGCTCCGACGCGGTCAACGCCAACGGCCGCAACTGCCTCGCGTGCATCACGCCGCTGCCGGAGCTCAAGGAGCCCATCGTCGTGCGGCCGCTGCCCGGCCGTCCCGTGATCCGCGACCTCGTCGTGGACATGACCGACTTCTACCGCCAGTACCGCGCGGTGCGTCCGTACCTGATCCGCAAGGACCCGATGCCCGAGCAGGAGATCCTGCAGTCGCCGGCCGACCGGGATCGTCTGGACGGGCTCTACGAGTGCATCCTCTGCGGCTGCTGCTCGACGTCGTGCCCGTCGTTCTGGTGGAACCCCGAGAAGTTCCACGGCCCGGCGGCACTGCTGCAGGCGTGGCGCTTTCTCGCCGACACGCGGGACCAGGCGACCGACGAGCGCCTCGACGCCCTGGACGGCCCCTACAAGCTGTTCCGCTGCCACAGCATCATGAACTGCGTCGAAGTCTGCCCGAAGGGCCTCAACCCGACCAAGGCGATCGGCCACATCAAGGCCCTGATGCTGAAGAAGGCCGTCTGACGCGATGGCGGAGGCCGCGCCCGACGTCAACCGCCTGCGGTGGCACTGCCGGCGCGGCATGCTGGAGCTCGACCTGCTGCTCGAGGGTTTTCTGGACCGCGGCTACGACGCGCTCGACGACGACGGCCGCCGTCTTTTCGCGCGGCTGCTCGATCTGCCCGACCAGGTCCTGCTGGACTGGTTCCTCGGCCACGCGGTGCCGGGCGACCCGGCGCTGCGGGCGCTGGTCGGGCGCGTGCGCGGCGCCTGACGACGCGCCGGCCCGGCGGATCTCCCGGCCCCGGGGTGCCCTCCGATCACCTGCTAAGCTTCCGGCGTACAGCGCGCGATTCGCGCTCCGCGCGGGCGGGGCGCCGGTCTTCGTCTCAATGGAGGGATGGTCATGAGCTCCAGTTCGGATCACGCTCGGCGCGGCCTCACGCGCCGTGATTTCCTCGCCGCCGCCGGGCTCGCCGGCGTCGCCGTCGGGCTCGGGGCCTGGCCCCGCGCGGGCCGTGCGGCCGGTCCGATCGCGCTGCCGCCGCTGCCTTACGACGAGTCGGCGCTCGCGCCGGTGATCTCGGCGCAGACGATCGGGTTCCACTACGGCAAGCACCACAAGGGCTACGTCGACAATCTCAACAAGCTCATCCAGGGCACGGACCTCGCCGACGCCTCGCTGGAGCAGATCGTGAAGGCGACGGCGGGCGTCGCCGACAAGACCGCGATCTTCAACAACGCGGCCCAGGTCTGGAACCACACCTTCTACTGGAACAGCCTCGATCCCGCCGGCGGCGCCCCGTCGGGCAGGCTCGCGTCGGCCATCGACGCGGCCTTCGGAGGAATGGACGGCCTCAAGAAGGCGCTCAAGGACATCTCCGTCGGCCAGTTCGGCAGCGGCTGGGGCTGGCTGGTCGCCGATGCGGAGGGCAAGCTCAAGGTCGTGAAGACGCCCAACGCGGAGACGCCGATCACTCAGGGGTTGAAGCCGCTCCTCACCGTCGACGTCTGGGAGCACGCCTACTACCTCGACTACCAGAATCGCCGCGCCGACTACGTCCAGGCGGTGCTGGACAAGCTGCTCAACTGGAGCTTTGCCGCCCGGAACTACGGCTGAGCGCGGTCGGCGGCCGTCGGGCTGCCGCCAGCGCGTGCGGGACACAGGGACGTGTCGCAACTTCGTCAACGATCGCCGCTGTCCGTCAGCCTTCGGCCGTCGCGTCTGCGCGACGGCGCGATGGCGGCGTTGCTCGCGGCGGTGCTCGGCGTCGCCCTCGCCGCCCCCTCGGTCGCCTACGCCTGTGCCGCCGGCGTCGTCGCGCTGGTCACGCTGGCGCAGTGGCGGTCGGCGCGCGCCGCGACCGGAAAGCGAGGTCTTCGGGCGATCGAGCGGGACGGGGCCGGGCGGTGGTGGCTCGTGCCGGCCGAGGGTCGTCGGGTGGCCGCGCGGCTGGAGGCCGCGCCCTTCGTCACGGGGCTGCTGATCGTCCTGCGGTTCGCCTCGGGTGGGCGGCGCCAGGTGCTCGCCCTCTGGCCGGATTCCGCGGAACCGCAGGCGCTGCGCCGCCTGCGGGTCGCGCTGCGCATCGCGCCGGGCGGCCCTCAGGCGGTCTCGTCGGGCGGGGCGTAGCTGTCCGGGATGAGCACGGTCGGCCGGCGCTGCAGCGCGTCCTGGAACGGGAAGTCCAGCGTGTAGTGCAGCCCGCGGCTCTCGCGTCGCCGCTGCGCCGAGGCGATGATCAGCTCGGCGACGTCCGCCAGGTTGCGCAGCTCGAGCAGGTCGTTGGAGACGCGGAAGTTCGAGTAGTACTCGCGGATCTCCTGGCGCAGCAGCGCGATGCGGCGGCGTGCGCGGGCCAACCGCTTGTTGGTGCGCACGATGCCCACGTAGTCCCACATGAAGCGCCGCAGCTCGTCCCAGTTGTGGGACACGACCACTTCCTCGTCGGAGTCGGTGACGCGGCTCTCGTCCCAGGCCGCGACCGGCGGCGGCTCGGGCGCCCCGGGCAGGCGCCGCGCGATGTCGGCCGCTGCGATCTCCCCGAAGACGAGGCACTCGAGGAGCGAGTTGCTCGCCATGCGGTTGGCGCCGTGCAGGCCGGTGTAGGCGGCCTCGCCGATCGCGTAGAGGCCCCGCACGTCTGTGCGGGCCCGATGGTCCGCCATCACGCCGCCGCAGGTGTAGTGCGCGGCGGGCACCACGGGGATGGGCTGCCGGGTCATGTCGATGCCGAAGCCGAGGCAGGCGGCGTGGATCGTGGGGAAGTGCTCGAGAATGAATTCGCCCGGCTTGTGGCTGATGTCGAGGTAGACGCACTCGGCACCGAGGCGCTTCATCTCGTGGTCGATGGCGCGCGCCACGATGTCGCGCGGCGCGAGCTCGGCTCGGGGGTCGAATCGCGGCATGAAGCGCGTGCCGTCGGGCAGCAGCAGCCGGCCACCCTCGCCGCGCACGGCCTCGGTGATCAGAAAGGACTTGGCCTGCGGGTGATAGAGGCAGGTCGGGTGGAACTGGATGAACTCCAGGTTCGCGACCCGGCAGCCGGCGCGCCACGCCATGGCGATCCCGTCGCCCGTGGCGACGTCCGGATTGCTCGTGTACAGGTACACCTTGCTGGCGCCGCCGGTCGCGATCACGGTGAACCGGGCACGCACCGCCGCGACCCGCGCGGTCGCCCGGTCCAGCAGGTAGGCGCCGACGCACTGCCTGGGCAGGCCCTTGCCCGCGCTGTTCACGATGAGGTCGACGGCAATGTGGTGCTCGAGGACGCGGACGTTCGGGCTCGCGCGTACGCGGTCGACGAGCGTGCTCTCCACCGCGCGCCCGGTGGCGTCGGCGGCGTGGACGACGCGGCGGTGGCTGTGGCCGCCTTCGCGGGTGAGGTGGAAGCCGGACTCGGTGCCGTCCGCGGCGCGCGTGAACTGCGTGCCCTGGGCGTCGAGCCAGCCGACGCAGTGCGGCCCACGCTCGACCACCAGGCGGACCACCTCGTCCTCGCACAGGCCCGCGCCGGCATCCAGGGTGTCGCGCACGTGCGAGTCCACCGAGTCGTGCGCGTCCAGCACCGCCGAGATGCCGCCCTGCGCATAGAGCGTGTTGCCCTCGCAGAGGTCGCGTTTGGCGACGACGGTGACCTGGACGTGGGCCGGCAGTTGCAGGGCGAGACTGAGGCCGGCAGCACCGCTGCCGATCACGAGCACGTCGCAGGGCGGGTCGTCTGACATCGGAGGCTGGTGATTCGGCAAGGGCGCCCCGATAATCCCGGAGACGCGGTCGGGAATGGCCGTGCCGCAGCATGCTACCTGGAATCCCGGCGCGCGGAGAATGGAGTTGGTGGAAACCCGGATGGCCCGACGAACTTTTCCTCCCGCCGGCGGTCTGTGCTTGCGGGCGCCTGCTGCGCTCGCGCGCTGATTCCCCTGGTGGCGTCATGGGGGAAAGAGAGGTCGACGAGGAGCTGGTGGCGCGCGTCCAGCGAGGGGACAAGCGGGCCTTCGACCTGCTCGTGCTCAAGTACCAGAACCGGGTGGCCAGCCTCATAGGGCGTTATGTGCGGGACGTGGCGGATGTGGCGGACGTGACCCAGGAGGCCTTCATACGGGCCTACCGCGCGCTGCCGAGCTTCCGCGGCGAGAGCGCCTTCTACACCTGGCTCTACCGCATCGCGATCAACACCGCGCGCAATCATCTGGTCGCTCAGGACCGCCGGCCGCCGGCCACCGACGTCGACGCGGTAGAGGCCGAGCAGCTCGATCTCGGCGCGCGGCTCAAGGACAACACCACGCCGGAGGGGCTGCTCCTGCAGGAAGAGATCGCGCGCACGATCCACGCGGCGCTTGCCGATCTCCCGGAGGACCTGCGGATGGCCGTCACCCTGCGCGAGATCGAAGGCCTCAGCTACGAGGAGATAGCCCGGGCGATGGATTGCCCCATCGGCACGGTGCGCTCGCGGATCTTCCGCGCGCGCGAGGCGATCGACGCGCGTCTCAAGCCGCTGCTCGAGCCATGACGAACCCGGAGTCGGCAACCATGACCAATGACGAGATCCTCGAGCGACTGTCCGCCTTTGCCGACGGAGCGGAGGCCTCCGCGCGCGAGCGCGATCGCCTGATCGAGGGACTCGCGGCGGACGAGGTGCTGCGCGGGCGCTGGCGCCGTTACCACGTCATCGGCGACGTGCTGCGCGGCGAGGGCGTGCTGTCGAACGTCGCCGCCGGCGTGCACGACGCCGTCGCCGCGGAGCCGACCTTGCTCGCGCCGCGCCGTATGACCGAGCGCCCGTTGCCGCGCTGGCTGGCTCCGGCGGCCGGCCTCGCCGCGGCAGCGTCGTTCGGCGCGATGGCGGTGCTGCTGCTGCCGCGGGCGGAGCTCGGAAGCGGAGCGGGGACGCCGGCCGTCTCGAGCGCCTTGCGCCAGCCTCAGCTCGAGATCGTCCGCGCCGATCCCCTGCCGGGGGCGTCGCATCTGCCGGTGGCCGACCGGGCAGTGGGGGACGAGCTGCAGCGCTATCTGACGGTGCACAGCGACGTCGCGGCGACCGGTCTCAAGGGGCCGCTGCCGCTCGCGCCACTGCTGGTGGGTTATGGGACGGAGCGCTAGCCGCTTCCTGCTCTGCGCCGCCGCAGTCGCGATCGCCTCGCCGACGTACGCGTCGGAGGACGACGCGACGGGCTGGCTCCTGCGGATGGACCGCGCGCTGCGCGATCTCGACTACGAGGGCAGGCTGGTCTTCGTCCACGGCAATGCCGTGGAGGCGCTGCAGCTCACCCACAGTGCGGAGGACGGCCGGGAGCGCCTGGTGTCGCTGAACGGTCCCGCCCGTGAGGTGAAACGCGACGACGCGGAACTTGTGTGCCCGGTGCCGGACGTCGGCCAGGTGTCGCTGACTCGGTCCGATGGCAGTGTCGGCGGCGCCAGGCTCGTCGCGCTCGACCCGCTTCACCTGGGCGAGGGCTACGAGGCCCGGCTCGAGGGCGAGGCGCGAATTGCCGGGCGCGCTGCTCGCGTCGTCGCTCTCGTGCCCAGGGACCGGTATCGCTATGGCCACCGGCTCTACCTGGATGCCGAGTCCGCGCTGCCGCTCAAGGCGGACCTGCTCGACGAGCGGGGGACGCCGCTCACGCAGGCCATGTTCGTTTCCTTCGAGGTGCGCGGCGGCAGGCCGCCCGCGGCCGGCACCGCGCCGCCCGCTCGGCCGGTCCGGACCGCGGAGTTGGCTCCGCTGCCGCTGCGGTTCGCGACGGTGCCGCCTGGCTTCCGGCTGGCGGCGTCCGGCCGCCGAACGCTGCCGGGGTCGGGCCGCGAGCTGCAGCACGTCGTGTTCAGCGACGGCGCCACGAGCGTCTCGGTCTACGTCGCGTCCCCTGCGCACCACGACCTCCAGGGGCTCGCCGAGGTCGGCGCGGTGAACGCGTTCGGGCGGCGAGTCGGTGCGCACCAGGTCACGGCGATGGGCGAGGTGCCCGCCGCCACCCTCGAGGCTCTCGTCGACGGCGTCGTCGTCGGCGGCGAGGAAGACACGAAGTGATCGAGCAGAACGCGGTGGTCCGCCACTGCGACGGCGGGCTCGCCCTCGTCGAGGTCCAGCGCGCCAACGCCTGCGGTGGCTGTGCCGGCAAGGCCGGATGCGGTACGGCGTCGTTCGTGGATTACTTCGGACGCCGCACGGCCCGCGTGAGTGTGCGCAATCCTATCGGCGCGCGGCCCGGCGAGTGGGTGGTGGTCGGCTACGAGGAGCGGGCCTTCCTGCGGGCCGCGGCGGTGATGTATCTGCTGCCGATCGGTGCCCTGGCGCTCGGGGCCGCCGCCACCACCGCGTGGGGCGGGAGCGAGGCGCTCGGGGTCCTCGGGGCGGCGGCGGGCCTCGCCGGCGGGCTTGCTTTCAGCCGCCGCATCGCCGACCTTCTCGGGCGCCGGCACGGCGGCGGCCTCACGATCCTGCGGCACGCGTCTGGCGGCGGACCCGAAACGCTCCCGGCAGCGGCCCGGGAGACAAGCAACGGAGAGCTGAGATGAATCGTATTCTGTCCTCCGGCCTGGCGGCGATGCTGCTGCTCGGCCTGGCATGGTCGGTACCCGCCCGCGCGGATAGCCTGCCGGACTTCGCCGAGTTGGTGGACTCCAACAGTGCGGCGGTCGTGAACATCAGCACCAAGCAGGCCGACAAGGCGCGCAAGACGCTGCCGCACGGTCTCAAGGAGCTGCCCGACCTGCCGGAGGACAGCCCGTTCCGCGACTTCCTCAAGCGGTTCTTCGGCGAAGACCTCGAGGGGCTCGAGGAGAAGGATTCGCAGTCCCTCGGCTCCGGCTTCATCATCTCTGCCGACGGGTACGTCATCACGAACCACCACGTCGTCGCGGAAGCCGAAGAGATCGTCGTCCGGTTGGCCGACCGCCGCGAGTTCCTCGCCAAGGTCGTCGGTTCCGACAAGGCCAGCGACATCGCCCTCGTACGCATCGAGGCCAGTGACCTGCCGACGGTCAGAATCGGCAAGAGCGGCAATCTGCGCGTGGGTTCCTGGGTGCTCGCGATCGGCTCGCCGTTCGGCTTCGATCACTCGGCGACGGCGGGTATCGTGAGCGCCCTCGGCCGCGCCCTGCCGAGCGAGAACTACGTGCCCTTCATCCAGACCGACGTCGCCATCAACCCGGGCAACTCGGGCGGGCCGCTGTTCAACCTCGACGGCGAGGTGGTCGGCGTCAACTCGCAGATCTACAGCCGTACCGGCGGATTCATGGGGCTGTCCTTCGCGATCCCGATCGAGGTCGCGATGAACGTGGTCGAGCAGCTGCGCACCACCGGGCGGGTCGCGCGCGGCTACCTCGGCGTGCTCATCCAGGACGTCACGCGCGAGCTTGCCGAGTCGTTCGGCATGAAGCGCCCGGCCGGCGCCCTGGTCGCGCAGGTGCTGCCCGACGGGCCGGCGGCGAAGGCCGGCATCCGGCCCGGCGACGTCATCCTCGAGTTCAACGGCAAGGAGGTGAGCCGGTCGGCGCAGCTGCCGCCGATCGTCGGCACCAGCCGGATCAACGAGCCGGCGGACCTCCTGGTGCTGCGCGGTGGCAAGCGCATCGAGTTCAAGGTCACCGTGGCCGAGCTGCCCGCCGAGGAGGGTGACAAGAAGGTCAGCCGGCACGCGCCCAAGCTGCCCGACGTCGCCAAGCCGGATGCCCTCGGCCTCGTGGTCGGCGATCTGGGGGACGAGCAGCGCAAGCGCCTCAGTCTCGACCCGGGCGTGGGCGTGCTGGTGCAGAAGGTCGAGGCCGGTCCCGGCAAGGTTGCAGGCATCAGGGAAGGCGACGTGCTCACGATGTTCGACGGCCAGGCGGTCGGCAGCGTGAAGCAGTTCCGCGAGATCGTCGCCGCGATCGCGCCGGGCAGGCAGGTCGCGGTGCTGGTGCAGCGGCGCGAGGGTCCCATGTTCCTCGCCCTGCGCATGCCGACGAAGTAGCCGGTCCCGCGCCTCGCCGGCGGGCGGCGGCCCTGTGCTGCCGCCCGCCGCGCTTTGAGGGGTCACGCGCGACAAGTACAATGCGGTGATGCTGCCGGGGGACGACGCCGTCCGGCGACCCAACCGGACACGCCGCCGCACGCACGGGGCGAACCATCGCGATGCCCCAATGACCGACCTCGCGCACATCCGCAACTTCTCGATCATCGCCCACATCGACCACGGCAAGTCGACGCTTGCCGACCGGTTCATCCAGTCCTGCGGCGGACTGTCCGCGCGCGAGATGGCGGACCAGGTCCTGGATTCGATGGACCTCGAGCGCGAGCGGGGCATCACCATCAAGGCCCAGTGCGTGACCCTCGAGTACCGCGCGCGGGACGGGCAGGCCTACAAGCTCAACTTCATCGACACCCCCGGCCACGTGGACTTCTCGTACGAGGTCTCGCGCTCGCTGGCGGCCTGCGAGGGCGCGCTCCTGGTCGTGGACGCCGCCCAGGGCGTCGAGGCGCAGAGCGTCGCCAACTGCTACACGGCGATCGAGCAGGGGCTCGAGGTCGTGCCCGTGCTGAACAAGATCGACCTGCCGTCGGCGGACGCAGACCGCGTCATCCGCGAGATCGAGGAGATCATCGGCATCGAAGCGCAGGGCTCGGTCCGGGTGAGCGCCAAGACCGGTGTTGGCGTGCCGGACCTGCTCGAGGCGCTGATTCAACGCATCCCGCCGCCCAAGGGGTCGGCCGAGGCGCCGTTGCAGGCGCTCATCATCGACTCCTGGTTCGACTCGTACGTCGGCGTGGTGTCGCTGATCCGGGTGATGAACGGCGCGCTGCGCCGCCGTGACCGCATCCACATCATGTCCACGGGCCGCAGCTACCAGGTCGAGCGGCTGGGGGTGTTCACGCCCAAGCAGGTCGACCGCGACGAGCTCGCGACCGGCGAGGTCGGTTTTCTCATGGCCGGCATCAAGGAGATCGACGGCGCGCCGGTCGGCGACACCATCACGCACCAGGACCGGCGCGCGACGTCCGCGCTGCCCGGCTTCGCGCAGATGCAGCCGCGGGTCTTCGCCGGCCTCTACCCGGTGTCGTCGGACGACTACGAGAACCTCCGGGAGGCCCTGCGCAAGCTCAAGCTGAACGACGCGGCCCTCAACTTCGAGCCGGAGGTGTCGCAGGCGCTCGGCTTCGGCTTCCGCTGCGGCTTCCTGGGCATGCTGCACATGGAGATCGTCCAGGAGCGCCTCGAGCGCGAGTACGACCTCGACCTGATCACCACGGCGCCGACGGTCGTGTTCGAGGTCGTGAAGAGCGACGGCGAGGTGATGCGGGTCGAGAACCCCGCCGACCTCCCCGACCCCAGCAAGCTCTCGGAGCTGCGCGAGCCGATCATCCAGGCGACCATCCTGACGCCCCAGGACTACCTCGGGAACGTCATCAGCCTGTGCATCGACAAGCGGGGCGTGCAGAAGTCGATCCAGTACCTCGGCGGCCAGGTGCAGGTGGTCTACGAGCTGCCGATGGCCGAGGTGGTGCTCGATTTCTTCGACCGGCTGAAGTCCGTGAGCCGCGGCTACGCCTCCTTCGAGTACGAGCTCAAGCGCTTCGACGCCGCACCGCTCGTCAAGCTCGACATCCTGATCAACGGCGAGAAGGTGGACGCGCTCTCGGTGATCGTCCACCGGGACTTCGCGCAGAACCGCGGCCGCGAGCTGACCGAGAAGATGCGCGACCTGATCCCGCGGCAGATGTTCGAAGTCGCCATCCAGGCAGCGATCGGCAGCAAGGTGATCGCGCGCACGACGGTGAAGGCGCTGCGCAAGGACGTCCTGGCCAAGTGCTACGGGGGCGACGTCAGCCGCAAGCGCAAGCTGCTCGAGAAGCAGAAGGCCGGCAAGCGCCGGATGAAGCAGATCGGCAAGGTGGAGATCCCGCAGGACGCCTTCCTGGCCGTGCTGCGGGTCGGCAAGGACAACTGAGCGCCGGGATCGCCCGCGCGCCGAGGACGCGACGAATGAACTTCGATCTGCCCACGATGCTGGTGGCCGCCACGGCGCTGACGGGTGCCATCTGGCTCGTCGACGCCTTGTTCTTTGCGTCGCGGCGCCGCGCGGCCGCGGGCGCCAAGCCGCCGCGAGAGCCGGTGCTCGTCGAGTACGCGCGGTCCTTCTTCCCCGTCCTGCTGGCGGTGCTGGTGCTGCGGTCCTTCGTCGCCGAGCCGTTCCGCATCCCCTCGGGCTCGATGATGCCGTCGCTGCTGGTTGGCGACTTCATCCTAGTGAACAAGTACGTCTACGGTCTTCGGCTGCCGGTGACGGACACCAAGATCCTGGCGAACGAGCTGCCCGAGCGCGGCGACGTCATCGTGTTCCGGTACCCGCTGAAAAAGGGCGTCGACTATATTAAGCGTGTGGTCGGGATCCCGGGGGACCGTATCGATTACCGCGGCAAGACGCTGATCGTGAACGGGGTTCCGGTGCGGATCCAGCCGGTGGGGCTGTACGAGGGGGAAGGCGGCGGGGCGCGCGAGACGGGCGCCGTCGAGGGGCGGGAGGATCTGTCGGGCGTCGCGCACTCGGTGCTGGTGCGGCCGGCGGTTCCCGACTTCCCGCCCGACTGCCGGGTGCTGGAGAATGGGCCGATCGTGGTGCCGCCGGGCCACTACTTCGTCATGGGCGACAACCGCGACAACAGCAACGACAGCCGCTGCTGGGGGCTCGTTCCCGAGGAGAATCTCGTTGGCAGGGCCTTCGTGATCTGGTTCAGTTGGGACTGGGACCGACCCGGTTTCGTCGCCTGGGAGAGAATCGGCAATGCAGTGCACTGACTACGCAACAGGGTCCGGCCCGAGCCGGCAGCGCGGCCTGACGGCGATCTCCTGGATCTTCATCATCGCGCTCGCGGTGTTCCTCGGGATGATCGGCCTCAAGCTCGTGCCGATCTACTTGAACCACTACACGATCCAGACGGTGCTGCGGCAGCTGCCCGAGGAGCCGTTCATCGGCGACAAGGGGCCGGCGGAGATCCGCAAGTCGCTGCTGACGCGCTTCAAGATCAACAGCATCTACGACTTCGACCCGAACAACATCAAGATCCAGAAGGGCCTGCGCAACTACACGGTCGAGGTGACCTACACCGTGCGCGAGCCGGTGATGGGCAACGTCGACATGCTGGTGTCCTTCAGCGACAGCGTCGAAATCACGCCGACCGGGCCTTGAGACAGGATCCGCAGCGCCTCGCGCGGCAGATCGGCTACGCGTTCACCGATGCCGGTCTGCTGGACGACGCGCTCACCCACCGCAGCGCGCAGGCGCGTCACAACGAGCGCCTGGAGTTCCTGGGGGACGCGGTCCTCGGCTTCCTGGTCGCCGAGACGCTCTGGCGACGGTTTCCGGACGCGACCGAGGGCGAGCTCAGCCGCCTGAGGGCCAGGCTGGTCAACCGCGACGCCCTCGCCGGGATCGCCCGTGACCTCGGCCTCGGCCAGTACCTGCGGCTGGGCGCGGGCGAGCTGCGCAGCGGGGGGCACGCGCGGGACTCGATCCTCGCCGACGCCCTCGAGGCGCTGTTCGCCGCCGTCTACCTGGACGGCGGGCTCGAGGCGGTCCGGGCGCTGTTGGGCCGGCTGATCGACGAGCGCGTGGCGGCGCTGTCGCCCGCCGGCCAGCAGAAGGACGCCAAGACCCGGCTCCAGGAGTACCTGCAGGCGCGGCGGCTCGCGCTGCCGGTCTACACCGTGGTCGAGACGCGCGGCGAGGACCACGCGCAGGTCTTCACCGTGCGTTGCGAGGCCCACGCGGTCGGGCGCGCCGCGACGGCCGACGGGGCGACCCGGCGCCGCGCCGAGCAGCTCGCGGCGGAGCGTCTGCTCGAGGAGCTCGAGAATGAGTGAGCACGGCACCGGCCTCTACCGCGCCGGGTTTGCGGCCATCGTGGGCCGGCCCAACGTGGGCAAATCCACGCTGCTCAATCGCCTGGTCGGTCAGAAGGTCGCGATCACGTCGCACAAACCGCAGACCACCCGCCACGCGATCCTGGGCATCCACACGACGCCAGCGGGGCAGGTCGTGTACGTCGACACGCCCGGGATACACCGTCGCGGCGAGTCGGCGCTCAACCGCTACCTCAATCGGGCCGCGCGGGCGATGCTCGGCGACGTCCACGTGGCGCTCTACGTGGTGCAGGCCCTCGCCTGGACCGAGGAGGACGAGGCGGCCCTCGACGCCCTCGAGGCCGCGGGCACGCCGACGATCGCCGTGGTCAACAAGGTGGACCGGGTCGCCGACAGGACGGCGCTCTTGCCGTATCTCGAGCGGCTCGCGACGCGGCATGACTTCCTGGCGATCGTGCCCGTCGCGGCGCGCAGCGGGCACAACCTGCCCGAGCTCGAGCGCGTGGTGCTGGCGGCGCTGCCCGCGGGCGAGGCCCTGTATCCCGAGGACCAGGTCACCGACCGCTCGGAGCGGTTCCTGGCCGCCGAGCTCGTCCGGGAGCAGCTCACGCGCCGCTATCACCAGGAGATCCCCTACGCGCTGACGGTCGAGATCGAGCGCTTCGAGGAACTTCCCGGCCTCTACCGCATTGCAGCGCTGGTCTGGGTGGAGAAGGCCGCGCACAAGCAGATCCTGATCGGCGAGGGCGGGGCCGCGCTAAAGGCGGCAGCCACGCGCGCCCGTCTCGAGATGGAGAAGGCCTTCGGCACGCGGGTGTTCCTTCAGGTGTGGGTCAAGGTGAAGTCGAGCTGGTCCAGCGACGAGTCGGCGCTCGCGGGACTCGGCTACACCGGCTGAGCGCATGTCGGCAGAGGACCCCCGTTCGCTGCTGCAGCCCGCCTTCGTGCTGCACCGCCGCCCGTACAGCAACACCAGCCTGCTGCTCGAAGCCTTCGTGCTCGACGCCGGCCGGCTGCCGCTGCTCGCCAAGGGCGCCACCGCGGGCCGGGCCTTCGGGGCCTCGCTGCTCCAGCCCTTCGTGCCGCTGCTGGTCAGCCGCTCGGGCCGGGGCGAGGTGCGCACGCTCGGACGTTACGAGGCCGAGGGGCCGCCGGTCCCCCTGGCTGGCGAGCGGCTGTACTGCGGCTTCTACGTCAACGAGCTGATGGTCCACCTGCTGCCGCGCGAGGAGCCGCACCCGGCCCTGTTCGGCGCCTACGCGGCGACGCTCGCGCGGCTGGCGCGGGACGATGACCCGGAGCCGGCGCTGCGCTGCTTCGAGGTCGCGCTGCTCGCCGAGCTCGGCTACGCGCTGCTGCTCGACCGCGAGGCGGAGGGCGGGGCGCCGATCGACGCCGCGGCCCGCTACGACTTCGTCATCGAGCGCGGGCCGGTGCCCGTCGCGGGCGGCGAGCTCTCGGGCGCGACGCTGCTCAAGCTCGCCAGCGGTTCCGCGCCCGTCGGCGACGAGCGGCGCGAGGCGCGCCGGCTGCTGCGCCGCGTGCTCGATCACTATCTCGGCGGGCGACCGCTCAAGAGCCGGGAGCTGTTCGTGCGCGCCTGAGGGCGCTATCTTTCGCGGCGGCGATCCGGGACTCGAGAAGCCGCAGGGAATCGCGCCGCACGGGCGCCGAGAGCACGATGAGCAGAACCTACGAACGCCTGCTTGGCGTCAACATCGATCACGTCGCCACGCTGCGGCAGGCGCGCGGCACGCGCTATCCGGAGCCGCTGCAGGCGGCGCTCGCGGCGGAGCAGGCCGGGGCCGACGCGATCACGCTGCATCTGCGCGAGGACCGGCGGCACGTCCAGGATCGCGACGTCCGGCTGCTGGCCGGCTGTCTGCAGACCCGGATGAACCTCGAGATGGCGGCCACGGCCGAGATGCTCGCCATCGCCTGCGAACTGCGGCCCGCGGACTGCTGTCTCGTGCCGGAGCGGCGCGAGGAGCTCACGACCGAGGGCGGCCTCGACGTCGCCGCCGGCGTCGAGGACCTGAAGGACTACTGCGCCGCGCTCGCCGAGGCCGGCATACGCGTTTCGCTCTTCATCGACGCGGAGCCTCGCCAGATCGAGGCGGCGGCAGCGGCGGGGGCCCCGGTGATCGAGATCCACACCGGGCACTACGCCGGCGCGCGGTCCACCGCGGCCCGCGCGCGCGAGCTCGACCGCATCCGCGACGCGGTCAGGCTCGGCGTGGGCCTCGGTCTGCAGGTCAACGCGGGCCATGGGCTCGACTACCACAACGTGCACGCCATTGCCGGGATCGACGGCGTGCGCGAGCTCAACATCGGTCACTCGATCGTCGCGCGCGCGCTCTTCGTCGGCCTCGACGCGGCCGTGCGCGAGATGAAGCGGCTGATCCAGCCGGTCTGACGGCCGTTTGTCGATCGGCGGGACCTGCGCCGGTGCCGGCTCGCCGCCCGACGGCTCATACGGACTCCACTGGCTACCGCGGACGTCCCTGGCCGCTGCTCGCGGGCACGCCGCGCCCGGCCACCGAAAATCAGCAACGCGGCCGCCGCCGTGACACCTATAGGAAGCGATGCCCGTCCAGGTGGGCGACGATCCGTTCCTCCAGCCACCAGCGCGGCCGCCATGGCCACGGGCCGGCGACGAACCCCACGTGTCCGCCGTGGTCGGAGATCTCCAGTCGCACGCTCGGCGAGAGCTGCTCGGGCAGCGGCGCGGTGTGCGGCCACATGAACGGGTCGTCGCGGGCGTGGACGATCAGCGTGGGCACGCGGATGCGGGCGAGGAACGGTCGGCTGCTCGAGCGCCGATAGTAGTCGTCGACCCCCGCGAACCCGTGCAGCGGCGCCGTCACCTGGTCGTCGAACTGGCGGAAGGTGCGCAGGCGGCGCAGGTCCACGGCGAGCGGCGAGGGGATGCGCGAGAACTTGCGCCGATAGCTCCCGCGGAGCGAGGCGACCAGGCGCCACTGGTAGAGCCGTGAGATGCCGCGCTCCATCCGGTCGGCAGCCTCGCCGAGGTCGAAGGGCACCGAGACCGCCGCCGCCGTGGCGAGGGGTGCCGACTCGCCGCTCTCGCCGAGCCACTTGAGCAGCACGTTGCCGCCGAGCGAGTAGCCCACGGCGGCGAAGGGCGGGCGACCCGTCCGCGCGGCGACGTGCCGGATCAGGTGCGCGAGGTCGCCGGTTTCGCCGGAGTGATAGCTGCGCGGCAGCCGGTTCGGCTCGGTCGTGTTGCGGAAGTGCAGGAACGCCGTCCGGTAGCCGCGGTGCGCGAGCGCCGACACCAGCCCCGCCGCGTAGTGGGAGCGCAGCGAGCCCTCGAGCCCGTGCAGGATCACGACCACCGGCCCGTTCTCGCGTCCGCTCCAGGCGAGGTCGAGGAAATCGCCGTCCGGCAGCTCGAGGCGCTCGCGTTCGAGCTGCAGCGCAGGGCGGCGGCGGAAAACGTGCGGATAGAGCGTCTGGCAGTGCGGTCCGCGGCACCACCACGGCGCTCGGAAGGGCCCGGTCAACGCGCCTGCCTCGCGTACAGCCGCGCGTAGAGCCCGTCCCCACGGATGAGGTCGTCGTGCGCGCCCTGCTCGACGACGCGCCCGCTCTCGAACACCAGCGCCCGGTCGGCCTGGCGCACCGCGCTGAGCCGGTGCGCGACGATCAGCGTGGTGCGGCCGGCGAGGAAGGCGTGCAGGGCGTCGTGCAGCCGGGCCTCCGTGGTCGCGTCGAGCGCGGAGGTGGCCTCGTCGAGGATCACGACGCGCGGGTCGCCGAGCACGAGGCGCGCGACGGCGAGGCGCTGGCGCTGTCCGCCCGACAGGCGCACGCCGTCCCGGCCGAGCAGGGTGTCGAGCCCGTGGGCCAGCTCGCGCACGGTGTCGTCCAGCTGGGCGATCGCGAGGGCCCGCCAGAGCGCGTCGTCGTCGGCGGGGTGTCCCAGGGTGAGGTTCATCCGCACCGTGTCGTTGAAGAGGGCCGGGTGCTGCAGCACGGTCGCGACGTTGTCGCGGACGACGTCGAGGCCGATCTCGGTCACCGGCACGCCGTCGAAGTAGACCTGTCCCGAAGCCGGGGTGTAGAGGCCGAGCAGGATCTGGACCAGCGTCGTCTTGCCGCCGCCGCTCGCGCCCACGATCGCCACCTTCTCCCCTGCCGCGATCTCGAGCGAGACGTGATCGAGCACCAGCGGCCCGTCGCCGTAAGCAAAGCACACGTCGTCGAGCCGGATCGCCACGGTGCGCCGGCCGGCGAACGGGTCCCGCAGGTGCGGGTAGCGCGGCTCGAGGCCGACGTCGAGCAGCCGGTTGATGCGTCCGAGCGCCGCCTGGGCGCCGTGATAGGCGTACTGGACGTTCAGGATCTCCTGCACCGGCCCCATCATGAACCACAGGTAGGCGAAGACTGCGAGCATCTCGCCGATCGTCAGGTCCGAGTACAGGACCATGAAGAAGCTCAGCGTGCGGAAGATGTCGAAGCCGAAGAGGAACACCACGAAGGACAGCCGGTTCGCGGCGTCGCTCCGCCAAGCGAACGCGCCGGAGTGGTGCCTGATCTCGCCCGCGCGATCGACGAGCCGGCGCACGTAGTGGCGCTCGCGGTTGGCGGCGCGGACCTGCTGGATGGCCTCGAGGGTCTCCGTGAGCGCCTCCTGGAACGCCTGGTAGGCCCGGTTCTCGTCACGCTTGAGCTGCTTGACCTTGCGTCCGAACACCGTCGTCACGTAGATGACCACGGGGTTCAGCAGCAGGATGAACAGGGCGAGCTGCCAGTTCATCCACAGCAGCACCACCGCCGTCCCCGCGATGCTCAGGACCGCGACGAGCAGCTTGCTCGTCGTGATGCTGACGAACTGGTCGATGGCGTCGAGGTCGGTGACGAGGTGGGATGCCACGGTGCCGCTCCCGAGCGTCTCGTACTCGGCCATCGAGACCCGCTCCAGCCGGAGCAGCAGCCCCCGGCGGAGGCGGAACACGACGTCCTTGGAGATCGCGGTGAACTCCCGCGTCTGCCAGACACCGAACACGAGATTGAGGAGGCGCAGGACCAGGGTCAGGGCGAGCACCGCGAGGAGATAGAGGGCCGGTCCGTGCCAGCTCTCCGGGAAGAGGCGGTCCATCCAAGCGATTGCCGCGCCGGGCTGGTGCAGCAGCACCTCGTCGACCAGCAGAGGGATCAGCAACGGTACCGGGACGGCCGCGACGGCACCGAGCACGGCGACCACGTTTGCCACGGCGAGCTCGCGCCGGTGCGCGAGCACCATGCGGGTCAGATCCTGCCAGGTGTAGGGGCCGGGGGACGGTGCGTCGGCGGCTGGCGTCTCGATCATCGGGGGGCCGGGTTCGGGGCTCGCGCGTGACGTCATGGTACCTGCTCGCCAGGTCCCCGGCGGCTGGTATCCCGCGCCCGTCGGCGCGTCGCCCCGCGACGGCCTCGCTCCCTGGGGCGCGAAGCCGCCCCGGGACACCTGGGGAGGTGCCGATGGAGAAAAACTGCTTGAAAAAGCATTCACATAGGCTAAGAATCTATAGCGTGGTCTGAGGACTTGCGCATGAAGAAAGCCTTGCTTGCTCTTGCCGTCGCCCTGGCCGCCAGCGGCCCGACGCTCGGCGACGATCTGCTGAAGGTGTACGGCCTCGCCGCCGAGAACGACGCCCGGGTCCGCGAGGCGCGCGCGACGCGCGACGCGGCCCAGGAGTCCGTGCCGCTGGCGCGCTCGCAACTGCTGCCCAACGTCGCTGTCACCGGGTCGGTCGCCCGTAACCGGCTGGAGCGCAAGCAGACCGGCACCACGCTCGAGTACAACAACCCGTCGGCCGCCGCGAGCGTCACCCAGCCGATCTACCGTCGCGACCGGCTCTTCAAGCTCGATCAGTCGAAGAACGTGGCGGCCCAGGCGGATGCCCAGCTGACCGCGGAGGAGCAGGACCTCATCGTGCGGGTGTCGCGGGCGTATTTCGACGTGCTCGGCGGCCAGGACACGCTCGAGGCGGCGAAGTCGAATCGTTCCGCGATCGCGCGACAGCTCGAGCAGGCCAAGCAGCGCTTCGAGGTGGGCCTCGATGCCATCACCTCCGTGCACGAGGCGCAGGCGCGCTACGACCAGTCGCTGGCGGAGGAGATCCGTGCCCAGAACGCCCTCGAACAGTCGTGGGAGGCGTTGCGCCAGATCATCGGCGACCGCCCGAAGACGATCGCCCGGCTGAAGCCGGAGATCCCGTTGCAGCCGCCGTCCCCGGCCGACGAGGCCCACTGGAGCGAGGCCGCGCAGCAGAACAACCCGGCGATCCAGGCGGCGATGCAGGCTGCCGACGCCGCGAAGCAGGAGATCGAGGTCCAGCGGTCAGGCTATTACCCGTCGCTGGACGCCGTCGCGTCCTATCAGATGAATCGTTTCACCGGCCTGCCCGACCTCGGGCCGGTGGGCAGCGAGTCGCTGTCGGACGTCGACCGGGGCGCGATCGGCCTGCAGCTCACCGTCCCGATCTTCCAGGGCGGCGCCACGAGCGCCGGCACGCGGCAGGCGAGCTATCAGTACCGTGCGAAGCAGGACGCGTTGGACGGGGTGCGCCGCAGCATCGACAAGAACGTCCGCGACGCCTACCGCGGCGTGGTGCTCAGCATCAGCCAGGTCAAGGCCCTGAAGGCGACCACAGTGTCCGCGCAGAGCGCTCTCGAGGCCACGCAGGCCGGGTACGAGGTCGGCACCCGCACGCTGGTGGACGTGCTCAACTTCCAGCGCGATCTCTACGTCGCGCGCCGCGACTATGCGCTCGCGCGCTACACCTACCTCGTCGCCGGGATCGCCTTGAAGCAGGCCGCCGGCAACGTGACGCGCGAGGATCTCGCGCTGATCAACTCCCTGCTGAAGGAGTAGGTCCGGCCGGCGCGGTCACCTGCCGCGGATCTGGAACACCAGGTTGGTGATCTGCTCGGACACCAGCCCGATGAGGAACGTCAGCAGCGACGTCGAATAGAGCAGGGCGCTCATGTTCGTGAAGCGGCCCTCGCTGGCGTACGTGTACGCGTAGACCGCGGTGGCCAGCGCGAACAGCACGAGGCTGACCGGCAGGAACAGCTTCAGCGGCGAGTAGAGCGTGCCGATCCGGAAGATGATGAGCAGGAACCGCACCCCGTCGCGCAGCGGCCGGATGTGGCTCTCGCCGGCACGCTCCTGCACCTCCACCGGCAGGTAATCGACCGAGTACCCGGACCGGAAGAACGACATCGTGATCGTGGTCGGGTAGGAGAAACCGTTCGGCATCAGGCAGAGGAACTCCCGCAGCCGATCTGTGCGCGCCACCCGGAGCCCGCTGGTCAGATCCAGGACCCGCTGATTGGTCATCCAGCTCGCGAGGCGGTTGAACACGCCGTTCGCCGCCCAGCGGCGGTGGCTCGCGTGGCCTTCCATCGAGCGCGCGCCGACCACCATGTCGAAGCCGCCGGCACCGAAACGATCCAGCAGGCGCTCGAGGTCCTCCGGCCGGTGCTGGCCGTCGCCGTCCATCAGGGCGGTGACGGCGCCGGTCGCGGCGCGCAGTCCCGTCTTCACCGCGGCGCCGTTGCCGATGCGATAGGGGTGAGAGATCACCCGGCACCCGTGCTCGCGCCCGAGCGCGGGCGTCTCGTCTTCCGACGCGTCGTCGACCAGGAGGATCTCCGCCTGCGGGAACCGCTGCCGCAGCTCCGGGAGCAGCGACCGGAGCGCCGCCGCCTCGTTGCGGGCCGGAATGACGATGCTGAGCTCACCGGGCGGCGCCATTCGCGGTCTCGTCACGTGGAGCGGCGGGTACGGGCTCGCCGCGGCGGGCCCGCTCGATCACGGCGGCGAGTCGCTCGGCACGCGCGCCTCTCACCCCGGCGGTATCGCTGACCACCGCCTCCCGCAGCGCCTGCTCGGCCTCGTCGAACCGGCCCAGCGTCGCGAGCAGTCGTATCCTCCGGTCCTGCATCTCCCACTCCGACGGCGCCGCCTGTACGGCGAGCTCAGCGTAGCGCAGTGCGGCCTCGGCGTCCCCGAGCACGCGATGGTGGTAGGCGCGCAGGGCGTGGTAGACGCTCGCCTGTGCGACCGAGGGAATCGTCGGGTTCGCGAGGGCGGCGTCGAAGATCGCCAGCATCTGCTCCTTCGACAGCCGCGCCCGCGGGCTGTCGCCGTCGTGCCACTCCACGAGGAAGGCGAACTGCCCGGAGTTGATGTTGAGCGGGTTGAAGGGGATCTGCCGGAGCCGCGCGACGAGGGCCTCCACCAGCGGGCCCGGCGGGGTGCGGTCGAGCGTGAGCTCGAGCACCACGAGGCCGAAGAGCGCGTCGGCATTGTCCGGATCGAGCCGCGCGACCCGCGCGAAATGCTCCTTCGCGAGCCGGGCCGCCTCGTCCCGCAAGGCTGGTTTGTCCAGCTGCGCCATCAGGAGTTGGCCGTATTGGAAGTTGGCGCGCAGCGAGTCCGGGTGGTGCTCCACCTCGGCGGTGATCATCCGGCCGAAGCCCGACCACTGGTAGGCGCGCAGGGCGATTGCAGCGGCGAGCGCGACGATCACGAACGCTGTGACCGCAATCAGCACCGTGCGGCGCACGGGGAGCGCTGCC
>JALORY010000125.1 GCA_025458675.1 Gammaproteobacteria bacterium | reverse complement strand
CGCGCGAGGCGCTGCGTGATCTGCTCTTTGGTGAGTGCCATGACGGTTATTCGTACATCACGTTGATGACGCCGGCGTCGAATGTGTCGGTGCCGTTAGTTGTAGTGATACGCACTCTGTCTAGCGCGCCAGCAAGCGTTACGGTGCCGCCGCCCTCGATACCGTAAGGGTTCCCGCTGTTCGTCAACCCGCCGCAGAACGAGCAGGCCCATACGTTTGATCCTAAGTGGACGAGCACCATAACCAGACTTATTACGTTGCCGGACTGCGCGCCGCCAAAGACGAAGCCGGTCGTCGCCGGCCCGTATCCAGCGTTTACTGCTCCGTTAACACCGCACGAGCTGGTGTACCCCGTTGCGACGACTGCGCCGTCGCCGATCTGTACTAACGGAACACTCGACCCATTGGTGCTGACCCCCGACATCAGCACCGTGACACGCTTTGCCCACGTCGGGATGCCGGTGAAATCGATTACCGCGCCACTCGTGCTCGCCTGCGCCGTCATCGACACCGGGCCGATAGCCGATTTGCCGTCGAGCAAGTTCAGCTCGGCCGCGCTCGCCGTCACCGTCGCGCCGGCGATCTGCAAGGCGGCGCCGCTGGCGAAGTTAATCTCCCCGCCGCTCGGCACCGTCACGGTGTTGTTCGCGTCTGCAGTCAACGCCTTGCTGGCCTGCTGCGTGCCAAGCGTTGTGACGTCGAGATAGTTCAGCTCGGCCGCGGTGAGTGTCGGGTTCACCCCGTCGAGCACGTTCAGCTCGGCCGGCGTCGCGGTGATCTCGACCCCGTCGACGCTGACCGCGCCCGTGAAGTTCACGTCGCCAGTCACCGTGCCGCCTGTGGTGCGCAGGAACGGCGCGACGATAGCCTCGCCGTTCGCGCGCCCGTACAGCGCGCAGCGCCATACACCGCTCGCGGTCTGGACGAAGAGCGCCCAGTCGCCGGCCGCCGTCGTGATGTTCGCCGCGCCGGGCAACGAGAAGTTCGAAGCGTTGTGCGTGAGTTGCAGCGCGCCGTCGAAACGCAGCAGCGCCGCGCGGCCGTTCCAGCTCGCGGCGATGCCGGTGATCGTCGTCGTGCCGGTGACGATGAAGGCGTGCCCGTCGTTGGGCAGCGTGATGGTGTTAACGCTCGCGATGTTCGTCCCGAGGCTCACCATCTGCTTGAGGATGCCAGCCGTCGCGCGCAGGTAGTCGTCCATCGAGGTGCCGATCGCATCCGGCCCCTGCGGCGAGTTGCTGGCGATCGTGGCGGACAGGTCGGCGATGCTGTTTGGTACGGGCATGGCTTACTCCACTTGACCGGCGCCGACGCTCGCCGCGGTCATGCGGCGCGTCATTGCCTTGGCGAACGAGTCCGCGGCCATTGCGTTGGCGCGCACCAGCAGGTGCTTCGCCATCTCGGGGTCGAGCAGGGCTTCGGCGAGCCGGTCGATGACCTCCTCGTCGGCCCCGCCGGTGAGCTTCACCGGCACCTTGTCAGCGATCATGCGCACCCACTTGGGGGCATCATCGCCCAGGCCGCCGCCGGCGACCAGGCGCCCCACCAGGGCGCCCATCGACAGGTTCTTGAAGGTGTCCGAGCCGCGCATCCGCGCCGCGCCGAGCATCGCGCCCTTGCGCAACTCGGCCTGCACGTTGACCAGTGCCTGCTTCTGGCCCGCCGTCAACTTGGCGAAGTCGGTCGGCAGGTTGCCGTACTGCTTCGCCGCGTTGCGCATCGCGGTCTCGAAACGCGACGCCTGCACCATCGGCGCGCCCTTCAGATCGGTCTGCGCCGTCGCGCTCGCGCGCTGCACGATGTCGTCGAAGATCGCGCGCCGCTCGGCCGCCGCGGACATCTTGGCGTAGGAGCGCATCCAGTAGTCGCGGTAACCCGGCATCCCGTCGTCGATGACCTGGTCGAGCGAGTCGCGCAACTTGAGCAGCAGCGCCTGCGAGTTCTTGGTCAGCGACGTGTCGCCCGCCGACTTGCTCTCGATCATCGCGTTGATCGTCTTGCGCGGCCCCTGGTACAGGTACATGGGGTTGGTGATCCAGTCGTAGCCGCCGCGTTCGAACAGCGAGTCGAATTCCTTGCGCACGGCCGCGATGACCGCACGCGCCTCGATGTCCTGGCCGCGCGGCACCATCTCCAGGGCGTCGAGCTTCGCCATGAAGGGCGTCGGGTTGGTCGGCCGACTGTTCCGCGCCAGTTCCTTGATGCGCGGCTCGATCTCGACGTCGCGCTTCGCGATGATGGCGGCGCGCTCCTGGCCGAACTTGCGCGACAGGTAGCCGAGCAGCGCTTGGTTGTTCTGCGTCTCCTGCTGGACGAAGCGCGGGGTCTGCCCCGGCATCCCGCGCACCGTCTCGTGGATCGCGAGCAGGCCGGGGTCGGCGGCCTCGGTCGCCGTCATGGGCCGGAACGGCGGGACGCTGGGGTCGGTCTTCGGCGCCCGCAGGCGCTGCCCGCCGCTCAGCGAGTCGTCGAGCCGCGCGAGCGCGGCGTCGGGGTCATACGTTAGCGCCCGCAGCGCCTGCGCCGCGGTGTCGTAGCGCCCGCCACTGGTTGCCAGCGAACGGGCCATGCTGCCGGCCCCGCTGACAGCAGGGGCGAGCGTCGCGGCGGCCATGCCGGCGGCGAGCTGGCCCCCTTCGCCGGCGCCGTGCTCCTTGGCGACGTGCGCCCCGTAGGCGCCGGCGCCGGCCGCCGCGCCCTGGCTGAGCGGGCGCTCGCCGAGGGTGCGCAGCACGCTGGCCGGCACGCCCTGCGCGTTCGCCGGGATCGTCGCGGCCCGCGCCATGATGCCGGCGCCCGTGATGCCGCCGGCCCCGGCGCCCGCCAGGTTCTCGATCAGTTGACCGGGGCGCCCCTCCAGCCGCGGCACGCCGAGCCGGTCGGAGACCTGGTCGACGCCCTCGCCCATCTTGACGAAGTCGGTGCCGAACAACTCGTTGATGGCGCCGACGAGCGGGTCGGTAATCAGCGCTGGGAGGCTCAGAATGCCCTTGTA
>JALORY010000067.1 GCA_025458675.1 Gammaproteobacteria bacterium | reverse complement strand
GGGCGAGGGGCGAGAGCCGGGAGGGCGCCGCATGGAGATTCGTGAGACACCGCTGGAGCCCGTCCCGCCGCAGCGCGGGCTGGGCCTGGGCAAGACGCTCCTGATCGTCGTGCTCGTGGCTGTGATCGCGTCTGCCGCGACCTTCTGGGTCATGGGCCGCTACCTGTTCCCGACCGCGTTCACCCCGGTTCGGCTCAGCGAGAAGGAGCAGACCGTCCTGAGCGAGAAGCTCGAGCGGCTGGACCCCACGGCGGCGCGCAGCGGTACGCCGTCGGCCCCGACGCCGGGCGGGACGCTGGCGCCCGAGCGCTACAGCGAGGCAGGGGCCAAGCGCGAGGTCAGCCTCAGCACGCGCGAGCTGAACGCGCTGCTCGCCCGCGACACCGATCTCGCGCAGCGGCTCGCCATCGACCTCTCGGAGAACCTGGCGAGCGCCAAGCTCCTGGTGCCCCTGGACCCCGAGTTTCCGATCCTGGGCGGCAAGACCCTGAAGGTCACGGCGGGGCTCGAGCTGCGGTACGTCGGCGACAAGCCGGTGGTGGCGCTCACGGGCGTCAGCGTGTGGGGCGTGCCCATCCCGAACGCCTGGCTGGGCGGGCTCAAGAACGTCGACCTGGTCGGCGAGTTCGGCGGCGGGCCGGGCTTCTGGCAGAGCTTCGCCGCGGGCATCGAGCACGTCCAGGTCACGGACGGGCAGCTGACGATCAAGCTCAAGGAGTAGCCCGGCAGGAGCTGCTAGCTTCCCCGGTCGTGACCCGCCCTGTCACCGACCCGGAGGCGACATGCCCGAGCTCGACCTGTCCGACGACGACATCCTGGACGCGATGCAGCGCATCCCGGGCTACCTCGACATCACGACCAGCGACTTCCGCGAGCTCTACCAGCTCGCGCACGCCCACGCCCTCGAGCGGCACTTCCGCGACGTGCGCGCCGGCCGGCTGATGCGCGTGGGCATCGAGCCGCTGCGCCCCGGGCTGCGCATGGACGAGGCGGCGCGATCGCTCGCGCGCCAGGGACTGAAGAGCCTGCCCGTGGTGGACGACCAGGACCGCGTGGTCGGCGTCCTCACCGAGACCGACTTCCTGCGCCGCCTCAACGCCGACACCTTCCTCGCCCTGCTGCTGCGCCTGCTCGAGGACGCGGCGAGCTTCGGTCACCGCTGCCACGAGACGGCCGTGGGCGCCGTGATGAGCGCGCCGGCGGTGACGGTCCCCGTGGGGGCGGGCTTCGGCGACATCGTGGCCGCGTTCGCCCGGCACGAGGGGCGCAGCATGCCGGTGGTCGACGCCGAGGGCCGGCTGCGCGGACTGCTGCTGCGCAAGGACTTCCTCGGCGCCTGCGGCGGGGGGCTGCCGGGATGAGCGCGCTCCGCGAGTACCTCCGCAAGATGCGCGGCACGACGAAGGGCAGTCCGCCGCGCGTCAGCAATAGCGAGATCCTGTGGTCCTGGGTCGGCGGCTTCCTCGGCATTGCCGCGATCGCCGGCGTCGGCCACCTGTTCTTCACGGGCACCGACCTCACGCTGATGATCGGCTCGTTCGGCGCCTCCGCCGTCCTGGTCTACGGCGCGGTCCGCAGCCCGCTCGCCCAGCCCCGCAACCTCGTCGGCGGGCACGTCCTGTCGGCGCTCGTCGGCGTCACGGCGTGGAAGCTGTTCGGCGGCGACCCGTGGTTGGCCCAGGCACTCGCCGTGTCGACCGCCATCGCCCTGATGCACGCCACCAAGACGCTGCACCCGCCGGGCGGCGCGACCGCGCTGATCGCCGTCGTGGGGTCCGACCAGATCCACCAGCTCGGCTATCTCTACGTCCTGGTCCCGGCCACCCTCGGGCCGCTGGTCCTGCTCGTGGTCGGCCTGCTGGTGAACAATCTGGCGCCCTCGCGGCGCTACCCCGAGGTCTGGTTCTAGGCACGGCACAGCGCGTGGGACGTCTCGCCGGGTGCCTGCTGCTCGTCTCGCTCGCCGCCGAGGCCAACCTGCAGTGTCCGGTGCCGGCCGGGTACGAGGTGCCTCCGCCCGGCACCGTCAGCGCCGCGAACCGCAAGCGCCTCACGCCCGCGATCGCCCGTGCCGCCGAGCGCCGGCGCATCGAGCCCGCGCTCGTGCACGCGGTGATCGCGGCGGAGTCGGGCTTCAACCCGGTGGCGGTGTCGGGAGACGGCGCCGTCGGGCTGATGCAGCTGATGCCGGTGACCGCAGGCGACTACGGCGCGGTCGATTTGTGCGACCCGATCGCCAACCTGGACATCGGCACCGAGCACCTGGCCCGCCTGCTGCGGCAGTACCGCAACATCAGCCACGCGCTCGCGGCCTACAACGCAGGGGAGGGCACGATGGCGCGGCAGCGGCGACGGGTGACCTACGAGGAGACGCGCCGATTCGTCGTGCGCGCAATCAAGTACTACTGGCAGTACAAGGGAACGCCGTCGCCTCCGGTCGCCGGCGGGTAGGGAGCCCCCGCCGCGGCGGGGACTATAGTGTGATCAGCGGGTCTGGCGTGCGGCGGCGCGAAGGCCGCGGGCGACGGGAGGTCGGAGAGATGGTGCGCAGGTGCGTCGTTGCCGTGGGAGTGGCGCTCGCCGTCGGGTCGGGCGGTGGCCGTGCCGCCGAGCTGATGGACGTCGGCCAGATCGACTACGAGGAGAAGTGCGCGGTCTGCCACGGCCTCGACGGCAAGGGCAAGGGCAGCTTCGCGGCGCTGCTCACCGTGCCGATGCCGGACCTCACGACGCTGACGGCGCGCAACGGCGGAGTCTTCCCCCACCAGCGGGTCTACCGCCTGATCGACGGCCGGGACGAGGTCAAGGCCCACGGACCGCGCGCGATGCCGATCTGGGGCCAGGACTACCTGACCCGGGCCGAGAAGGCGTTCTTCGGCTACGGCGTCAACAGCGAGGCCTTCGTCCGTTCGCGCATCCTCGCGCTGCTCGACTACCTGCACCGGCTGCAGGGGCGGTAGTCGTCAGCGGCCGCGCCGCAGCACCCGCCACGGCCGTTTCAGGGCCTCGACCACGAAGGGCGCGAGCCGCCCCTTCTCCCACAGGATGCGGGCGAACATCGCCGCCTTGGTGCGCGGCGGGCGCGCCGGCCGGGGCCGCGGCACCAGCGCGATCGCCCCGTGGGCGCAGCTCGCGATGCAGGCACCGCAGCCGAGGCAGACGGCGGCGTCGACCGCCCCGTAGCGCGCGTCCCGCGGCAGCGCGCGCGCCGCGTCCGCGAGCCCGATGCACTTCACGTTGCAGGCCGCGAGGCACTCGCCGCAGTAGTCACAGCGCGCCGGGTCGATGGCCGCGAGAAAGGGCGTCTTCGCGATGCCGTCGTGGAAGCCCATCTGCACGCCGGCGAGCAGCTCGCAGCAGCAGCGGCAGCAGTTGCAGATGAACGACGGCCGGTCCCGCACGTTGTCGGTGACGTGGGTGAGGCCGAGCGCGCGGGCCCGATCGAGGGCGTCGAGCATCTGCGCCTCGGTCCGCTCCTCCGCGAAGCCCCGACGCACCAGGAAGCGCGCGCCCTCGCCGAGCACCATGCAGATGCCGTCGACCGGCGCTCCCTTGCGGCAGGACTGGCCGAGGTGCTCCTTCTTGTGCCGGCAGTAGCACATCGTCACGGCCCGGTAGTCGGCGTCCCGGATGATGCGGCGCGCGTCCTCGTAGGGCGTCACCCGCGACTCGACCGGGATGCGGTCCTCGTAGGGCAGCGCGCGGGTGAGCGGGGTGCGGCTGCCGAAGAACTCGCCGGCCTGCCCGGCGCGGCCCCGCTCGTGCAGGTAGTCGGTCATGAGGCGCGCGAGCTCGGCCATCGGCAGGTCCGCGCGCCGCCGCATGAAGGTGAACTCCATGAAGCCGATGAGTCCGGGCATCAGCAGGTAATAGGTCTCGCCGCCGTAGGGCAGGTTCATCACCAGTCCCTTGCCGGCCATCGACTCGAGCAGGGGGCCGAGCTCGGCGGCGTCGAGGCCCGTCAGCTCGGCGAGCTCGTCGCGCGTCGCTTCGCGCAGCGGGAAGCGGGACGCGACGAACGCCTCCCGCGCGTCGAAGAGCAGGGAGAGGATCTCGCGCAGCGTCGGGCTGTCGACGAGCCCGATCGGGTAGCGGTTCAGGCGGTCGATCAGCGGGACGAGGGCGGACTTGGTGGCGAGGAGGTGTCCCATCGCGGTGGCGGCCGGTGCGCTGACGCCATCTTAGCCCCGACCGGTGCTGCGCGTTCGCGTTTGCGTTTGCGCGAGGCAACGGTCGCGACTACGCTCTTGCGAACGCCGACCGGGGTCGCCGCCCGATGCGGCTTTCACACGACAGAAGGAGCCCATGTCGCCGCTGGTTCCCGGTTCTACCCCGACGCCTTCCTCGAGGCACGACCGCACGGCGTCGACGCCGTTTCTCTTCCTTCTCTTCCTGTCCCTGCTGCTCGGCGCGTGGAGCCGCGCGGCGGTGGGCGGCGAGGCGGTGATCCTCTGCTATCACCGCTTCGGCCCCGCGGTACCGGACAGCATGACCACGCGGACCAGCGTGTTCGAGGAGCAGCTCGCGCGGCTGCGTGCGGAAGGCTGGCAGGTCGTCCCGCTGGACACCGTGATCGACGGCCTCGCCGGCCGGGCGCCGCTGCCCGAGAAGGCGGTCGCGATCACCATCGACGACGGACACGCGACGGTGTACTCCGACGTGCTGCCGATCGTCCGCCGCGACCGGCTGCCGGTGACGCTCTTCATCTACCCTTCGGCCATCGGCAACGCCTCCTACGCGATGACGTGGGACCAGCTGCGCGAGATGAAGGACACCGGGCTGGTGTCGATCCAGTCGCACACCTACTGGCACCCGAACTTCAAGACCGAGCGCAAGCGCCTCGACGACGCGGCCTACCAGAAGCTGGTCAAGCTGCAGCTCGAGAAGCCGCGCGCAGTGCTCCGGCAGCGCCTCGGGGTCGAGGCCGACGTGCTGGCCTGGCCCTTCGGCATCCACGATCCCGACCTCGAGGCCGCCGCGGCCGCCGCCGGCTACCGCGCGTCGCTCGCGCTCGGCGAGCGCCGCGCCCGTGGCACTGACCCGGCGCAGGCGCTGCCGCGCTTCATGATCGTCGACGCCGTCGGCGTCAACGGCCTCGCCAGACGCATCGCACCCCAGGAGGAAAAGACCCGATGAGCCTCGGCCGTCGCATTGCCGTGTCGCGCGGCGGATCCGGTATCGACCCCGGCGCACCCGTCACCTGCCGGCGCCGCGGGCTGCTCGCCGGCCTCGCGTCCCTGCTGCTCGTCGTCGTGCCGCCGGCGCAGGCCCTCAGCGGCCGGGTGCTGAGCGGCGCGACGCTCGACCCCGTCCCGCAGGCCATCGTGACGGCGGGTGGCCGCGCGGTCACCACCGACGCCGACGGTCGATTCACTCTGCCGGACATCGAGGACTCCTGCGTCCCGGTCACCCTCGGCGCGCGCGCCCCCGGCTTCAACCGGGTGGAGCGCAGCTTCGGGCGCGACGACAGCGTGATCGTGCTCGATCCCTTCGACGCCCGCGCGCTCTATCTCTCCTTCTACGGCATCGGCAGCAAGACGCTGCGCGGCAATGCCCTCGACCTCATGGGCCGCACGCCGCTCAACGCCCTGGTGGTCGACGTCAAGGGCGACCTCGGCAAGATCCCCTACCCGAGCGAGGTCGCGCTCGCGAACGAGATCGGCGCGCGCACCACGACGACCGTGAAGGACATGCGTGGCCTCGTGCAGGACCTCAAAGGGAAGGGCGTTTACCTGATCGCGCGCATCGTCGTCTTCAAGGACGACGTGCTCGCCAAGGCGCGCCCCGAGCTGGCGGTGCGCACGAGCGACGGCGGGGTCTTCCGGGACCGCGAGAAGCTCCAGTGGGTCGACGCCTCGCGCAAGGCGGTGTGGGACTACAACATCGCGATCGCCGAGGAGGCCGCCCGCCTCGGCTTCGACGAGATCCAGTTCGACTACGTGCGCTTCCCCGACCGGCGCGGCGTGGTGTTCGGCGTCCCCAACACCGAGGCCAACCGGGTGGCGGCCATCAGCGGCTTCCTCGCGGCGGCGCGGGAGCGGCTCGTGCCCTACAACGTGTTCCTCTCGGCCGACCTGTTCGGCTACGTGGCCTGGAACCAGAACGACACCGACATCGGCCAGACGCTCGCGTCGGTCGCGCCGAGCGTCGACTACCTCTCGCTCATGCTCTACCCGTCGGGCTTCCAGTTCGGCATCCCCGGCTACCGCAACCCGGTGCAGGCGCCGTACGAGACCGTGCACCTCACGCTCAAGCGCGCGGGCCAGCGCACCGGCCTGCCGCCGACGCGCTTCCGGCCCTGGCTGCAGGCGTTCAAGGACTACGCCTTCGATCGGCGCCACTTCACCGACGAGGAGATCCGCGCGCAGATCCGGGCGAGCGAGAAGTTCGGCAGCACGGGCTGGATGCTCTGGAACCCGCGCAACGCCTACACCGACGCGGGCCTGCTGCCGGAATGAACGGCGCCGGCGCGCGCCTCGGCGCGTGCCTGTTCGCCGCGCTGCTCGGCGTCGGCCTGCTGGCGGTGATGCCGGGCGCTCGGGCCGCGGGCGGGGCGCCGATGCGCTCGGCCGACCTGTCCGCCGTCGCCTCGGTCGTCGAGGCCGAGATCGCTGCCGGCCGCGTTCCGGGCGCGGTGGTGCTGGTGGGGCAGGGCGAGCGGATCCTCTACCGCAAGGCCTTCGGCCGGCGCGACGCGGACGCCTCCGCGCCGCCGATGACGGTCGACACGGTCTTCGACCTCGCCTCCCTGACCAAGGCCGTCTTCACCACGGTCGCCGTGCTCCAGCTCGCCGAGCAGGGTCGTCTCGACCTCGACGCACCGGCCGCGCGCTACTGGCCCGCCTTCGGCGCGAACGGCAAGCAGGCGATCACGGTGCGGCAGCTGCTCGCGCACACGGCCGGTCTGCCGGCCGGCGTCGACCCCGGCAAGGCGAAGGACGCCGCCGGGCTCTGGCGGTCGGTCGCGGAAGCGAAGCCGCTCGGACCGCCCGGGCGCGACGCGCGCTACAGCGACGTCGGCTTCCTCGCGTTGGGGCGCATCGTCGAGCAAGTGAGCGGCGAGTCGCTCGCGGCCTACGCCGACCGCCATCTCCGGCCCGCGCTGGGCTGGCAGGACACCGGCTTTCTCGCGGCCCCGACCGCTTCGCGGGGCGACCTCGCCCGCGTCGCGCCCTCGGCCGCGCCCGACCAGTCCGAGGCCCCCGTGCAGGATCCGCTGGCGCGCGTTGCCGGGGGCGCCGCCGGGCACGCCGGGCTCATGGGCACGGCCGATGACCTCGCCCGTTTTGCGCGCACCCTCCTGGCGGGCGGCGGCGCCCTGCTGACGCCGGAGTCGGTCCGCCTGCTGTTCGTGCCGCAGACCCCGCCCGGCGTCACGCCACGCGGCCTCGGCTGGCGTCTCGAAGCGCCGCTCGCGGCGAACCGCGCGGCGCTGCCTGCGCTCGGTGCGATCGGCCACCTCGGCTACACCGGCACGGGGCTGTGGCTCGACGCGACGCGCGGCCTCTACGTCGTGGTGCTCAGCAACCGGACGCGGCTGCGCGACGGCGACGCGATGCCGCTGCGCGCACGGGTGGTGGCCGCCGTGAGCGAGTCGGCCGGTCCGCTGCCCGCCCGCGAGCTCGCGACGCGCCACCCGGAGGAACGCGGGCGCGTCGCCCCGTTCGTCCCGAAGGAGGTCGCGCGGCCGGTGCGCACCGGGATCGACGTGCTCGAGGACGAACGCTTCGCGCCGCTGCGCGGCAAGCGCGTGGCGCTGCTCACGCACCGCAGCGGCGTCGACGGCGCCGGTCGACGCACCATCGATGCGCTCGCGGCCGCGCCGGGCGTCTCGCTGGTCTCGCTGTTCAGCCCCGAGCACGGCCTCGACTCGGCGCAGGAAGGGCAGGTGCGCGACGGCCGCGACCCCGCGACCAACCTGCCGGTGCGCAGCCTGTACGGCAAGTCGAAGCGGCCCGCGGCCGAGCAGCTGCGCGGGCTCGATGCGGTGGTCGTCGATCTGCAGGATGCGGGCACGCGCTTCTACACCTATGCGACCACGCTCGCCTATCTGATGGAGGTGGCGGGTCAGGAAGGCGTGGCGGTGTACGTCCTCGACCGGCCGAACCCGCTCGACGCCAAGACCGTGCAGGGGCCGGTGCTCGACGCCGCGCAGCGCGGGTTCACTGGCTACTGGCCTCTGCCGACGCGCCACGGCATGACGCTCGGCGAGCTTGCGCGGCTGTTCGTCGGCGAGGCCGGGATCGGTGTCGAGCTGCACGTCGTCGCCATGCGCCACTACCGGCGGGACGCGTTCCACGAGGACACCGGCCTGCCGTGGATCCCGCCGTCGCCCAACCTGGCCTCGGTCGACGCCGCCGTGCTCTATCCGGGCGTCGGCATGATCGAGGGCGCGCCCGTGTCGGTCGGCCGCGGCACGGACACCCCGTTCGAGATCGTCGGCGCGCCGTGGATCGACGGTGCGGCCCTCGCCCGTGCGCTGAACGCCCTCGGGCTGCCGGGCGTGCGCTTCGCGCCGACGACGTTCACGCCCGAGACGGCGACGCACGCGGGCAAGCGCTGCGCGGGCGTGCGGGTCGAGGTCGCGGACCGCGGCGCGCTCGACGCGCCGGCCGTGGGCCTCGCGCTCGCCTACGCGCTGCAGCGCCTCCATCCCCAGGAGCTGCAGATCGACCGGATCCTCGGCAACCTCGGCTCGCGGGAGGTGCTCGACGCGATCAGGGACGGGCGGCCCTTCGCGGACGCTCGCGCGCTGGCGGACCGCCAGGCGAAAGCCTTCCTGCCGGTGCGGGCGCGGTACCTGATCTACTGAACGATCCCGAAGCCCCTCGCACGTCCCGGCAACCCCACTGCGAACCGCGACACCGTCTTTGCGGGGGCCGCGACGCCGTCTTTGCGAGGGCCGCGACACCGTCTTTGCGAGGGCCGCGCCACCGTCTTTGCGAGGGCCGCGCCACCGTCTTTGCGAGGGCCGCGCCACCGTCTTTGCGAGGCCGCAGGCCGAAGCAATCCCCCGTCATTGCGAACCGCAAGGCCGAAGGCCGTAGCGGGAAGCAATCCACGAGGCCGTGGATCGCCACGCCCCTGCGGGGCTCGCGATGACGGGCGTCTCAGCCGATGATGCCGCGCTCGCGCAGGAGCGCCAGGACCGCAGCGGCGGATTGCT
>JALORY010000066.1 GCA_025458675.1 Gammaproteobacteria bacterium | reverse complement strand
GCGATCGCAGTGACGGGGGTGTGCTGCGCGCGTCACCGGTACCGCGTGGGGTCGGGCACGCCCGCCTCGGCGAAGCCGCGCGCGCGCAGCCGGCAGGAGTCGCAGCGGCCACAGGCGCGGCCCTCGGCGTCCGCCTGGTAGCACGACACCGTGAGCGCGTAGTCGACGCCCAGCCGCACCCCCTCGCGGATGATCTGCGCCTTCGTCATCGCGATCAGCGGCGCGTGCACGTGGAAGCGCTCGCCCTCGACGCCGGCCCTGGTCGCGAGGTTCGCCAGGTGCTCGAAGGCGGCGATGTACTCGGGCCGGCAGTCGGGGTAGCCCGAGTAGTCGAGGGCGTTGACGCCGATGTGGAGCTCACGCGCGCCGAGCACCTCGGCCCAGCCGAGCGCGAGCGCGAGGAAAACGGTATTTCGGGCCGGGACGTAGGTGACCGGAATACCCGTCGTCTCCCCTTCCGGCACGGCGATGCGCGGATCCGTGAGTGCGGAGCCGCCGAAGGCGTCGAGCGCGATCGGGATCACCTTGTGCTCGACCGCGCCGAGCGTGTGCGCGACGCGTCGTGCCGCGGCGATCTCGGCGGCGTGGCGCTGGCCGTAGTCGAGGCTGAGCGCGTGGCAGACACGTCCCTGCGCACGCGCCATCGCGAGCACCGTCGCCGAGTCGAGGCCGCCGGAGAGCAGCACGACCGCCTCGATCATCGAGCGCGCTCCTCGCCCCACAGGATCTTGTGCAGCTGGATCTGGAAACGCACCGGCAGCCGGTCGCGCAGGATCCACTCGGCGAGCGAGCGCGCGTCGAGCTGGCCGTGACTCGGCGAGAGCAGCACCTCGCAGCGCTCCGCCAGGCGGTGCTCGGCGAGCTGCGCCCTCGCCCACGCGTAGTCGGCCGCGTCGCAGAGAACGAGCTTCACCTGGTCCTGCGGGGTCAGGTGCGCGAGGTTTTCGTAGCGGTTGCGCGCGACCTCGCCAGAGCCCGGCGTCTTGAGGTCGAGCACCTTCACGACGCGCGGGTCCACGGCCGAGACGTCGAGCGCGCCGCTGGTCTCGAGCGACACGGCGTGGCCCGCGTCGCACAGCGCCACGAGCAGCGGCAGGCAGGCGGCCTGGGCGAGCGGCTCGCCGCCCGTCACGGTCACGTGCCGCACGCCGTAGGATGCGACGCGCGCGATCACCGAGGTGACGTCCGTCGCCTCGCCGCCCCGGAAGGCGTAGGTCGTGTCGCAGTAGAGGCAGCGCAACGGGCAGCCGGTGAGGCGAACGAACACGGTCGGGATGCCGACGGTGCGCGATTCGCCCTGCAGGGAGAGGAAGATCTCGGTCACCCGCAGCGGAGCGGGCGACGGGACGGCCCCGCCGGTCACCGGCCTTCGGCGCGGATCGCGTCGAGCTTCTGCTGCGCGAGCTTCGCGGCCGGCGTCTGCGGGTACTGCTTCACCACGCGCGTCAGCGTCGCCTCGGCCTTCTTGCGGTCACCCGTCGCGTGCTGGATGTAACCGATCTTGAGCAGCGCGTTCGGCGCCTTGCTGCTCTGCGGGTACTTGTCGAGCACCGTCTGGAACTCGCCGAGCGCGCCCTTCTCGTCGTCGTTGACGTAGAGCGCCTCGCCGAGCCAGTAGTGCGCGCTGTCGGCGTTGTCGCCAGCCGGATACTTCCTGAGGTAGCTGCGGAACCCCGCAGTCGCCTCCTTGTACTTCTTCTGCTGCAGCGCCTTGAACGCCGCCTCGTACTCCGCCTGCTCGCCCGCGTGGTCGGCCGGCGCAGCCGACGGTGCGCCGTTGCCCGGCGCCGGCTTCGCGGCGGGAGGCTGCGCCGGTGGGGCCGGGGCCGCCGCCTGAGGGGCGGGCGCCGCCTGCCGCTGCAGCAGGCGCTGATCGAAGTCGGTCGCGATCTCCCGGATGCGCCGCGTCAGCTGCTCGACGCGGTTCTCGAGCTCCTCCACGGTGCCGCGCAGCTCGCGGTTCTCCCGCTTGAGCCGGTCGACGTCCATGGCGAGGTCGGCGATGACCTGCGCGCGCGCCTCGAGTCGATCGAGGCGGTCCTCGGTTCCGGCGAGCGCCGGAGCGGCCGACAGCGCGCCCGTCACCGCAAGCGCCAGCAGGACCTTGGCGGCGGGCGCGCGCATGGCGCGTCAGTAGACGAGGACGGCGCGGCGGTTCTGGGCCCAGGCGCTCTCGTCGTGGCCCGGGTCGGCGGGGCGCTCCTCGCCGTAGCTGATGATGCTGATCTGTGCCGCCGAGACGCCGTCGGCCTCGAGGTAGCGCTTGACCGCCTGGGCGCGGCGCTCGCCGAGCGCGAGGTTGTACTCGCGCGAGCCGCGCTCGTCGCAGTGCCCCTCGACGGTCACGTTGGTGCCGCGATTGCCGGCGAGGTAGCTGCCGTGCGCACGGAGCACGTCCATCGAGTCGGCGCGCAGCTCGGCGCTGTCGTACTCGAAAAAGAGGACCCGCTTCGACAGGGGGCTGCTCGGGTCGTCGAGCGCGCCGCCGGACCAGCGGCCACCACCCGCGCCGACGCCGCCGGCGCCCGCCCCCGCACCGGTCGCGTCCGACACCGGGGCCTCGGTGCCGTCAGACTTCTTCATCGAGGAGCAGCCGCCGAGCGCGAGTGCCAGCGCCGCGAAGGCAGCCAGGGCGAGAGTGCGAGTGTTCATTCGGACGTTCCTCTAGCGGTTGGAGAAAGGCGACCAGACCGGCTCGCGGACGTCGCCCACGTCGAGCGTGAGGCGGTGGCGCGTGCGGCCGTCGGCCGACACCGCGTACAGCACGCCCCGGCCCTGCGCGCGCGCGGCGTAAATTATCATGCTGCCGTTGGGCGCGAAACTCGGCGACTCGTCGAGCGGACCGTCGCTGACGGTGCGGAACGCCTTGCTCGAAGTGTCGAGCACGCCGATGCGGAAGTCGCCGCCGTCGCGCGTCACCATCGCGATGTACCTGCCGTCGCGCGAGTAGGACGCCTTGGCGTTGTACTTGCCCTCGAAGGTGATGCGCTGCGGCTCGCCGCCCGCGGCCGACACCTTGTAGATCTGCGGCTGGCCGCCGCGGTCGGAAGTGAAGATGATCGAGCGGCCGTCGGGCGACCAGGCCGGCTCGGTGTCGATCGCGGGGTGGCGCGTCACGGGGCGCACGCTGCCCGAGGCGACGTCGAGCACGAAGATGTCGGGGTTGCCGTCCTTGGACAGCGTCACCGCGAGCTCGCGGCCGTCCGGCGACCAGGCGGGCGCGCCGTTGATGCCGGGGAAGTCAGCGACCTTCTGGCGCTGGCCGCTGTACACGTCCTGCACGAAGATCGCCGGCTTGCGGTTCTCGAAGGAGACGTAGGCGAGGCGGCGTCCGTCCGGCGACCAGGAGATCGACAGCACCGGCTCGGTGGACGAGAAGATCGTCTGCGGGCTCGCGCCGTCGGAGTCCGCGACCTGCACGGCGACGCGCTCTTTGCCGTCCGCGCTGCGCAGCCCGGTGATGTAGGCGATGCGGGTCGCGAAGGCGCCGCGCTCGCCAGTGAGCGCCTCGTAGACGAGGTCGGCGATGTGGTGAGCGGTCGCGCGCAGGTCGCGCTGCGACGCGGCGTTGAACTGCCAGCTGCCGAGGCCCTGGCCGCGGAAGACGTCGAGCAGCTCGACGCGCACCTGGTAGTTGCCCGGGCCGCCGTTCACCTGCCCCACCACCAGGCTCTCCTGCTTGAGCGCCCGCCAGTCGCGGTAATCGACCTCCGAGGCCTGGTGCGGCTTCACCAGCATGTCGGCCACGGGAAGCGGACGGAAGCGGCCGCTGCGCTTGAGGTCGTTGGCGATGATGCCGGCGACGTCTTCGGGCGAGGTGCCGCCGAAGGGCACGACGGCGATGGGCAGCGCACCCTGCGCGCCCTCCGTGATCTCGATGGTGAGCCCGGCGGCGGCCGTCAGGTGCCAGCCCCAGAGCGCGATGAGCAGCAGGAGTCTCTTCATTCGGTGAACCTCACTCGTCGTTGAGCACGGCGACGATGCGCGCTCATTTTGCCTTGAACACGAAAGTGATCTCGCGCAGCGTGCCCGGCGGCTTCGGCAGCGGGTCCGACTTGAACACCGCAGCCTCGACCGAGCGGTCGAACGCGCCGTTGCCGCTCGAGCGGACGATCCGCACCGACTGCACGCCGCCGTCCGGCAGCAGCCGCACCACCACCTCGCAGGTGAGGTCGTCCGCGGTGTTCGCGGGCCGCAGCCAGTTCCGCTTCACCCGCTGCTCGACGGCGGCCTTGTACCCGGCCAGCTCGGCGTCGCTCGCGCCCCCGCCGGCGCCCTTGCCGCCGCTGCCCGGCCTGCCGCCGCCCGCGGCCTCCTCGGCCGCCATGAGCTCGCGCATCTCGCGCTCGCGCGCGTCCTGCTCGGCCTTGCGGCGCTTCTCCTCGTCCGCGCGCTTGCGCTCCCCTGCGAGCCGCTTGCTCTCCTCCTCCATGAGGCGCTTCTCCTCCTCGGCGCGGCGCCGCTCGGCCTCCTGCCGCTTTGCCTCGGCCTCCTTGTGCCGCCGCTCCTCCTCCGCGCGCTTCGTCTCGGCCTCCTGACGCCGGCGTTCCTCCTCGGCGCGCTTCGTCTCGGCCTCCTGACGCCGGCGGTCCTCTTCGACGCGCTTCGCCTCGAGCTCCTGGATGCGGATCTTCTCCTGCTCGCGCCGGCGCTCGAGCTCGACCTGCTCCTGGCGCAGGTGCTCCAGCCGCGCCTGTTCCTCCTGAGCGCGCTGCCGGGCCTCGACGCGCTGCTGCGCCTCCTCGGCCTCGCGGGTCTCCCGCTGCGCCTCGACCTGGCGCAGCCGGTCCTGCTCCTCCTGGCGGCGGCGCTCGAGCTCGGCGAGGCGCTGCTCTTCCTCGCGCTGCTTCGCGGCCCGCTGGGCACGCTCCTGCCGGATGCCCTCCATCTGGGCCGCCAGCCGTCCGCCGTCGACCACCGTCGCCTCGACGATCGCAACGTCGCTCGCGACCGGCTTCGGCCGTTCCCGCCAGTCGACGCCGACCACCAGGAAGGCCACGATGGCCACGTGCATGACCACCGCGAGGAGAAAGGCGAGCGGATTGCGGCGCAGGATCTCGCGCATGGCGGCTACCGCTTCTTCTTCGGCTCCTCGCGCGGCTCGGTGACCAGCCCGACCTTCGGCGCACCGGCCTGCTGGAGCAGCACCATCGCCCCGACCACCTGGCCGTAGCCGACGTCACGGTCCCCTTTGACCAGCACCGGGATGTCCGCGTTCAGCCGGAGGATCGCCGCCGCCTTGTCGAGCAGTTCCTGCCGGCCGACCGGCAGCGTCCGGTCGTCGTCGTAGGTGAGAAACAGGCCACCGGCCTTGTCCACGGTGACGACGAGCGGGCGCTTGGCGTCCTCGTTCATCGGCCGCGCCTCGGCCTGCGGCAGGTCGACCTTCACCCCCTCGGTCAGCAGCGGCGCCGTGATCATGAAGATGACCAGCAGCACGAGCATCACGTCGATGTAGGGAACGACGTTGATCTCGCCCATGGGCTTGCGCGACTTGGTCCGCCGGGCCATGGCGTGCCTCAGCCGCGGTGGGCGGCGACGTGCGCCTGCCGCTGCAGGATGTTCGAGAACTCCTCCAGGAAGTCGTCGTAGCGGCTCTCGAGCCGGACCACGTCGTTCGAGTAGCGGTTGTAGGCGACCACGGCGGGGATGGCGGCGAAGAGGCCCATCGCGGTCGCGATGAGCGCCTCGGCGATGCCGGGGGCGACGAGGTTCAGCGTCGCCTGCTTGACGTTACCGAGCGCGTGGAAGGCGTTCATGATGCCCCACACGGTGCCGAACAGGCCGACGTAGGGGCTGGTCGAGCCCACCGTCGCGAGGAAGTTGAGGTGTGTTTCCAGGTAATCCATCTCGCGCGACAGGGCGACGCGCATCGCGCGCCGCGCGCCCTCCACGATCGCCGCCGGGTCGATGCCCGGGCTCTCGCGCAGCCGCGCGAACTCGCGGAAGCCGGCGTGGAAGATCGCCGCGAGGCCCGTGGCGTCGTCGCGGTCGCGCTCGACGCGGCGGTAGAGGTCGGCGAGGTCACCGCCCGACCAGAAGCGGTCCTCGAAGTCGTCGGCCCGCCGCTGCGCGCGCTTCAGCACCCGCGAGCGGTCGAAGATCATCGTCCACGACAGGATGGACGCCAGCACCAGCGTCGCCATCACGAGCTGCACCAGCGGGCTCGCGTTGAGGACGAGGTTGAGGAAGGAAAGGTCGCTAGTCGGCATGCGGCATTACCTCGACGATGGCAGCGGGAATGGGCGCCGGCCGGAAGCTCGCGGCCTCCAGGCAGGCGACCTTGACCATTCCCTTCACGAGCACCTCGTCCCCGCGCCGGACCTCCTGCGCGAAGACGAGGCTCGCCCGCCCCCTTTCGGCGATGCGGGCGTGGACGGTGAGCGCGTCGTTGAAACGCGCGGGCTTCAGATAGTCGACCTCGACGCGGCGCACCGCGAAGATCACGCCGGCGTCGCGCGCCAGCGCGTCCTGCTCGAAGCCGAGGGAACGCAGCCACTCGGTGCGGGCGCGCTCGAGGAAGCGCAGGTAGTTGGCGTAGTACACGACGCCGCCCGCGTCGGTGTCCTCGTAGTACACCCGTACCGGCCAGGCGAACCCGTTCATGGCGCGCCGAACAGGTCGACCGCGGACGACTCGGCCGCGGGTTTCGGCGGCAGACCGAAGTGCTCGTAGGCGGCGCGCGTCGCGACCCGTCCGCGCGGCGTGCGCATGAGATAGCCCTGCTGGATCAGGTAGGGCTCGAGCACGTCCTCGATGGTGTCGCGCTCCTCGCCGATCGCGGCGGCGAGATTGTCCACGCCGACCGGCCCGCCGTCGAACTTCTGGATCACGGACAGCATCAGCTTGCGGTCGAGCTCGTCGAAGCCGCTCGCGTCGACCTTGAGCAGCGCGAGCGCGCGGTCCGCGACCTCGGCCGAGACCCTGCCGCCGGCCCGCACCTGCGCGTAGTCGCGCACCCGGCGCAGCAGCCGGTTGGCGATGCGGGGCGTGCCGCGCGAGCGCCGGGCGATCTCGGTCGCCCCGGTGTCGTCCATCTCGATCGCGAGGATGCGCGCCGAACGGCGCACGATGTGCGCGAGCTCCGCGTCCGAATAGAACTCGAGGCGCTGCACGATGCCGAAGCGGTCGCGCAGCGGCGACGTGAGCAGGCCCGCGCGCGTGGTCGCGCCGACCAGCGTGAAGGGTGGCAGGTCGAGCTTGATCGAGCGCGCGGCCGGGCCCTCGCCGATCATGATGTCGAGCTGGTAGTCCTCCATCGCCGGGTAGAGGACCTCCTCGACGACGGGGCTGAGACGGTGGATCTCGTCGACGAACAGGACGTCGCGCGGCTCGAGGTTGGTGAGCAGGGCCGCGAGGTCGCCCGGCCGCTCGAGCACCGGGCCCGAGGTCTGGCGCAGGCCGACGCCCATCTCGTTGGCGATCACGTGCGCGAGCGTCGTCTTGCCGAGCCCGGGCGGACCGAAGATCAGCACGTGGTCGAGCGCCTCGCCGCGGCCCCGGGCGGCGCTGATGAAGATCTCCATCTGCTCGCGCGCGGCGGGCTGGCCCACGTACTCGCCGAGCGTGCGCGGGCGGATCGCGCGGTCGAGCGCGACTTCGTCCCGGTCCGCGGCAGGGCTCACGATGCGGTCGGGTTCGGCCATCGCGGCTCAGCTCTGCGGCGCGGCCGCCTTGAGCGCGGCGCGGATCAGATCCTCGCTGCCGACCCCGTCGGCCGCAACCGCGCGCACCATGCGGCTCGCCTCCGGCGGCCGGTAGCCGAGCGCGATGAGCGCGCTCACCGCGTCCTCCACGGCGGAGGGCGGTGCGGCACCGGCAGCCCGCGGCCGCACGGCGTCCACGAGCGCCTGGTCGTCGAGCCGCTCGAGCCGGTCGCGCATCTCCACCACGAGGCGCTCGGCGGTCTTCTTGCCGACGCCCGGCAGGCGCGTCAGGGAGGCGACGTCCTCGCGCTGGACGCAGCGCGCGAACTCCTCGGCGTTCATGCCCGAGAGCAGCGCGAGCGCGACCTTCGGGCCCACGCCATTCACCCGGAGCAGCGCGCGGAAGAGGCCGCGCTCGGCCTCGCGAGCGAAGCCGTAGAGCGTGTGGGCGTCCTCGCGCACGACGAGGTGGGTGTAGAGCAGCACTGCCTCGCCGACGGCGGGCAGGTCGTAGAAGGTGGACATCGGCGCCTCGAGCTCGTAGCCGACGCCGCTCACGTCCACCACGAGCTGGGGCGGCCGCTTGTGCACGACCTGGCCGCGCAGGTGGCCGATCACCGCCGCCCCCCCGCCGCCTCGCGCGCGAGCAGCGCGCGCGCCGTCCGCCCGTGGGCGTGGCCGAGCGCCACCGCGAGCGCGTCGGCCGCATCCGCCGCGAGCGGGCCCGCGACGCCGAGCAGGTGGCGCACCATGTGCTGCACCTGCGTCTTCTCGGCGCCGCCGTTGCCGACCACCGCGAGCTTCACCGCGCGCGGCGTGTACTCGTACACGGGCAGACCCGCCGTCACCGCCGCGCAGATCGCGGCACCGCGCGCCTGGCCGAGCTTGAGCGCGGACTGCGGGTTGTGCGAGACGAAGACCTGCTCGATCGCCACCTCGCGCGGCCCGTGCTGCGCGAGCACCGCCCGCAGGCCGTCGAAGATGCGGCCGAGGCGGTCGGGAAAATCGCCGTCGTCCAGCCGCAGGCAACCGCTCGCCACCACGGCGCTGCGCACGCCACGACTCCGTCAACCGCCCGCCGCGGCGATCGCGGCGTCGTCGATGTCGGCGTTGGTGTAGACCTCCTGCACGTCGTCGAGGTCCTCGAGCACGTCGAGCATCCGGAGCAGTTTCTCGGCGGCGTCGCCGTCGACGGGCACGCTGGTCGAGGGGTGGAAGGTGACCTCCGCGCTGTCGGCGCGCAGCCCGGCGGCCTCCATGGCCGCGCGCACCGCGGGGAAGCCGCCCGGGTCGGTGAGCACGTCCACCGAGCCGTCGTCGTAGCTCACGACGTCCTCCGCACCCGCCTCGAGCGCGGGCTCCATCACGCGATCCTCGCCGACGCCGGGACCGTAACTCAGCACGCCGCGCTTGGTGAACAGGTAGCCGACGGAGCCGTCGGTGCCGAGGTTGCCGCCGTGCTTGGTGAAGGCGTGGCGCACCTCGGAGGCGGTGCGGTTGCGGTTGTCGGTCATGCAGTCGACCATCACCGCGACGCCGCCGGGGCCGTAGCCCTCGTAGCGGATCTCCTCGTAGTTATCCGTGTCGGTGCCCACGGCGCCGCGCTTGATGGCGCGCTCGATCGTGTCCTTCGGCATGTTGGCGTCGATCGCCTTGTCCATCGCGAGGCGCAGCCGCGGATTGGCGCCGGCGTCGCCCCCGCCCTCGCGCGCGGCGACCGTGATCTCCCGGATCAGCTTCGTCCACACCTTGCTGCGCTTCTTGTCCTGGGCCTCCTTGCGGTGCTTGATATTGGCCCATTTGCTGTGCCCGGCCATGCGGAACCTCTGCTAACTCTCGGGGACGCTTCGAAAAGTGGTGCATGATACCACCCCGGACCGCCGCCGCGGACTCGACTGCGCCGTCGTTGCGACCCGTGTCACCGTCGTTGCGAGCCGCAGGCGAAGCAACCCATCCGCGCCCGCCGCACGGGGCGGGCTGGATCGCCGCGCCCCTGCGGGGCTCGCGACGACGGAAACGGGGCGTTGACCGGCATCAATCGGCTTGCGGCGCGGGCCGGTTTAGAGTGCAGCGGTCCCTCCAGAGCCCGCGACGTGCCAGACCGGATCAGCTACCCCATCGGCGACCGCCTCTACCTCAACATCACCGACCGCTGCACGCTCGAGTGCACCTTCTGCCCCAAGACCCTGGGGCGGCCGCAGGTGCACGACTACGACCTCAGCCTGTCGCACCGGCCGACCGTCGAGGAGATCGTCGCCAGCATCGGCGACCCTGGGCAATACGCCGAGGTGGTGTTCTGCGGCTTCGGCGAGCCCACGTTGCGCCTCAAGGTGCTGCTCGAGGTGGCGCGCTGGGTCAAGGCCCGCGGCGGGCGGGTGCGCGTGAACACCGACGGCCTCGCAAACCTGGTGCACAAGGACGACGTCCTGCCCCTGCTCGGCGAGTGCGTGGACGCCCTGTCCGTGTCGCTGAACGCCCAGGATGCGGAGGTCTACGAGCGGGTCTGCCAGCCCGGGCTGCCGGGATCCTTCGAGAAGATGCTCGGGTTCCTGCGGGAGGCGCCGCGCCACGTGCCCGACGTCACCGCCACTGCGATCCGCGGCCTCGACGGCGTGGACATTCCCGCCTGCGAGCGGCTGGCACACGCACTGGGCGTGAAGTTCCGCGCCCGCGAGCTGGACCACGTGGGCTGAGACTGGCCCGACGAGGAGATCCCCCATGCCCGGCCCCTTCGATCTCGCCGACCCCCGCGCCTACGCTGCCTGGCGCGACGCCAAGCTCGCGGCGCACCCCGCGCGCGTCGAAGACGTGATCGTCGCGGTGCGGGACCCGCGCGCGCTCTCCGCCGGCGAGCACGCCGGGCTCGCGGAGCGCGTCACCCGCTGCAACATGGTGATCTACGCGAGCGCTTTGGGTGCGGCCGAGGACAAGGACATACCGCGCGCGCTCGGCCGGCAGTTCGGGCTCGAGCGGCTCGACCACAACATGGGCGCGGACGAAGACGCGATCACCTCGCTGCAGGTCAACCAGGACGCCACGCACGCAGCCTACATCCCGTACTCGAACCGCCCCATCGCCTGGCACACCGACGGCTACTACAACGCGCCGGACCGGCAGATCCGCGGCTTCATCCTGCACTGCGTGCGACCGGCCGCGGCCGGCGGCGCGAACCGCCTGCTCGACCCGGAGATCGCCTACCTGCGACTGCGCGACCTCGACCCCGCCCACGTCGCCGCCCTGATGCAGCCGGACGTGATGACCATCCCGCCCAACGTGGCCGAGGGCGAGGAGTTGCGCGGCGAGCAGACCGGCCCGGTGTTCTCGGTGCGCGACGGCCGCCTGCACATGCGCTACACCGCGCGCAAGCGCAACATCACTTGGCGCCAGGACGCCGCGAGCCGGGCCGCCGTCGCGGCGCTCGAGCGCGTGCTCGAGGACGAGCCGCTCGCGTTCGAGGCCACCCTCGCGCCGGGCTGGGGCCTGCTCGCGAACAACGTGCTGCACACGCGCACCGGTTTCGAGGCGGACAGCCGGCGCCTGATCTACCGGGCGCGCTATTACGACCGCATTGCGGTTTCCTGACCGTTCGGCGACGGCACGAAGCGCGCGGTTGAAGGCCCTCGCGCGGCGTGCAACCATTCCGGCCGCCTCGGGCGCCGGCCTCGCGGCGTCGCTGAGACCACCGCCATGACCGACCGCACCCCCGAGCTCTACCCGACCGAGATCAGCCTGCACCGCAAGTCGCGCGTGCTCTCGATCGCGTTCTCCGACGGGCAGCGCTTCGACCTGCCGTGCGAGTACCTCCGGGTCCACTCGCGCGCGGCCGAGGTACGGGCCATGGGGCGCCCCGAGGTCGGAAAGGAGGGGGTCAACATCGACCGCATCGAGCCGCAGGGCAGCTATGCGGTTCGCCTGGTGTTCGACGACGGCCACGACACGGGAATCTATTCCTGGGAGACCCTGCACGAGCTGGGCGTCAACCAGGAGAAGCACTGGGCCGAGTACCTCGCGCGGCTGGAGGCGCTCGGACTCCAGCGCGGCGACCGCGCGGCGCCGCCGGCGGCGCCGCGGCGCGTCCGCGTGCTGTACTTCGCCTACCTCGCCCAACGGCTGCACAAGGAGGCGGAGGAGGTGGCGCTGCCGGGCGACGTCCCGGACGTCGCCGCGCTGCTCGCCCTGCTGCGGCGCCGCGAGCGCGAGCGCGGCTACCTGCTGGCCGACGACGCGGTGCGGGTGACGGTGAATCGGCAGTTCGCGGAGCCGTTCACGCGGCTGGACGAAGGGGACGAGGTGGCGATCGTGCCCAACTCGCCCACGCCGCCGCCGCCGCCGAGGAAGCCCCGGTCGGGAGAGGATTGACGGTGCGGCCGCGCGAGCGGCTCAGCGCTTGTAGTTCGGGTCCCGCCAGCAGGCCGGCAGCGGCTCGCCGGAGGGGAAGGCCAGGACGGACTTGGCGAACGCCTCCTCGTCCTGCAGCTCTTCGCCCGCGTGGAAGCGCCCCCGCACCTGGCTGACGCAGGGGTCGAAGAGCGCATCGAGCTGGGTGATCTCGACGAGATCGTTGGAGTCGCGGTGCCTGAGGAACATCTGGTGATTCTCCTTGTTCGCGCGGGACAGACTGCCGTGCGCGTCCCCGCCCCTAGGATAGCCGAGCAGGCCGTCCTCGGCATGCGCGTCGCGCGGGCGGATCCGGCCGTGGCGGCATGATCGACCTGCCGGCCATCGTCCGCGAGTACGGCTACCTCGCGGTCCTCATCGGGACCTTCCTCGAGGGCGAGACCATCGTCCTGATCGCCGGGTTCCTCGCCTTCAGCGGTCACCTCGAGCTGCCGCTGGTCATCCTCGCCGCGTTCGCGGGGTCGACCTCGGGCGACCAGCTGTACTTCTTCATCGGCCGATTCTGGGGACGCAAGCTGCTCGTGCGGTTCCCGGCGTGGCGCGAGCGCACGGAGCGCGTCTTCTACCACGTGCACCGGCATCAGAACCTGCTGATCCTCTCGTTCCGCTTCTTCTACGGCCTGCGCAACGTCACGCCGTTCGCCGTCGGGATGAGCGAGGTCGCCACCCCCCGCTTCGTGATCCTGAACCTGATCGGCGCGGCGATCTGGGCCACCACCTTCGGCTACGCCGGCTACAGCTTCGGTCACGCCTTCGAGTTCCTGATGGGCAAGATCAAGCAGTACGAGCTGACGGCCCTCGGGCTCCTGGTGGTCGTAGGCCTCTCCATCTGGCTCTCGGCGCGCCTGCGCAACCACTACCGCAAGCAGCGCTTCGAGCGCGAGCACCGCGGGGAAACGGCGGCCGCGGATCCGACCGGCGAGGCCGCGGAACCGGTCGTGCCGGCCAGCGAGCGGTCGCCGTAGCCGCCCGGGGGCGGCGCTACCGGCGCGCGCCGCAGATCGCCCGGATCGCCTTGCGGTTGGTCCAGGAGCTGGCGCGGCGTGCGGCAGCGGCCGCAGGCAGCCAGCGGCACTGCCGGTGCTCCTGGCGGCTGAGCCGCACCATCCGCCGGCCGGGCAGCTCGACCGCGAACCAGTGCTCCGTGTTGAAGCGCACGCCGGGCCCGTAGCGCGCCCGCCACGGCGGGACGATGGGGAAGCGCTCGCCACGGCGGAGGTCGACGAGGGCGCGCCGTGCGACGAGCCCGGTCTCCTCCCGCAGCTCGCGCGCCGCGGCGTCGGCCGCCGCCTCGCCCCACTCGAGACTGCCGGTCACCGACTGCCAGAAGCCGCGCGGCCGGACGCGCTCGAGCAGCAGCACCTCGCCCCCGCGCGTGTGCACGACGACGAGGACCGATTCCGGTCGCTTGTAGGGACTCAACGCAAGCGCACGTGCAGCTCTCGCAGCTGGGCCGGCGCGACCTCGGAGGGCGCGCCGGTCAGCAGGCAGGCCGCAGTCTGCGTCTTGGGGAAGGCCATGACGTCGCGGATGGTGCGAGCGCCGCTCATCAGCATCACGAGGCGGTCGAGGCCGAACGCCATGCCGCCGTGCGGCGGACAGCCGTAGCGGAGCGCCGCCAGCAGGAAGCCGAACTTCTCCTGCGCCTCGTCCTCGCCGATGCCGAGCAGCCGGAACACCCGCGACTGCACCTCGGAGCGGTGGATGCGGATCGAGCCGCCGCCGACCTCGGTGCCGTTCAGCACCATGTCGTAGGCGCGGGAGAGGCAGCCCGCCGGGTTCTCCTCGAGCGCGTCGAGCGACTCCGCCTTTGGCGCCGTGAACGGGTGGTGCAGCGCCATCCAGCGGTCGGCGGTCTCGTCCCACTCGAACATCGGAAAGTCGACCACCCACAGCGGCCGCCAGCCCGGTTCGGTGAGGCCGAGGTCCTCGCCGAGCTTGACGCGCAGCGCGCCGAGCGACTCGTTGACCACCTTGGCCTTGTCGGCGCCGAAGAAGATCACGTCGCCGTCCTGCGCACCGGTGCGCGCGAGGATGCCCTGGACGGCCGCGTCCGGCAGGAACTTGAGGATGGGCGACTGCAACCCCTCGCGCCCCTTCGCAAGCTCGTTGACCTTGACGTAGGCGAGGCCCTTCGCGCCGTAGATCGCGACGAAACCCGTGCAGTCGTCGATCTCCTTGCGCGACATGCGCTCCCCGCCGCGCGGCACGCGCAGCGCGGCGACGCGCCCGTGCGGGTCGGCGGCCGGGCCGGCGAACACCTTGAACTCGACGCCCTGCATCAGGTCCCCGACGTCGACGAGCTCGAGCGGGCAGCGCAGGTCCGGGCGATCGGAGCCGAAGCGGCGCATCGCCTCGGCGTAGGTCATGCGCGGGAACGGGTCGGGCAGCGCAGTGTCCAGCACCTCGCTGAACAGCCGCCGGACCATCTCCTCCATGATTCCCATGAACCCGTCCTCGTCCAGGAACGAGGTCTCGATGTCGAGCTGGGTGAACTCGGGCTGGCGGTCGGCGCGCAGGTCCTCGTCGCGGAAGCAGCGGACGATCTGGTAGTAGCGGTCCATGCCCGCCATCATCAGCAGCTGCTTGAAGAGCTGCGGCGACTGCGGCAGGGCGAAGAACTTGCCGGCGTGGGTGCGGCTCGGGACCAGGTAGTCGCGGGCCCCCTCCGGCGTCGCCTTGGTGAGCATCGGCGTCTCGATGTCGAGGAAGCCGTGGTCGTCGAGGTAGCGGCGCAGATTGCGCGTGACCCGCGTGCGCAGCAGCAGCCGGTCGCGCATGACGGGGCGGCGCAGGTCGACGTAGCGGTAACGCAGACGCACGTCCTCGGAGACGTCGTCCTCGTCGAGCTGGAAGGGCGGCGTCTCGGCGCGGTTCAGCACCTCGAGCTCCTTGCCGAGGACCTCGATCTCCCCCGTCGGCAGGTTCGGGTTCTCCGTGCCCGCCGGGCGGCGGCGCACGAGCCCCCGCACGCGCAGCACGAACTCCGAGCGCACCTGCTCGGCGGTGTGGAAGACGTCGGGCAGGTCCGGGTCGTAGACGACCTGCACCAGCCCCTCGCGGTCGCGCAGATCGACGAAGATCACGCCGCCGTGGTCGCGCCGGCGGTGTGCCCAGCCGCACAGCTCCACGTCCTGGCCGATGTGCGTGGCGTCGAGCGCGCCGCAGTAGTGAGTGCGCATGCAAACTCCTTCGGCGCCCCGCCGGGCCCGGGATCAGATCAGCAGAGTGCGGGTCAGGACTGGCAGGCGTTGCAGGCGCCGCTGCCACAGGCGGGCGCCGGCGCGTCCTTGCTCGCGGTCTCGTGGACGTTCTTCTTCGCGCCCTTCTTGAAATCGGTCTCGTACCAGCCGCCGCCCTTGAGGCGGAATCCGGCCGCGGAGATCAGCTTGCGCAGGTGGGGCTCGCCGCAGGCGGGGCACTCGGCCACCGGCGGGTCGCTCATCTTCTGCATGATCTCCATCTCGTGACCACAGGTGTCGCAACGGTATTCGTAGAACGGCATGGCTCGCTCTCAGCTCGAAAAGGGGATGGGCCCGTCGGGCCCGGTGATGCGGAATCGTAGCACGCGCGGCGCACGCGACGGATCCGCTCGCGCGGGAAGGTGGCGGCCAACCGCCTGATTATCAAGCCGCTTTACGGTGCCCCGGGGAAGGGCTCAGACGGGCGTCTCGGGGCGCCGGATGGCGCGGGCGGCCAGCTTCTCGAGCTGGCGCATCAGCGCCCGCCGGTCCCCGTCGTCCTGGCCGAAGCGGAAGTAGCGGTCCGCGTCGCGGGCGAAGCGCTCGAGCGCCTGGTTGCGCTCGTGCAGGTACAGCGCGACGTAGCCCAGGTGGTGCGGGTCCACCGCCATCTCCCGCATCTTCCCCGCGGCGACCAGCGCCGTCTGCACCATCGCTTCGGTCGGCGGCAGCTCGTCACCCAGCTTGGGAGTTTCCATCTATCGCCCCTCGAGCCCTACTCGACGTCCCCTTCCGCGGCCGCACGCTGACGGCGCAGGCTCTCGCCCTGCCGCCGCAGCATGTGGCGGATGAGCAGGTCCCGGTCCTCGTCGCGGATGTGCGTGAAGTCGATGCGCATCACCCGGCTGCCGGCCGGGAAGTCGCCCTGCTCGGCCGGCGTCGTGCATTCGACCACCGCGCCATAGGCCAGGATGCCCGCGAGCGAGGGCAGCAGCAAGAGGCGGATCTCCACCGGCGTGCCGGGGGGCAGCCCCGTCTGCACGGGCACCGCGAGGCCGCCGGCGCTCAGGTTCACCGGCTCGGGCGGCCGCGCGGCGAGGTCCGAGCTCTGCAGCAGCAGGGTCCGGGCGACCGTGTCGATCTTCCGGTCCAGGGCCTTGAGGTACTGCGCCACGTCGTTGCTCTTCTGCTCGATGCGCCGCAGCGAGACGGACATCCGCTGGCTCACCGCCGCGAGCGACGCCATGAGCGCGTACGGCCCCCCCAACCCCTCGTTGAGGCGCGCCACCCCGGCCGCGAGCTCGTCGGGCGCGAGCGGCCGGTAGGCGAATCGCACGGCGTCGTCGATGCGGAAGAAGCGCCGGCGGTTGCCTTCCGCGTTCGTTGACTTGTCGCTCATGGGCCACCCTGGCGCTTGCTGTGCGGCGACCCGCCGCCCCGACACGGTATAACGGGAGCCCCGAACCGAACTTGACCCCCGCGCTCCCCTGCTGCGCCTGGAGGCCCGCCGTGACCGCCCCGTCCCGTCCCGTGCTGATCACCGGCTGCTCCTCCGGCATCGGCCTCGCCGCCGCCCACGGCCTCGCCCGGCGCGGCTTCCGCGTGTTCGCGACCGCCCGCCGCGGCGCGGACGTCGAGCGGCTGGCGGCCGAGGGCCTCGAGGCCCTCCGGCTGGACCTCGACGACGACGCGAGCGTCGCGGCCGCCGTCGACACCGTGCTCGAGCGCACCGGCGGGCGTCTCTACGGGCTGTTCAACAACGCCGCCTACGGCCAGCCGGGCGCGGTCGAGGACCTGCGCCGGGACGTCCTGCGCGCGCAGCTCGAGACCAACCTGCTCGGCACCCACGAACTGACCCGCCGGGTGATCCCCGTGATGCGCCGTCAGGGAGAGGGCCGGATCGTCCACAACAGCTCGGTGCTCGGGCTCGTCGCCTTCGCCTACCGGGGCGCCTACGTCTGCTCCAAGTTCGCGCTCGAAGGGCTCGCCGACACCCTCCGGCTCGAGCTCCACGGCACCGGCGTCCACGTTTCGCTGATCGAGCCGGGGCCGATCCTCACGCGCTTCCGGGACAACGCCCACCGGGCCTACCTCGCCAACATCGACGCCGCGAACAGCGTGCACCGGGACCGCTACCGGGCGATGGCAACCCGGCTCACGAAGGAAGGCGCGACCCAGCCGTTCACGCTGCCGCCCGAGGCGGTGGTGAAACCGCTGGTGCACGCGCTCGAGAGCCGGCGGCCGAAGGCGAGGTACTACGTCACCTTTCCCACCTATCTCTTTGCCCTGCTTCGCCGCGCGCTCCCGGCCGGCGTGCTCGACGCGGCCCTGCGCGCCGCCTCCGGGGGTGGCAGGCGCTAGCCGGGCAGGCACCGGGACTGCAGATCCCGCTCCTGCCCTCGGAGCCATCCCGTGCCGACGCGGACCCGCTCCCTCGCCCCGTCCCCCGCGCCGGCCCCGGCCCTGGACAGCGCATCGTCACCGACGTCCGGTTCCAGGCCCGCGCCCACCGCCGCGGGCCGTCAACCCCAGTTTCCGTAGCGTTGATCGGCGCGGCGAGACCCTTATAAATCCCGAGTAGTTCACTCGGAATAACCAGGGGGTCCCATGGCGATGGCCAATCAGGCAGTTCGGGAGTTGGTCGGACGCGGCTACGAG
>JALORY010000124.1 GCA_025458675.1 Gammaproteobacteria bacterium | reverse complement strand
GTCTGGGCGAATGGCAGGCTTGTTGACTCGGAGAGCGGATATGAACCAGTTCTACTACGACGCCGTGACCAAGATGGAGCAGATGGGTGTCGACGAAGAGTATGTCCAGGGCTGGCAGGCGGGCTTCCTTCAGAACCCGAAGCGCGAAGAGCAGCGCGTGACCGAGGCCTATGAGGCCGGCTACGCCGACGGGGAAGAGAAGAACACCGACAACTTCGGGAACTGGAAGAAGGGCTGATCCCCTGACGCTTCCCGGGATGGCAAGGGCGGGCCAACCCCGCCCTTTTGCTTTTCCAGGTCACTGAGATGCCCGCGCCGCCCACGCCGCCGGTCGCCGCCGACACCGTGATCGAGCTGGCGGACCGCCCCGGCCGGCCGATCGTTCTCATCGAACGCCGCAATCCGCCGCCGGGCTGGGCGCTGCCCGGTGGTTTCGTCGACGTCGGCGAGCGCGTCGAGGCGGCCGCCGTGCGGGAGGCGCGGGAGGAGACGGGACTCGCGGTGCGGCTCGTCGCGCTCCTGGGCTGTTATTCCGACCCGGGTCGGGACCCGCGCGGCCACACCGTGAGCCTCGTCTACGTGGCGGAGGCGGTCGGGACGCCGGTCGCCGCAGACGACGCCCGCCGCGTCCTCGTCTGCGACCCGGACGCCGCGCCGGCGCCGCTCGCCTTCGACCACGCCCTGATCCTCGCCGACTATCGCCGCTTCCGCGCCGCGCGCGAGCTTCCCCCGCCGCGGCCCTGAGCCCGCGGCGTCAGCCGAACAGGTTGCCGATCGCCTTGTCGATCTGGCGGTAGACGTCGTACCCGTCCCGGTCCATCACCTGATCGATGACCCAGCGATTCTCGCCCTCGCGCCCCATGACCTGCTGGATCTCCCACCCGAGGTGCCGCAGGAAGGGGTAGGTCGGCCCCTCGTCGGTGAAGCCGAGCGTCGCGTAGTCGGCGCCGCGCGCGTTCAGCCGCGCCACGAAGGGGCCGACGTAGTCGCCCGGTCCGAACAGGTCGACGCTGTTGTCCTGGACGTGCTCCGCGAGCCGCTTCGCCACGGCGAGCACGAGCGCGCGCCGGTCCTCGTCCGACAGCCCGAGCCGGTCGCGGGCCATGCGGTCGAGCACGGCCAGCTGGTAGATCAGGTACTCGACGATGACGTCGACCCGCTGCCGATCCGATTCGTAGACGAAGTCCTCCCCGTGCAGCGTGATCGCCTTGTCGGCGGCGAGCCGCCACGCGATGAACGCGAGCGCCCCGGCGATCTCGTCGAGCGAGCGCTCGACGTCTTCGTTGTGCCAGTTGGCCTTGATGCGGACGGACACTCTCACCTCCCGACCCGGCGCTTCGATTTCCCCGCCTACGGTGGGGCTGCTCCCGTTGGGCAGCGTCCGGGTCTCGTGTTAACGTCGTGACGAATTCCGAGCATTTTACTGGGAAAGCCGGGCGCATGAGCAACCCCGGCGCCAGGGGATCGCGATGGACATCGACACGGACGGGCTGCGGGACGCCGTGCAGCGCAACTGCCACATCGCCGACGCACGCCACGCCGGCGACCTCGGCATGTGCAGCTACCTCATGCGGATGCGCGAGTACTTCCGGTGGGAGCGTGGCCTCGACTTCGAGGCCAGGCTGGCGAACGAGGAGATCGGCGAGTGGCTCGACGCCCGCGAGGCGCTCTGGGCCGCGCTCGACGACGCCGACTACGCGCCGCTCGAGATCGACGGACGGCACTTCGACCCCTTCGACGCGGAAGGCGTCAACGCCGCGCTCGAGCGGGCGGGCCTCGTTTACAGCGCCGGGCTCGTGCACGGCGCCAAGGCGCACTTCTTCCTCGGGCGGCTCGAGCGGCGGGCCGAGGGCGAGGAGGGGTTCACCCTGCGGGTCGCGGGCCGCGAGCTGGCGCGGGGTCTGAGCGCGCCGCCGGCGATGCTGCAGGGCCACACGATCTACGTGCGCCGTGACTCGCTGCGCCGGCTGCTGTGGGAGAAGCTCGAGACCTGGCGGTGGAGCCGGGCCGACAACGGCTTCGCGCGCGCCTTCGCCCTCTACGACTTCGAGCGCGACCTCGGGGGCTCGCTCGACCGCATGACCGACGACGAGGTCGACGCCGCCATCGAGCACGAGATCGGCGAGTTTCACGCCGGCAGGCTGCTCGGCCCGGCCTGGAACGACATGCTGCTCGACCTCGCGGGCAGCCCGGCCGAGCTCATGGCCCGCGCGGTGCGGGACCACGTGGCCGACTGCACGCGCACGCTCCCCATGCTGGCGCGCACCCGCCGGGAGGGGTCGCTGCACTTCTACTTCGGCAACCTGAGCGGCATGCGCAGCGAGATCTTTCCCGGGCTCGCGGCCGCCTACCGCGAGTGGTTGGCCGACGGCGACTACGAGCCGCTCGGCGCCATCGCGCAGGTGGGCCGCGAGCACTGGCTGTCGCTCGGCCACGAGATGCTCGACCTGCACCGCGCGGGTGCGCGCGACGTGCCGCGGGCAATCGCGCGGCTGGTCGGCGAGAACGTGCTCTGACGCGCCGCGTTGCCCGCGGCGTCGGCGGCGCCGATAATCGGCCGACGCGTCACCGGGGGTTCCCCTCATGTCAGCCGATCCGCTCGAGCGCACGATCGTGCCGCTGCCGTCCCTGCGCGAGGTGAAGCCCGGCAGCTTCATCTACGAACGCCTGCACGCGCTGCCTGATGCGTTCTGCGACGAGGTGATCCGACGCTTCGAGGAGCACCCCGAGCACCAGCGCGCCGGCGTGATCGGCCAGACGGGGCTGCGGCAGGACGGCATCAAGAAGACGACCGACCTGGTGGTGAGCGACAAGCCCGAGTGGCAGGACGTCGACCAGATGTTCTTCCGCTGCATGGCGGCGGCGCTGCGCGAGCTGTGGTACCTGAACGACGTGCCCGGGCCCGGCGGCGAGACCGAGTTCCTCTACCAGGACGTCAAGGTCCGCCCGGAGCGGGGCAAGCTGGTGCTGTTCCCGCCGTTCTGGACGCACGAGCACCGGGCCGCCCCCGTGCGCAGCGGCGCGAAGTACATCGCCACGACCTGGGTCGTGTTCGCCTGACATGTCCGTGCCGCGGCCCCTGCTGCTCGCGATCATCGAACTGGGCGGCTACCCCAACTTTCTCCCGCTGTACGAGCGTCTGGGCTTCGAGGTCGTCGCGCTGGCGTCACAGCGCAAGGCGCGCAGCTTCCTCAAGGAGCGGCTGCCGGCGGTGATCGTGGCCGAGTACAACTACCAGTCCGACTTCCGCGACCGCTCGAGCAATCTCGAGACGCTGATGGCGGTGCTGCAGCGGCACCCCGACGTGAAGGTGGTCGTGTTCTACCCGCAGGAGCACGCCGCCAAGCTCGAGGGGCTGCGCGGCCGTTTCGCCGTTCACGCGGTCCTGCCGTACCCGGTCGACGCGGCCCGCCTCGAGGAGGTGCTGCGCTCGGCAGGCGCTGCGCCGGCCTGAGCCGCCCGTGGCGGCCCTCGCCGCACTGCTGCCGGTCTTCGCGCTGATCGCGATCGGGCTCGGGCTGCGCGCCAGCGGCTTCCTGACCGGCGAATTCTGGCGGGGCGCCGAGCGTTTCACGTACTTCGTCGCCTTTCCGGCGTTGCTGTTCCGCGAGGGGGCGAAGGCGGATTTCGGACAGCTCGAGGCGGCCGCGGTCGCGCTGGTCGCGCTCGGGCCGGTGCTCTGCGTCGCGGGCGTGCTGCTCGCGGCGGCGCCCGCCGCCCTGCGACGGGTGGACGGCCGTGCCTACGGCTCGCTGTTCCAGGGCGCGATCCGCCCGAACACCTATCTCGCCCTCGCGGTGGCCGCCGCCGTGGGGGGCGAGGGGCCCGCCGCGGTGACGGCCGCGATCGTGCTGGTGATTCCC
>JALORY010000065.1 GCA_025458675.1 Gammaproteobacteria bacterium | reverse complement strand
GCGGTGTGGAGCCCCTCGGTCTGGCCGCGCAGAGCGCAGGCGAGCCCGTCGCCGCCCCGCGCGTACAGCGAGAACTTGATGCTCGAGGAGCCCGCGTTCAGGACGGCGATTGCGTCGGCCAGCGTGGCACCCTCCCCGGCAACGCGCCGGTCAGGTGGCGCGATACGTTGCCGCGGCTGCCGCGAGGCGCCCGGCGACCGCGTCGCGGAGCGCCTGCGGCGCCACGACCTCGACGTCGGGGCCGTGGCGCAGGATGTCCATGACGAGCTCGGTCGGGTTCCCGTAGGGGATGCGCAGCTCGAGTCCGCCGTCGGGCAGGCTCTGCGCCTCCTGCTGCGGATGCCACTCCTGCTGCGCGACCCAGCGTGCGCTCTGCGGCGTGAAATGCAGGACGGCGGTGTGGGTTGCCGGGCCCGCGAAGATCCCGTAGGCGGACGCGAAGTGCGCATCGAGGTCGGGGTCCGGAACGTCGCGCGCCTTCGTGCCCAGCGCACGTGCCTGCTCGATGGCGTCCAGACCGAAAGTGCGCAGCTCGTTCTTGAGGTGGCACCAGGCGTCGAGGTACCAGGCGTCCCGGTAGTGGACGAGGCGCTGCGGGGAGACCTCGCGTTCGACGACCTCGCCGCGCGCGCGGCTCAGGTGGCGCAGGCGCAGCCGACGGCGCTGTCCGAGCGCACCGGCGATCTCGCGGAACCAGGGACCGGCCGGTCGCGTCGCCTGCCCGAGGATGCGGACACGTTGCGGGATCTCGTCGCTGCTCGCGTGCTGGGCGGAGAGGAGCTGCTGGATGCGCTCCCGGATCGGGGCGAGCTCGCGGGCGAGCAGGCCGGGCTCGAGCTGGCCGAGCAGCTGCTGCGCCGCGGCGAGGGCGTGCAGCTCGTCGGCGCCGAGCCACACCCCGGGCAGGTCGAACATCGTGCCGTGTGCCGTGTCGTAGTGGTAGCCGCCGCGAGCCCGGTCGTAGACGATCGGCGCGTTCAGGTTGTCGCGCATGTCCTCGATGATGCGCTTGACGGTCGCGCGCGAGCACTCGAGGGCCTCCTCGAGCTTGCGACGCGGCACGGGATGCCGGTGCGACCTGAGGATGCGGTGCAGGCGGAAGATGCGGTCGAAGCGCTCCACCCGCTCTCCGGGAGGTCAGACGCGGTGCTTGGCCAGTTGCTCGGCGCGCGCGACGTCGTGCAGCCAGAGCTTCTCGAGCTGGTAGTAGTCGCGCACCTTGGGCAGCATCAGGTGGACGACGACGCCGTTGAGGTCGACGAGCGCCCACTCGCCCTCGCTCACGCCCTCCGCTCCGAGCGGCGTCTCGCCGGCCTCCTTCGCCTTGAACAGCACGGTCTCCGCCATCGCCTTGACGTGGCGGTCGGAGGTCCCCGAGGCGATGACGAAGAAGTCGGTGATGCTGGTCCTGCCGCGGACGTCGATGACCGAGAGATCGATGGCCTTCATGTCGTCCAGGGTGCGAACGACGAGGTCGCGGAGGGCTTCTACCTGCATCGGGGCTGCTCGGGGGAGGCTGGGGCTCATCGGATCATAGCGCATCGGCCTGCGTCGACTGCGCCTCAAGGTGGGGCGTAGGGGCGCTCCCGCTCGAGGATCGCGAGCACGGCGTCGGGCACCAGCCACCGGACGCTGCGCCCGGCGCACAGGCGCCCGCGCAGGTCGGTCGCCGCGATGCCGAGTTGGGTGACGGGCAGGAACAGGATCCGGCCGGCCGGCGCGGACCGGAGCGTGCGGCGATCCTCCGTGCGCCGGGGCGCGGTGAACGCCGCGAGCGCCGGGTCGTCCGGGAGGGTGGCGCCAGGGCGCTGCATGACCACGAGGTGCGCGAGCCGCAGGATGTCGTCGGGGCGGTGCCAGGTGAGGAACTCGGCGTAGGCGTCGGCGCCGACGAGCAGGCAGATCGGCTCGTCCGGTCCGCGCTCCGCGCGCAGCGACTCGAGCGTGAGGACGGTGTAGGAGGGTGCGTCGCGACGCAGCTCGCGGTCGTCGACGACGAGCCGCGGCTCGTCCGCCACGGCCGCCCGCAGCATCGCGAGCCGCATCGCCGCCGGCGCCTGCGGCTGCGCCCGGTGCACGGCCTGCCGCAGCGGCACGAGCCGCAGCTCGGGCAGCCCCAGCGCCTCGACCACGTCGAGCGCGGTGCGCAGATGGCCGCAGTGGACCGGGTCGAAGGTGCCGCCGAGGACGCCGAGCATTCTACGGGCCGTGCTGCCGGGATCTCAGGGGCAGCGTGTCCGAGCGGACCCTGCGGACATGCTGCTCTGTCGCCGCGGGCCTTCGCGCCGGTAGCCGCTCGCCGCTCGACGGGTCATCCGGACTCCACTCGCTATCGCGCACATCCCTGTGCGCTGCTCGCGGCTACGCGGCGCCGGCCCGCTCGAGGCCGCGGCCGCGACAGACGCACGGGCATCGACCGGTCAGTCACGTCCTCACGTGCCCGTCGCCGACCACGATGAACTTCACCGACGTGAGCCCCTCGAGGCCGACGGGGCCGCGCGCGTGGAACTTGTCGGTCGAGATGCCGATCTCGGCCCCCAGCCCGTACTCGAAGCCGTCGGCGAAGCGCGTCGAGGCGTTCACCATGACCGAGCTCGAGTCCACCTCGCGCAGGAATCGGCGGGCGTTACCCAGGTGCTCGGTGACGATGCTGTCGGTGTGCTGCGAGCCGTGCGCGGCGATGTGGTCCATCGCCTCCTCGAGACTCGCCACCACGCGGATCGACAGGATCGGCGCGAGGTACTCCGTGTCCCAGTCCTCGGGCGTCGCGGGCACGCAGCGCTCGCCAAGGATCGCGCGCGTGCGCTCGCAGCCGCGCAGCTCGACGCCCTTCTCCCAGTAAGCGGCGGCGATCCGCGGCAGGAACGCGGCAGCGACGGGCGCGGCGACGAGCAGGGTCTCCATCGTGTTGCAGGTGCCGTAGCGTTGCGTCTTGGCGTTCATCGCCACCGTGAAGGCCTTGTCGAGGCAGGCGTGCTCGTCGACGTAGACGTGGCAGATGCCGTCGAGGTGCTTGATCACCGGCACGCGGGCCTCGCGGCTGATGCGCTCGATGAGGCCTTTGCCGCCGCGCGGGATGATCACGTCGATGTACTGCGGCATCGCGACCATGGCGCCGACGGCGGCGCGGTCGGTGGTGCCGACTACCTGCACTGCGTCGGCGGGCAGGCCGGCGTGCTCCAGACCCCTGCGCACGCAGGCCGCGATCGCCTGGTTGGAGTGGAAGGCTTCCGAGCCGCCGCGCAGCACGGTGGCGTTGCCGGACTTGAGGCAGAGCGCGGCGGCGTCGACCGTCACGTTCGGCCGGGACTCGTAGATGATGCCTACGACCCCGAGCGGTACGCGCATGCGTCCGACCTGTATGCCGGAGGGGCGGAAATTCATGTCGAAGATCTCGCCGACGGGGTCGGGGAGACCCTGCACCTGGCGCACGCCCTCGATCATCGCGTCGATGACCTTCGGCGTGAGCGCGAGGCGGTCGAGCATCGCGGCCGCGAGACCCTTGGCGCGGCCGGCCTCGAGGTCCCTGCGGTTCTCGGTCTCCAGATCCACGCGGCGCGCGTCGAGCTCGGCCGCGACGGCCGCCAGGGCGTCGTTCTTCCGCCGGGTGGGCGCGGCGGCGAGGACGCGGGCGGCGGCGCGGGCCCGCCTGCCCAGGGCGTCCATGGCGGCGCCGACGTCGGGGGTGGTCGTGTCGTTCATCGCTGCATCCGCGGGCGGCTGAAGGGTTTGCGGGATTCTACGCAGCGGGCAAGGCAGCGGCGAGCCGGGCCCAGCCGCATCGGGTGCACGGTCGCGGGAGCCCCGTCCGGGTTCAGGGGGCGGTGTCGTGCCGGGGCGGGTCGTCGCGGGCAGGCGGGGCCCGCAGCTCGTCGGGGGGCAGGAAGCCCTGCGCGAGCAGGAAGAGGGCCATCGCCTCGGTGGAGTAACGCGGGTTCGGCGCCAGCTGTTCCGCGCGGGCAAGCCCGGCGACGCCGTCCCATAGCGCGAGGACGCGGTCGATCCACCAGCCATCCGGCCCCGAGATCTCGCCCGTGGCGGGGTCCCAGTCGAACTGCAGCGCGTCGCCAGCCTTGTCGGTGAGCTTGATTCGCACGGCTTCGTCCCCAGACCTACGTAATTCTACGTATAAATGTTGATCTGGATCAAGACGCGAGCCGGCCGCTCGACTAGTCTTCGCTTACCGGTTGTCGCCCCCCGGCAACCGCTTTCTAGCAACCTTCCCTCCCTTGGTGGCCCCGCGCGTCCCCCCGCGCGGGGCCCTTCTTTGCTTGAGGGCGCGGTCCCCCCGGGTTGCGCGGAGGCGTTTGCGCTGCGAGTCGCGGGTTGCTAGGGGACGCGGGTGCCGCCGAGCGCCTCGACGGCGGCGATGGTGTAATCGACCGCCTGCCGCACCTGCGTGTCGCTCAGCGCCGGGTTGCCCCCCCTGGGCGGCATGCGCCAGGCACCGGCGTGGCCGATGCCGTCAAGGGCGCTCGCCTGGAGGGCGTCGCGGCCCCGCGCGAAGCGGGGCACCCAGGCGGCGGGGTCGCCGATCGCAGGGGCGCCGGCGACGCCGGTCAGGTGGCAGTTCCGACAGTTCGCCATCCACACGGACCGGCCGGTGGCGAGGTTCGGATCGTCGAACGTCGGCAGCGACGTGCCGGCGCCCGTTCTCGATCCGTCCTCGCCGCAGCCGGCGAGCAGCGCGCCGAGCGCGAGGAGGGCGCCGAAGCGGGTGCGCAGGATGACGTCCCGGATGCCTGCGTGTGCGGTGGTCAACGGCCCGCGGACCGGCTGCGACGCATCGCGCCGAGCCCCAGGAGGCCGAGACCGACCAGCGCGAGCGTCGCCGGCTCCGGTACCCGACCGGCCAGCGTCGATCGGGCCGACATGCTCGCGGCGGTGGGTCCACCCGTCGGGGGCTCGATGATCACGAAGGACAACTTCAACCCGAACAGACCCGTGCCGAGGCTCGAAACGGCGTCCACCGTGGCGCATGGCGCGGCCGCGCAGCTGCTGACCCCTGTATCGGTCCCGTCGAGCCAGCCGCCGAACTCGACGTCGGCGGTGCCGGTGGCGGCGAGGATCTCCGACGTCAGGTCGGTGTATGGCCCGGCGACGTACGGGCCGAAGAACCAGAAACCGAGCGGAGTCGCAGCGGGGAAACCGGTGTAGCTGACGCTCAGATCCAGGTAGGGGTCCTGGTCGACGGTGGCGGTGAACGAGAAGGACGCGAGTCCGGAGGTACCCGCGCAGGCATCGTCCGGGCCGGGGAGAACGCTGCCGTCGCAGGTCCGCACGCTGCCGTCGCCGAACAATCGGGCGATGGACTCGTCGCGCGGGTCGATCCGGGTGGTCAGCGAGACGGGCAGGACGCTACCGTCGGCGGTCACCTGGACCGAGATCTTGGACAGGTCGATTGCTGCCGCGGCACCGGCCGTCGAGACCAGGCACAGCAAGACCCCTGCGGGGATCGCGTAGTTCGAGTGATTCCGATTCTTCACGGTTGCCTCCGGGCTACGGCCAGTGTGTCGTCGCGATCCGGCGGCGGCTCAAGCCGAGGTCAACCACGCCGGACACTGTTTCGGCCCTGCCCCAAGCAAATGCCGAACCAGGAAGCAAGTCTTTGATATAGAAGCGCTTATTATTGCCACGCTGATCGTGCTGTAAAAATTTTCTTCCTCAGCCGCCGCTGGCGCGCAGTGGCACGGTGCCCGCCGTGACGAGGGTCACGTCCTCCAGGAGCAGCCAGGGATCGGCGACGTCCTGGCCCTTGATCGCCAGGTCGCAGCGCGCGCAGGCTGCCAGCAGCGCCTGCCAGTCGCGCGCCCGGCCGCGCTTCACCGCTTTCTGCACCAGGGCGCGGCGCTTGTCCCAGACCTTCTGGGCCTGCAGCGCCTGCTCCGGACGGGTGCCGTGCTCGAGCGCGTGCGCGACGCTGGCCAGTGTGCGCAGCTCGCGGGCCAGCGCCCACAGGACGACGGACGCCGCGGTGCCCTCCGCGCGCAGGCCGCGCAGCATGCGCAGGCTGCGGAGGGCGTCGCCCTCGAGCGCGCAGTCGACGAGCCGGTAGACGTCGTACCGCGCACTGTCGGCCACCGCGTCGGCCGCCTCGTCGCGCGCGACGGGGCCGGGGCCCTTGATCAGCAGGAGCTTCTCGATCTCCTGCACGCAGGCGAGCAGATTGCCTTCGGCCCGCTCGGCCAGCAGCTCGGCCACGCCCGGCCCCGGCTGCAGGCCGCGCTGGCGCATGCGCTGCGCGACCCAGGCGGCGAGACGGTCGGCCTCCACCGGCCAGATCTGGATCACCGCGCCCACGTCGTCGACGGCCCGGACCCACGCAGACCGGGCCTGGTCGCGCTCGAGCTTCGGCGCGACGACGAGCAGCACGGCGTCTTCGGGCGGGCGGGCCGCGTACTCCGCGATCGCTGCGCTGCCCTGGGCGCCGGGGCGGCCGCCCGGCATCCTCAGCTCCAGCAGGCGGCGGTCGCCGAAGAGCGACAGGTTGCCGGCCTCCCCGGCCAGCCGGTCCCAGTTGAACTTGCCGTCGGCCTCGAGGATCTCGCGCGCGTCGTGGCCGCGCGTGCGCGCCGCCCGGCGGACCGCGTCCGCCGCCTCCAGGGTCTGCAGCGGCTCGTCCCCGCTGACGAGGTAGATCGGCAGCAGGCTCTTGGCGAGGTGCGTCTCGAGGTCGGGCAGGCGTAGCTGCACGGGCTAGCGGGTGCCGAAACGGAGGCGCCGCACGATCTGCTGGACCAGGTCCTGGCGGGCCTGCTCGCGCAGCAGCACCCGCTCCCCGGCCAGGGCGAGCGGATCGCCGGCCGGGTCGGTGTAGGTGCGGTCGACCTCGATGCGCTGTTCCTCGACCAGCGTCTCGCGGTTGCGGTCGCGCAGCTCGAAGGTCACGCCCTCCACGACGTCGTACTCGATCGCCTGACCCTTGGCGTTGACGGACACCACGCGCCGGCGGTTCTCGCGGGCGGACAGCAGCAGGAAGCTATTCGCCTCGCCTGCCTGCTTCGTCACGGTCACGCCGCCCTCGGCCAGCGCAGCGGCGAGCGCGGCGTAGAGCGGGTCGGCCGTGCCGATCCCGCTGATCAGCATCGGGCTCAGCTCCGGCTGCAGTCTCACGTCCTGTGCGCCGCGCAGGTGGAACCCGCAGCCGGTGAGCAGGGCTGCCACGACGAAGGCGGCGAACGACCGCCGGGCCGTGGACGTGTGGCGCTTCATCATCGGTCGGGCCCTCCCCTCAGTGCGTCATGCGACCACGACGTTGACCAGCTTGCCGGGGACGACGATCACCTTGCGCACCTGCGCGTCGCCGACGAACCGCCGCACGTTGTCGTTGGCGAGCGCCGCCTGCTGTATCGCGGCCTGATCGGCGCCGGCGGGCAGCTGCACGCGGCCGCGCAGCTTGCCGTTCACCTGGACGACGTACTCGATCGTGTCCTGCGCGAGCGCGGACTCGTCCACCGCGGGCCAGCCGGCGTCGAGCACGTGCGCGCCGAGGCCCAGGCCGCGCCAGAGGGCGTGGGCGACGTGCGGCGTGATCGGCGCCAGCAGCCGCAGCACGATGCCGAGGCCCTCGCGCAGCACCGCGCGCTCGTCGGGTCCGTCGCCGAGCCGGGACAGGGTGTTCACCATCGCCATGCAGGCGGAGGCGACCGTGTTGAACTGCTGCCGGTCGTAGTCGTAAAGCGCCTTGCGCAGCGCCTCGTGCAGGTCGCGGCGCGCGGCCTTCGCGGCATCGCCGAGGGTACCCGGATCCCGGGCCGCGCCCGCCAGGTCGTCGGCCCGCTGCGCAGCGAGCGACCACAGGCGCCTGAGGAATCGCGCAGCGCCCTCGACCGCGTCGTCCGACCACTCGAGCGACTTGTCGGGCGGCGCGGTGAACATCGTGTAGAAGCGGACGGTGTCGGCGCCGTAGCGATCGATCAGGACCTGCGGGTCGACGCCGTTGTTCTTCGACTTGGACATCTTCTCGACGCCGCCGATCGCGACGGCCTGCCCGTCGGCCCGGAGCGTCGCGCGCATCGGACGGCCCCGGTCGTCGCGCTCCACGGCGACATCCGCCGGGTTGAACCAGCTCTTCGATCCGTCGGCCTCGGCGCGGTAGTAGGTGTCCGCGACGACCATGCCCTGGGTGAGCAGGCGCGTGAACGGTTCGTGGGAGGCGACGAGGCCCGCGTCGCGCAGCAGCTTGTGGTAGAAGCGGGCGTAGAGCAGGTGCAGGATCGCGTGCTCGATACCGCCGACGTAGTGGTCGACGGGCAGCCAGTAGTTCGCCCGCGCGTCCAGCATCGCACCGTCCTGGTCCGGGCAGGCATAGCGCGCGTAGTACCACGACGACTCCATGAAGGTGTCGAAGGTGTCGGTCTCGCGCTGTGCGGGCCCGCCGCAGTCGGGGCAGGTGGTCTGCGCGAAGGCCGGGTCGGACTTGATCGGGTTGATCGTCCGCTCGTCGTACTGGACGTCCTCCGGCAGCGTCACCGGCAGCTGGTCGAGCGGCACCGGGACGACGCCGCAGCGCTCGCAGTGCACCATGGGGATCGGCGCGCCCCAGTAGCGCTGGCGCGAGACGCCCCAGTCGCGCAGCCGGTAGTTGACCGTCTTGCGGCCGCGGCCGCGTGCCTCGAGCCAGGCGGCGATCGCGTCGAAGGCCTGCGCCGACGTCAGCCCGTCGAAGGGGCCGGAATGGCGCAGCACGCCCTTCTCGACGTAGGCACACGTCTCGACCCCGGCGTCGCTGCCGTCGGCGGCGTAGATCACCTGCCTGATCGGAATGCCGAAGCGCGTGGCGAACTCGAAGTCACGCTGGTCGTGGGCGGGCACCGCCATGACGGCGCCGGTGCCGTAGCCCATGAGGACGAAGTTCGCGGCGTAGATCGGCACGCGCTCGCCGGTCACGGGGTGGACTGCGTCGAGGCCGAGCGGCAGGCCCTTCTTCTCCATCGTCTCGAGCTCGGCCTCGGAGGTGCCGCCGCGGCGGCACTCGTCGACGAAGGCCGCGAGCGCCGGGTCGCTCCCGGCAGCGGCGAGCGCGAGCGGGTGCTCGGCCGCGACGGCGACGTAGGTCACGCCCATCAGGGTGTCCGGGCGGGTGGTGTAGACGGTGAGCTTCTCGTCGGACCCGGCGACGCCGAAATCGAGCTGCACGCCTTCCGAGCGGCCGATCCAGTTGCGCTGCATGGTGCGCACCTGCTCGGGCCAGCCGTCCATGCGGTCGAGCTCGGCGAGCAGCTCGTCGGCGTAGGCGGTGATGCGCACGAACCACTGCGGGATCTCGCGCCGCTCG
>JALORY010000064.1 GCA_025458675.1 Gammaproteobacteria bacterium | reverse complement strand
CCGCCGTCGCCGAGCACGATCCAGCCGTCGCCCTCCGGGCCGAGCCCGCCGCCGACGAAGAGCTGGATCTCGCCCTGCGTCGGCCGCGTGCCGATCGTGTAGACGAGCTGGTTCGCCGGCGTCGTGCCGAGCGGGTCGGCCGGATTGCGGTCGACGTCCGCGATGCGCAGCATCGCCGCCGTGAGCAGCGTCGCGCTCGTGCCCTCGGCCACCGCGAGCGCGGCGGCCGGCGTCGCGTGGGCGTTGTCGAGCGTCGGGTCGTCGTTGTTCGGCTGCACGTCGAGCGCGACGGTCCGCGACACGGGGGCCGACGGCGTGCCGGTGCCGCCGCCCGCGTCGGTGACCGTGATGCGGAAAGAGGGCGCGATCGCGCCCGGGGCGTTCGGCTCGGCGCCGTTGTGGAAGAACTTGAGCTGCGTCGGCAGGCCGATGCGCTGGGCTGCGCTCAGCGTCGTCGTCCCGGTGATCGCCTCGCCCGGATCGACCACGTCGTCGCCGTCGGCGTCGATGAACAGCGTGCCCTGCCCGCCCGTCACGACGTCGTCGATCACGATGGTCGCGTTGCCGAGGGTGTCGAAACCGTCGCCGAGCGCGATCGTCGGCGCGACGACCTTCACCTGCCCCTCGATCAGCGCCGGCGCGCCGCCGATCACGGGCGCGACGTTCGCGGGGGCGAGCGTGATCGCGACGCTGCCCGCGGTCGCACCGCCGCCGCCGTCGCTCACGACCACGCCGAACGAATCGCTGTCCGGGACGACGATGTCGCTGCCGTCGTGCGCATAGCGAAGTGCGGCGAGGCTCGCGACGGGCACCACCGAGCCGACCACCACGGCGCCGCCGTTGTAGGTGAGCGTGCCCTTCGTCGGCAGCGAGGTGATCTGCACCATCTGCTGCACCAGCACCTGCTGGCCGGTGGCGATGTCGGCGTCGAGCGCATTGGCGCTGGCGGCGAGCTGCGCGAGCGAGAAGGCGCTGCTGCCGCCCTCGCCGACCGCGAGCGGCACGGCGGTGGCGAGGCTCGGCGCGTCGTTCACCGGAGTGACGTCGACGGCAATCGACAGGCTGCCCGTCTGGTCGCCGTCCGACGAGGAGACGCTCAGCGTGTCGGCGCCGCTGTAGTCGACCGCCGGCCGGTACGTGAGCGTCGCGACGGCGGCGTTCACGGCGGCGAGCGAGCCGCTGAAGGTCATGCTCGCGTCCGTGCTGCCGTCGCCCGCGCTGAAGGTCAGGCCGGCCGTGCCCGCCAGCGTCAGCGTGCCGTGCGCCACGCCGAGCGTCACCGTCTGGGTCTCCGCCGGCTCGGGGTCCGTGATGGCGATCCCCGTGATGGCGAGCGGGGTGTCCTCGGCGGTCGATCGCGCGGTCCCCGCCGCGTCGCCGACCGTCGGCGCCGTGGTGAGCGTGCCGACGTAGGCCGTCAGGGTCCCGGCCACGAACGGGCTCGCGCTCTGCACCGTTCCGGTGGCCGCCTCGAGCTCCCAGTCGCCCTGCGGACCGGCCGTGCGATCGGAGGACGCCGCGACGTCCGCGCCCGTCAACGCCGCGAGCGTCGTCACGAAGGCCTCGCCGGCCACCCCGGCGCCGACGTCGCAGCCGTAGAGCCGGAAGTCGGCCTCGGGCGTGAGGTGCGTGCCGACCGCGTGCCAGGTCGCCGCGTCGCCCTGCAGTCCCGCGACGTCCGTGTTCCGCCCTGCGACGAGGAGCTCGCCGGGCCCGCCGTGCGACACGATCGCGAGGCTCTCGACCGGCGCGCCGTCGCGCACCGCGGCGAGCATCTGATCCGCGATCGGCTGCTGCGGGTCGAGCCACCGGACCTCGACGCCGGGCCGCACCGCGGCGGCGAGCACGCCGGCGTCGTGCAGGGTCGGGTCGATCAGGACGAGCTCGCGCGGCGGTGGGGCCGCCGCGGCGGCGGCCTGCGGTCCGCTCGAGCCTGGCGTCAGGTCCGCGGCCACCGGGGTGGCCGCGACGAGCTGCTGCACCGGATCGGTGGCCGCGTCGGCCGGGTGGGCGTCCGGCTCCGCCGCGTCGGCCGCGGAGAGCAGCGCCGCGCCGTCGAACAGCAGGCGCGGCTCGAGGGCCTGCGCGAGCCGGCGGGGGTGAAGCGGAGCAGCAGTCCGGTTGCGGGGACGGTGCGTCATGCAGGTTCTCCGGCAGCGGTGGCCATCCGAACAGGGGTATGCAACATCAGGGCCGGACCCTGCGACGCCCGCAGCGGTCTCGACGGCTAGCCGTCCCGCAGGATCCGCACGGCCAGCGGCTCGGCAGCCGACAGGTGGACGTCCCGCTGCGGGAAGGCGATGCCGATCCCCGCCTCGCGCAGCCGCTCGTAAAGGGTGCTGTGCAGTTCGCTGCGGGTGGCGACGCGATAGTCGTAGGACGCCACGAAGCAGCGCAGGTAGAGCATCAGCGAGTTGTCGCCGAAGCTCTCGAAGCTGACGTTGGGCCGCGGGTCCTCGAGGACCCGCGGGTGATCCTGCGCGACCTCGAGCATCAACTGCATGGCGCGCTGCACGTCCGCGCCGTAGTCCACCCCGACGGGGACCTCGATGCGGGTGATCGGGTCGGTCAGCGACCAGTTCAGCAGGCGCCCGGTGATGAACTCCTTGTTCGGCACCAGCAACTCCCGCCGGTCCCAGGTGGTGATGGTCGTGGCGCGGATCTGGATGCGCGACACCACCCCGGAGATGTCGCCGACGGTGACGGCGTCGCCGACCCGCAGGGGCCGCTCGAACAGGATGATGAGGCCGCTGATGAAGTTGGCGACGATCTCCTGCAGGCCGAAGCCGATGCCCACGCCGAGCGCGGCGACGAGCCACTGGACCTGCGACCAGTTGCCGCCGAGGGCGTTGAAGATCAACAGGGCGCCGATCGTCGCGATCGCGTAGCGCGACAGGGTCGTCACGGTGAACCGGTCCGCCGAGGTCACCTCGAGCCGGTGCAGCAGGACGATCTCGAGCAGGGCCGGCAGGCGGCGGGTCGCCACCACGGTGAGGAAGATCAGCACCAGGCCGAGCCCGGCGTCCGCGAGCGTGAGCGGCACGCTCTTGTCGACGCCCTCGACCGTCGCGGTGTAGTGCCAGAGCGTGACCTCGTTGAAGACGTTGAGCGCGGGCAGGATGGCCGACCAGATGACCCACACGCCGAGCGCGCCGCCCATCACGATGGCGGCGTTGAGCAGCTTGGCGCTCTCCTCGCTCAGCGCGGCCAGGTCGACCTCGGGCTCCTCGATCTGCAGGGTCGGCTCGTCCCCCCCCTCCTCCTCCTGGGCCGCGGCGGCCCGCTCGGCGGCGCGGCGCTCGCGCAGCGCCTTCAGGGTGAGGCGCCGGCGGACGAGCAGCAGCCAGCGCACCACCAGCGCGTGCGCGACGACCAGGCCCATCACCAGGTAGACGGTCTGGATCATGCTGGCCGTCACCGACCCCGCCGTGTACAGGAAGCCGCGCATCGCCAGCGCCGTGAGCCACACGGGCAGTGCCACCAGGAAGGGGAACCAGAGGTAGCGCGTGCGGGCCATCAGCCCGCGGGGGTGTGCGGTGAGGTGCCCGTTGAGCGCGCCTTTGGTCGGGTGCAGCACGCGGTAGAAGAACACCGACCAGGACAGGCTGATCGCTGCGAAGACCAGCACGCCCAGGCCACTCGCGTCCCTGAGCGAGTCGTGGCCGATCACGAGGATCGCCAGGAAGGCGGCGGGGAGCACCGTCAGGGTGAGGGCGAGGATCCGGCGGCGCAGCAGCCGGCACGTCGGCTCGGCCCAGCGGAAGTGGACGGCGGCGACGCCGCCCGGCATGCACAGCAGGCGGAAGCTCGAGAGGATGAACAGCGGCACCGCCAGCGCCTGCAGGGCCGCGCCCGCAGACCGGGAGATGCCCGCCCCGCCGAGCGGCCGGTCGAGGAGCAGCATTCCCATCGCGCTCGTCGGCACGGGCAGCGGCTGGCTGAGGATCGCCGCGCCGGCGATCGCGAGCAGAGCGGGCATGCCCAGCGCCAGGAGGGCGGTCCAGCCCAGCGCCTGGGCGGTCGCCGGGAACCCGTCCGCGGAGATCCTGCCCACGTTCTTTCCCGCGTCGACGAGCCGCCGACGGATGCGCCAGCGCTGGCTCAGCAGCACGACGACGCCGGCGAGCGCGAGCGCGAGCAGCGGCGACGAGAGGAGCCCGTCGCGCAGCGCCACGGCCGTATGCGCCCACGCACCCGGCGCGAACAGTTCCGCCAGCTCCGACGGCAGCTGCGCGAGCATCCCCAGCGTCACCGGGGGGTTGCTGCGGACCCAGAGCAGCCGCTCGGTGAGGAACTGGTCGTACGCGGTGATCGACCCCTGCAGCTGGCGATAGAGAAACACCAGCTCGGCGAGCCCGCGCAGGTAGCTCTCCTGGGTCGACACCGCCTTGTCGAGCAGGTCGCGGCGGCTCGTGGCGAGGGTCTGCAGCTCTGCGCGGATGCCCGCCCGCTCGCTCTCCGGCACCGTGGCGAGCAGGGCCTCGACGTAGAGATCGGGGTTGCGCAGGTCGCGCCGCTCTTCCGCGTACTGTATCTGCCGCAGGCCGGCCGAGCCGATCGTGTCCTCGAGCGCCGCCTCCTTGCGCGCGTAGTCGCGGGCGTTGGGCAGCGTGCGCTTCTGCTGGATCAGGACGCGGCCGAGCGCCTCGCTGAGCCCGCCCACCTCGAGCTTCTTCTTCGCGTTGCGGAAGTCGTCGTCGATGCGCTTGGCGAGCCGCTCGGTCGCCTGCTGCTCGTTCGTCAGGGTCTCGAGCGACCCGGCGACCTTCTCCAGGCCGTCGCCGAGCCCGGCGTTGCGCTCGGCGAGGTGCCGAAGCGCCGGGTGCTTGCCGGCCACGTCCCGCTCGGCCGCCTTCGCCTCGTCCTTCGCCTGCTCGGCCTCGGCGCGCCGGCGGTCGTTGACCTGATCCTCCAGCGCGAGGAAGGCGCTGCGCGTGGCCTCGAGGCGCCGCCCCGCCTGCTCGCTCTGGGCGCGCAGCAGGTCGAGGCGGGCGGGCTGGCTGAGGATCTCGTCCTCCAGCATCCGCACCTCGGCGGCCAGGGCCGCGGCCTGGGCGTGGGCCGCCCAGCGCCGTGCCTCGGCCACGGCGGGCGTGTCGTCCGGAGCGACCGGCGCCTTGAGCTCCTCCTCGGCCTTGTCGAGCTCCCGCTTGGCGTCCGCGAGACGCTGGCGCGCGGCGGCCGGCCGGCTGTCGGTGTCGCTGACCGCCTTCTGGAGATCCGCGACCTGACTCTCCAGGACCGCGAGGTCGGCCTTCTGCTTCTGCAGCCGCTGCTCGAGGTCGGCCAGCGGCGCGTCGGCCGGGACCGGCGGGGGTTTCGCCGCAGCCTGCGGCTGGCTCAGGGCGTCCCGGATCCGCGCCACTTCCGCCGGCGCGTCCTGGGCGACGCGCCGGAACCGCTCGGCGGCCTGTGCACTCGCCTGCACCGACTCCACGCCCGCGAGCGCCTTGCGGTAGAGCTCGAGCAGGCGCGTCTTCGCCGCCGCGTCGATGTCCTTGAGCGCGTTGACCTGCTCGATGCGCGCGCTGAGGGCGTCGCGCGTCGGCAGCGTGCCGGTCACGCCTGCCTTCGGCGCCCCTTCGGCCGGTTTCGGCAGCGGCGCCTGCGCCACCGCCCCGAGGGGCACCAGCAGCAGGGCGAACGCGAGGCGCCGCAGATGCCGGAAGCAGGCGCCGCGCATCGTCTGACTAGGCCGCCGCGATCCGCGCCGCGATCGCCGCCATCAGCTTCTCGTAGGCGTCCGCGAACTGCTGCACGCCCTCGCCCAGCAGCCGTTCCGTCACCTCGAGCAGCGAGATGCCCTCGGCCGCGAGCAGCCGCAGCACCTCCTGTGACTCGGCTGCGCCGTCCATCAGGCTCGGACGCGGATTGCCGTGCGCGCGGAAGGCGTCGAGCGTGGCCGGCGGCAGCGTGTTGACCGTGTCGAGGCCGATCAGCTCGTCGACGTAGAGCACGTCGCTGTACCCGGGGTTCTTGGTGCCCGTGCTGCCGAACAGCAGCCGCTGCGGCCAGGCCCGCCGCGCGAGCAGTCCCCGCCAGCGCTGCCCCGAGAACATCTCCCCGTAGCGCTTGTAGGCGAGGCGCGCGTTGGCCACCGCCGCCTTGCCCATGAGCCCGCGCAGGCGGGCTGCGGCGGCCGGCGTGTCGCGCTCCTTCGCCTTCGCCTTCGCCTCGAGCAGCGGGTCGACCGCACTGTCGATCCGGCTGACGAACAGGCTCGCCACGCTCGCGACGCAGCTCAGGTCCTGCTTGCGCACGAGGCGCGTCTCCAGGCCGTCGATGTAGGCCTGCGCCGCCTGCTCGCAGACGTCGCGGGAGAACAGCAGGGTGACGTTGACGTTGATCCCGTCGCTGATCAGCTGGCGGATCGCCGGAATGCCCTCCGGCGTCGCGGGCACCTTGATCATGAGGTTGGGCCGCGCCACGGCCGCCCAGAGCCGCCGCGCCTCCGCGACCGTGCCGTCGGTGTCGTGCGCGAGCCGCGGCGAGACCTCGAGGCTCACGTAGCCGTCCCGCCACGAGGTCTTGCGGTAGACCGGGGCCATGACGTCGGCCGCGTCCTGGATGTCGCGGATCGCGAGGCGCTCGAAGACGGCCTCCGGCGCGAGACCCTGCCGCGCGAGCGGGAGCAGCAGGTCGTCGTAGTCGGCGCTGCCGGCGATCGCCTTCTCGAAGATGGCGGGGTTGGACGTGAGGCCCGAGATGCCATCCGTCTCGACGAGCCGCGCGAGACCGCCGCCAGTCAGGAGGTCGCGTCGGATGTAGTCCAGCCAGATGGACTGGCCGAGGGCCTGCGCCTCGCGGAGGGGGTTGCCCGGATGGAGTCTCTCGTCGTTCATGGCACGTCTCCCGACCTGTCCGTCGCGCCGGCCTTCGCCGCCTCGTGCATGCTAGCAGAAGCCGCGCGGCGGCCGCGGCGCGGGGCACCGCCGCCTCGGCTAGACTTGCCTTCGTCGGTGGCGCATTGACGCCGCCCCGCACGCCCATCGATGCCAAGCCGGCCCCTCCCCGTTTTCCTGCTGATCGCCGCCGCGGCGCTCCCCGCGTGCGGTGGCCAGCCGCAGCCGGACAACGACATGCACGCCTCCGCCCGCAGCGACATGGTCCGCGAGATCGCCGACGACGTCGTGGCGACCCGCGAGTACCTCGGCAAGGGCGCGCTCGGCGACGCGGTGATGGCCGCGATGGGGCGCGTGCCGCGACACGAGTTCGTGCCGCCCGCCCTGCAGCACCGGGCCTACGAGAACCGTCCGCTGCCCATCGGCCGGGACCAGACCATCTCGCAGCCGTACATCGTCGCCCTCATGACGGACCTGCTGGATCCGCGGCCGGGCGACCGGGTGCTCGAGATCGGCACCGGGTCCGGCTACCAGGCCGCCGTGCTGGCCGAGCTGGTCGGCCACGTCTACACGATCGAGATCGTCCCGGAGCTCGGCGAGCGGGCGCGCACGACCCTCGAGCGCCTGGGCGTCGCCAACGTGACGGTGCGCATCGGCGACGGCTACCTCGGCTGGCCCGAGCACGCGCCCTTCGACGGCGTGATCGTGACCGCGGCGCCGACGGCGGTGCCGCCGCCCCTCGTCGAGCAGCTCAAGGTCGGCGGGCGGCTGGTCATTCCGGTCGGCGAGCCCTGGACCGGCCAGGAGCTGATGGTCTACGAGAAGCGGGCCGACGGCACGCTCGCCACGCGCCGGGTGCTGCCCGTCGCCTTCGTGCCCCTCACCGGCCCCAACGTCGAGCCGCGCTGACCCCGTCGGGCGCAGGGGCCGTGCCGGTCGCGCGGGCTGCTACGCTGCCGCCCATGGCGATCGTCCCCTCCCCCCCGCCCGCCGACGAGCTCGAGCAGCACTACCTGTCCGCGCTGCGCCAGCGCTTCAAGGCGGAGGTGAACCGGCTGACCGGCGGCGCCATGCGCGACCTGCTCGGCGCGCACCCGCACGCCGAGGAGCTCGCCTTCCCGCTCAGCTACGTCCACGCCCACGCCTGGCTGCGGCGCGACGTGCCGGCCGAGCGGCGGGCGGCCGTGGTGGCCCCGTTCCGCCGCGCCGACCGGGCCTTCCTGATGGACCTCCTGGCCGAGACGGCGACCGCCGAGGAGCTGCTGCGCGGCATCGTCAGCGGGCTGCTCGCCGCCCCCGAGACGCTGCGCGAGCGCCGGCAGCTCGCCCGCCTGCTGGCCGCACACGCCGCCGACCCCGAGCAGGTGGTCGCGGCGGCGCTCGCGGCCTGGCAGGGGCTCGGAATCCTCGACCGCAGCTACGCCGAGGCCTACCGCGACCTCGCGCGCGCCGAGCGCGAGCGCTACGGCGGCATGCTCGGCGACGCCGACCGCGCGCGCCTCGCCCTGGTGGACGCCCTGCCCGACCCGCCCGGGCCAGTGCCGCCGTTCGCGAAGCTCGGCGTCATCCCCGCGATGGGCTGCCCCCAGACCTGCCGGCACTGCATGTTCATCTGGCGGCCGCCGATGAAGGATGCGCCCGATCCGGGCGACCTGTACCGGCTCGTCGCGCGCCACACCGACAGCGTGCTGTTCACCGGCGGCGACCTCACCCGCCACCTGCACCACTTCACCCGGGCGGTGCGCGAGATGCGCCCGGTGCGGACCTTCGCGATCCTGCTGAACGGGGACTTCGCCGACGACCCGCCGACGACCGAGGCCGTGCTGCGCGATCTCGCCGACGCGGTAAGGGCGCGGCCACGCGGCTGGCCGACGGCGCGGGTGCTGCTGCAGGTGAGCTTCGACGAGTTCCACCAGGAGGTCGTGGCCGGCCGGGACGGGGCGCTGCGCGAGCGGATCCCCGTGGCGAAGATCGCGAACATCGTCGAGGCCGCGCCGCGACACCCGGAGCTGCAGTTGTGCCTCGTGCACAAGCAGACCGCGCTCAATTTCTCCATGGATCTGTTCCGCCGCGGCGTGCTCGCGCGCCTCGCGGCGGAGCTCGGCCGCCGCGGGCAGCCGCTGCAGCTCGTCGCGGCCTCGCCCTCGCCACGGCTCAAGCACAACCCGCTCGACCCCGCCCGACCCGGGCAGGTCGTGAAGGACGCGAGCTTCGTGCTGGCGCGCCACCCGGACCGGCCGATCCTGATGACCAGCTCGACCATCGACGCCTACGGCCGCGCCGCGCTCCTCGACCCCGGCGAGACCGTGCAGGAGCGCGAACTGCTCGCGCAGGTCCTGCGCGACGGCGCACCTCCCGGCGAGGTCTTCGACACCGACCTCATGTTCTGGCACAACGGCTGGGCGACCCTGTTCGCGGCGGTCCACGTCTGCCTCGGCAACGTCCGCGAGGACGGGGAGGCCCGGGTGCTCGCCCGTCACCGCAAGGACCCGCTCACCGCCGCCCTGCGCCGCTTCGACCGACGCCTGCCCGCCCTCTACGCCGAGGTGCGCGACGACCTCGACACGCGCATCGCGCAGGCCACCGGACCGCACCACCTCTTCCACGTCCTCACCGAGGACCC
>JALORY010000015.1 GCA_025458675.1 Gammaproteobacteria bacterium | reverse complement strand
GTGCTGCGCCGCAGCGGGGGCGATGGCAGCGAGGTGGTGCGGGTCGACGGCGGGCTGCAGATGGACCTGGCACAGCACCGCGTGCTCGCCGGTGGCCAGCCCGTGCAGGTCGGCCCCACCGAGTTCCGGCTGCTGCACTTCTTCATGACGCACCCCGAGCGGGTCTACTCGCGCTCCCAGCTGCTCGATCAGGTGTGGGGACGGAACGTGTACATCGAGGAGCGCACGGTCGACGTCCACATCCGTCGTCTGCGCAAGGCGCTCGAGCCACATCGCTGCGAGAACCTCGTGCAGACGGTGCGTGGCGTGGGCTACCGCTTCTCCGCGCAGGAGGGCTGACCAGGCAGTGGCCGGGCGTTGGGGGGAGGAGGTCTGGCGACTGGCCGGCGTGCTCGCGGTCTGCGTGGTGTTCGGCCTGCTGACCGGTCACGTGCGCGACTTCGTGATCCTCGGCCTCGCCGGCGGGATAGCCTGGCACCTCTACAACACGCAGCGATTCCTCCGCTGGCTGAATGCGCCCGACAGCCTCGGCGACCGCGAGGCGGGCGGCGTCTGGGGCGAGATCTACTACCGGGTCAGCCAGCTGCAGCGGCGCAACCGCAAGCGCAAGCGCAAGCTCGGCAAGATGCTCGCGCAGTTCCGTGCGTCGGCCGAGGCGATGCCGGACGCGGCGGTCGCGCTGGGCAACCACTGGGAGATCCTCTGGTTCAACGACGCGGCGAGCCGGCTGCTCGGCCTCCGCCAGCTGCCGGACACGGGGCGCTCGGTGCTCAACCTGCTGCGCGCCCCCGAGTTCCACGCCTACGTGCACGCTGGCAACTTCGACCACTCGCTCGAGATCGGCGCTCCTGGCGGCACGGGCCAGAAGCTCGCGGTGCGCATCATCCCGCACGCCGGGAACCAGCGGCTGCTGCTCGCGCAGGACGTGACCGAACGCTACCGGCTCGAGCGCATCCGCAAGGATTTCGTGGCAAACGCCTCGCACGAACTGCGCACGCCGCTCACCGTGATCGGCGGCTTCGTCGAGCACATGCGACACGAGGGCACGGAGTGCGCGACGCGCTGGGCCCGGCCGCTCGCCCTGATGGAGCAGCAGACCGCGCGCATGCAGCGGATCATCGAAGACCTTCTTCTCCTCTCGGGGCTGGAGAGCGGGCAGGGCGGCGTCAGGACCGAGGAAGTCGACGTGGGCGGGCTGATCGACGACCTGGTCGAGGAGGCGACGGCCGCCGCCGGGCCGGATGCGCCGGAGATCACGGCGGACGCGCGCTCCGAGGCGCGCGTTCTCGGCGACGCGCAGCACCTGCGCAGCGCCTTCTCGAACCTGGTGATGAACGCCGTTCAGCACACGCCGGCGGACGGCCGGATCGAGATCCGCTGGCGGGCCGACAGCGAAGGCGGCCTCTTCGAAGTGCAGGACACGGGCGAGGGCATCCCGGCGGAGCACCTGCCGCGCCTCACCGAGCGGTTCTACCGGGTCGATGTCGCGCGCTCGCGCCGGCGCGGCGGGACGGGGCTCGGGCTCGCCATCGTCAAGCACGTGCTGCAGAAGCACGACGCCCGGCTCGACATCGAGAGCGTGGTCGGCGTCGGCAGCACCTTCCGGTGCGCATTCCCCCCAAGCCGGCTGGTCGTGGCCGATAATGAGGACGACGGCCGGGATCCGGCCGACTGAACGGCAGGCCACCGAGGAAACCCGCACCTTATGGATCAGTCCAATCTGTCGCACCACTACTCGCAGCAGTTCAACCAGGAGCTCGAGGAGATGCGCACCAGCGTGCTCGCCATGGGCGGGTTGGTGGAGGCGCAGCTCGAGCACGCCCTGGGTGCACTCGTTGGCGGCGACGTCGCGCGCGGCGAGCGGGTGGTCGCGAACGACTACCAGGTCAACGCGCTGGACGTGCAGATCGACGAACGCTGCACCGCCATCCTGGCGCGGCGCCAGCCGACGGCGAGCGATCTGCGCCTGGTCCTCGCGGTGATCAAGACCACGGCGGATCTCGAGCGCATCGGCGACGAGGCCAAGCGCGTGGCGCGCATGGCCATCCGGCTCGGGACCGCCGATCACGGCCGAGGCCTGTTCCTCGAGGTCGAGCATCTGGGCACGCTGGTGCGCGGGCTGCTCAACAAGGCGCTCGATGCCTACGCCCGCATGGACGTGGTGGCGGCGCTCGAGGTCGCGAAGGAGGACCAGCGCATCGACCGCGAGTACGAGAACGTGATGCGCCAGTCCATCACTTACATGATGGAGGACCCGCGCTCCATTCCCTTCGTACTCGACATCATCTGGTCGGCCCGCGCGCTCGAGCGCATCGGCGACCGCTGCCGGAACATCTCCGAGTACGTGATCTACTTCGTGAAGGGCAAGGACGTGCGGCACACGAGCCTCGACACGATCGAGCGCGAGATCATCCGCCACGACCGGTCCTGAGGCCCGAAAACAAGAACCCGGCGCGAGGCCGGGTTCTTCGTCAACACAGGGTGTGGATCGGGCTCACTTCTTGGCTTCGGGGGCGGCAGGCGCCGCGACCACCGGCGCAGCGTACGGATAGCCCCACCCCGGATAACCACCCCAGCCCGGATAGCCACCCCAGCCGGGGTAACCGCCCCAGCCCGGATAGCCGCCATAGTACGGATAGCCGCCCCAACCCCACGGGCCGCCGCCGCCCCACGGGCCGCCACCGCCCCACGGGCCGCCACCCCAACCGTCGTCCCAGCCGCTGAACGGACCGCCCCAGCCCCACCAGGCGTCCGCCGTCATCGGCGCCAGCACCGCGCCACTCGCCAGGGCCGCAGCCAGCAACACACGCTTCGCGCTTTTCATCTCGGCGTCTCCCTCAGTAAGAGTCGACAGATTCGGACTGCTTCTACGAAGACGGAGCATCGCTCCGCACGAAAATTAGCCTACTCCCGGGCGATTTGGGCGGATTTGATCTGAGTCAGAAAATCAGAATGCTCTAATACATTTGTCGCGTTCAGGCGGCACGCGGCGTCCTGACCCCGTTCGACCACCAAATGCGGCAGGCGCCTTCGTCGGAGACCATGCAGGGACCGACCGGGCTGCGGGGCGTGCAGGCCGTCCCGAAGAGGCGGCACTGATCGGGGTAGAGCTTGCCCAGCACCACGCGCGCGCAGTCGCAGCCGGGGGGCATCTCCCCGGCGCGCCGCCGTGCCGCGTCGCGGTAGGCAGGAAAACGCTGGCGGGCGTCGTGCGCCGCGAAGGCGGGCGCAAGCGCGTAGCCGGAGCCGGGGATGACGCCGATGCCGCGCCAGTTGGCGTCCACGACCGTCATCGCGTCGCCGAGTTGCGCCTTCGCGGTCGGGTTGCCCCCGGGGCGCACGAGCTCGGGATAGCAGTTGTCGAGGAAAGCGCGGCCCTCGAGGCGTTGCCGGAGCACCGAATAGAAGGCCGCGAGCAGGCTGGTCGGCGAGAAACCGGCCACGGCGGCCGGGATGTGGTGCCGCTCGGGGACGAACTGCCACTCCTCGGGGCCCATGACGGTCGAGACGTGGCCGGGTGCGACCAGGGCGTCGAATCCCGGGGTCTCGGATTCGAGCAGCATGGCGACCGCCGGCCAGGTGAGCCGCCCCGACAGGAGGATGAGCAGGTTGTCGGGGACGCCCTGCACCAGCAGCGAGGCGAGCGGCGCCGTCGTCGTCTCGAAGCCGGCGGCGAAGAAGACCACGGTGCGGTCCGGTCGCTCACGGGCCAGGGCGAGCGCTTCGACCGGCGAAGCGATGGGGCGGATGTCCGCTCCCGCCGTGCGGGCCTGCTCGAGGGACCGCACCTCGCCCTTGGGGACGTTCACGGGGACCCGCAGCATGTCGCCGAAGGCCACGAGCGTGACGGGCTCGTGCAGCGCGATCTGGATCGCCTCGTAGATGTCTTCTTCGGGGCAGACGCAGACCGGGCAGCCCGGGCCGGGGATGAGCTCGATCTGGGAAGGCAGCGCGCCGCGCAGCCCGGCCGCCGAGATGGATCGCTCGTGACCGCCACAGACGTTCATCAGTCGGACCGGCCCGCCGACCGGCAGGGCCCGGATCCGCTCCAACCACTCGCGCGCGTCGGCCGTCATCGCTCAGCCGCCGTGAGCGTGGTCGTGGTCATCGCCCGCCGCGTGGCCGTCCGCGTGCTCGTGCCGGTGCTCGCCCTCGTGCCCGTGGCTGTGCGCGTGCCCGTGGGCGTGCGTGTGCGAGTGCGGGTGCGAGTGGGTCACGCCGTCCCCGTGCGTATGCGGGTGCTCGTGCAGGTGGGTGTGCTCGTGGTCGTGGGCGTGCAGGGCCGCTCCTTCGGGCTGGACCTTCGGGCGCAGCGTCTCGCCGGCCGCGACGCGTGCCTTCTGGGCCCGGATCTCGGCGCGCAGCCAGTCGAGCCAGGTGGCCAGGCCGACCCCGGTCTTCGCCGACACGGTCAGCACGGGGCCGGGGTTGGCGAGGTCGCGGAAGGCACGGATCGCGCGTTCCGGCGCGAACTCCTCGATCGCGCCGAGGAGGTCCGCCTTGGTGATCAGCATCAGGTCGGCGGCCCGGAACATCACCGGGTACTTGGCCGGCTTGTCGTCACCCTCGGTGACCGACAGCAGCGTGACGTTACGGTGCTGCCCCAGGTCGAAGCTCGCGGGGCAGACGAGGTTGCCGACATTCTCGATGAACAGGACGTCGAGCCCCTCCAGCGCGACGTGGTGCAGCGCGTCGTGCACCATGTGGGCGTCGAGGTGGCAGGCGGTGCCGGTCGTGATCTGGTGCGCCACGACGCCCTTCGCCCGGATCCGGTCGGCGTCGTTTTCCGTCTCGAGATCGCCTTCGATGACCGCGATCCGGGCCTCGCCCCGCAACGCATCGATCGTTGCCTCGAGCAGCCGGGTCTTGCCGCTGCCCGGGGAGGACATGAGGTTCAGCACGAGCACGGCATGCTCGTCGAAGTGCTCCCGGTTGTGCGCCGCCTCCCGGTCGTTGGCGTCGAGCAGGCGCTGCAGCACGACCACCGCGCCGCCGGCGGAGGTCTCGTGGGCCTGCGCGGCGGGGTCGTCCAGCAGGTGACGGTTGGCGTCCGTGACGTTGCAGCCGCAGGTGTTGCACATGGCTTTCGGGTCCTCGGGGAAGGGGGTCAGCGCTCGAGCTCGACGCTGACGAGCAGCAGCTCGTCTCCGCTGACGAGGCGGGTCTGCCAGTCACCACAGGCGCCGCACACCAGCCGTCCGGGCTCCGCGTCGGTTTCGGCGCCGCAGCGGCGGCAGGCGACCCGCACCGGCGCGTGCTCGAACCGCAGCTCGGCGCCGTCGGCGACCGTCTCGGCGGACGCGAAGGGGAAGGCGTGTAGCAGGAGGTCGGGCACGATCCCCGACATGGGACCGACCCGGAGCACGGCAGCCGTCACGCGCTGTGCTGCCTCGCGCCGCGCCAGGTCCGCGAGCTGATCGACGAGCGCCTGGCAGACCGACAGCTCATGCATGCCCGGCGTCTTCGGCGGCGAGCATCTGGTCGTAGATCTCCCAAGCGCTCTGCGCCTCGTGCGGCGTGATCTTCTGGATCGCGTAGCCGACGTGGACCACCACGTAGTCGCCGAGGCCGACGTCCTCGTGCTGCAGCATGAAGAGGTTGACGTCGCGCTCGACGCCCTTCGCCTCGCAACGGGCGACGAAGCCGTCGATGTGCTTGATCTGCATCGGGATGCCGAGGCACATGGGGGAGCCCTCACGGGAATCGGCCGGCCGCGGGCGGGCGGTGGGCACGAGTTGGTCAGCGAAATTAGATAATATGAAAACTCTTAAGAAAGGGGAAACGGCCTTGCGCACACTGATCCTGGGGATTGGCAACACGCTCCTCACCGACGAGGGTGTCGGCGTCCACGTCGTGCGGCATCTCGCCCGGGAGCATCCGGACGAGCCGGGGGTCACCTATCTCGACGGCGGCACGCTGAGCTTTACCCTCGCCGGTGACATCGCCGATCACGAGGGCCTGGTCGTGGTCGACGCCGCTCGGCTCGGGGCGCCGCCGGGCACGGTGCGGCTCATGGAGGACGAGGCGATGGACCGGTACCTCGGCAAGGCCCATCTCAGCGTGCACGAGGTGGGTCTGTCCGATCTGATGGACATGTCCCGCCTTTCGGACCGCCTGCCCGTGCGGCGGGCACTGATCGGCATCGAGCCGGCCTCGCTGGACTGGGGCGATGCGCCGAGTCCCGAGGTGGCCCCGTCGGTGGCGATTGCGGCGGGGATGGTGTGGGACCTCCTGCGACGCTGGCAGGCCGCAGCCGGCTGACGTATTACCAATGCCGGCACGGTGTTACATAAGTAATTGCTGTAATTGCTGACTTGCGTCAGCCGAGGCCCCGGGGGCCTCCAGCTATCATTGCGGCGCTCGGATCCACCGGCGGGAGCCATGAGCGCACTCGACAACATCGCTGTACGAGTCGAATCGGCCGGCAATCTCACGCGCAACGCGCTGCCGCTGCTTCACGAGATTCGTCACGCCCTCGCGCGCCTCGCCGAGAGCGGCGAATCCACCGCGATCGATCTGCGCTCGATTCCCTTCGGCCCCGGTGACGAGGCCGATCTGCTCGCCGCCCTCGGGACCGGCGAGGTCACCGCCCAACTCCAGGCCCTCGGCGAAAGCAGGATCACCGAGACGAGCTATCCCGGAGTGTGGGTCGTCGATCACTACAACGCCGACGGTCAGCGGATCGCGTTCCAGGTCGAGGTCACGCCCGTGCCTCAGATCCTGGCGGCGCAGCCTGCCGACGTGGCGGACGGTCTGCAGCGTCTCGAAGCGGCGCTCGCAGAGCTAGCGGAGCCGGAGTCGCGCCCGGCGAGCCTTTGATAAGGAGCGAACATGGCTGATTCGACCACCTTGGGTGAAAGCCTTCGACGGAACGGGGTTTCCCGTCGCGGCTTCCTGAAGTTCTGTGCGGCCACCGCGTCGATGATGGCGCTGCCGCCGAGCATGATCCCCCGCATCGCGGAGGCCCTGGAGAAGGCCAGGCGGCCCTCGGTGATCTGGCTCTCCTTCCAGGAGTGCACGGGTTGCACGGAGTCGCTGACCCGCAGTCACGCGCCCACCGTCGAAGGTCTGATCTTCGACAGCATCTCGCTCGACTACCACCACACGCTGCAGGTGGCCTCGGGCGAGCAGGCGGAAGCGGCCCGCGAGGCCGCCATGCACGAGAACATGGGCAAGTACATCGTGGTGGTCGACGGCTCGATCCCGGGCCCGGGCTCCAATCCCGGCTATTCGACGATCGCCGGCATCAGCAACTACGACATGCTGATGGACACGGTGAAGGGGGCCGCGGCCGTGGTGTCCGTTGGCACGTGCGCCGCCTTCGGCGGCCTGCCCAAGGCCAGACCGAACCCGAGCGGCGCCGTGGCGATCCAGGATGTCGTGAAGGACAAGCCCATCGTCAACGTGCCGGGGTGTCCGCCGATCCCCCAGGTGATCACTGGCGTCCTCGCGCACTACCTGGTGTTCGGCAAGCTGCCCGAGCTCGACAGCCTGAAGCGGCCGCTGGCCTTCTACGGCCAGAGCATCCACGACCGCTGCTACCGGCGGCCGTTCTACGACAAGGGCCTGTTCGCCGAGAACTTCAACGACGAGGGCGCGCGCAAGGGCTGGTGCCTGTATCGCCTCGGCTGCAAGGGACCGATGACCTACAACGCCTGTGCCACGCTCAAGTGGGGCCTCGGGTGGAGCTGGCCGGTCGAGTCGGGCCACGGCTGCCTCGGCTGTTCGGAGCCCGACTTCTGGGATGCGGGCGGCTTCTACCAGGCGCTGTCGATCCCGACGAGCAACGTGACGCGCACCGCGGCTGCCGCGGTGGCGGCGGGCGCCGTCATCGGCGTGGCGGCCGGCCTGGCCAACAAGGCCAAGAAGTCGGGTGCCGCCAAGAAGCACCAAACCGTAACTGTCGACCAACTGGGTAAAGGCTGATGGAAAGCTCAATGGACTTCCTGCTCTGGGTACGTGGCCCGGCGTTCGACGTCGCGGTCGCGATCTTCCTGATCGGTGTGGTCGCACGCCTGTTCGAGATCCTGCTCCTCGGACGCAAGCCGCTCCATTCGGAGCCCAAAGGCGGTGAGTTCGGCAACGGCATGGCGGAGATCTTCAAGCGCTCCGTGCCGCTTCCGGACATCGTCAAGCGCGGTGCCGTCACGCTGGTCGGCGGCTACGTGTTCCACATCGGGCTATTCATCACGATCTTCCTGTTCGTGCCGCACATCGAGCTGATCAACAGCATCTTCGGTGTCCGCTGGCCCGGTCTTCCGAACCCCGTGGTGGACGGCGTGACCGTCGTCACGATGGTCGCCATGGTCGTGCTGCTGGTGCATCGGCTCCTTCAGCCCGTGAAGCGCATGCTGAGCGGCTTCGAGGACTACCTGACCTGGGTGGTGACCTTCCTGCCGATCCTGACCGGCTGGATTGCCTACCACCGGTTGGTGAACCCCTATCCGCTCATCCTCGGCATCCACATCCTGACCGTCGAGCTGCTGCTGATCGTGCTGCCGTTCACCAAGCTGATGCACGCGTTCACGTTGTTCCTATCCCGCTGGTACAACGGCGCCGTCTACGGCCGCCGGGGGGTGCAGTCATGAGCAGCCTTTCGATCGAACGTGGCCTGTACGACTTCAAGGCCGTCATCGACGCCCCGATCGCTTCCTACTTCTCCAGCTGCGTCCACTGCGGCCTGTGCGCCGAGGCCTGCCTGTTCTATGTCGAGACCGGCGACCCGAAGTACACGCCGATCCGCAAGCTCGAGCCGCTGCGCCGGGTCTGGGAGCAGGAGTACACGATCGTCGGCAAGCTGAAGAAGCTGGTCGGCCTCTCCAAGCCCGTGACGGATGACGAGCTCGAGGAGTGGAAGGAGCTGCTCTACGCCTCCTGCACGATGTGCGGACGCTGCTCGCAGGTCTGCCCCGTGGGCAACGACATCGCCTACATGGTGAGGAAGGCGCGCGAGGGCATGGTGTCCTCCGGTCATGCGCCCGAGCCGCTGGTCGGCGCCGCGACGCGTGCGGTCAAGATCGGCAGCCCGATGGGCGTGAAGTGGCCGGCGGTGCAGAACCAGATCAAGCACGTCGAGGCCGACACGGGTCTCAAGATCCCGATCGACGTGCAGGGCGCGGAGTACATGCCGCTGCTGTCCTCGATGGAGATCATCAACTTCCCCGAGTACCTCGGCGCGCTGGCGAAGATCTTCAAGCAGGCGGGCATCACCTGGACGATCGCGTCCAAGGCCTTCGAGGCCACCAACGCGGGCCTGCAGATCGGCTCGTCGGACATCGAGCGCGAGCTCGTGGTCCGCGTCGTGGACGAGGCCGAGCGGCTCGGCGTCAAGTTCGTCATCGGTCCCGAGTGCGGCCACGCCTTCAACGCCATCCGCTGGGACGGCCCCGAGTTGATCGGCCGGCCCTACAAGTTCCGCGTGCTGCCTGCTCGGCATGGTCGCGACCAACTTCGTCGACATGCCGGATGCCGGTATCCACAACTGGTGCTGCGGCGGCGGCGGCGGCGCGAACAGCATGGAGGAGTACGAGCACCTCCGGCTCAAGGCCTTCGGCGTCAAGCGCAGGCAGCTGGAGGCGGTCGAGCCCGAGCTCCTGGTGACGGCGTGCGCCAACTGCCGGCTGACGATCGAGGAGGGCCTCGAGCACTACAAGATGGAGATCCCGATCGCCGGTCTCACCGAGATGATCGCCGAGCACCTGAAAGAGGACTGAGACGGCTGCTTGAGCCGAGGCAGAACGCTAACGACCTCCGGCGCCAAGGCGGCGCCGGCGGCCAACGGGAGATGAATTCCTATGACCGAACGCTTAGTCGTTGATCCGATCACCCGGATCGAAGGCCACCTGCGCATCGAAGCGCAGATGGACGGCAACGCCATCAAGCAGGCCTATTCGTCGGGCACCATGGTGCGCGGCCTCGAGATCATCCTGCGCGACCGGAAGTATCCGATCCCGAAGAACGCGCAGCTCATCCGCAACCTGATGATCGGGGCGCAGTACATCCACGACCACGTGATGCACTTCTACCACCTGCACGCATTGGACTGGGTGGACGTGGTTTCGGCGCTCAAGGCCGACCCGAAGGCGACCTCCGAGCTCGCGCAGTCGCTCGGCAACTGGCCGAAGTCGTCGCCGGGCTACTACGCGGATACGCAGAAGAAGCTCAAGACCTTCGTCGAGGCCGGCCAGCTCGGCATCTTCGCGAAGGCGTATTGGGGACACCCCGCCTACAAGTTGCCGCCCGAGGCGAACCTGATGGCGGTCGCGCACTACCTCGAGGCCCTGGCCTGGCAGCGCGACGTGGTCCAGCTGCACACGATCTTCGGTGGCAAGAACCCGCACCCGAACTTCGTCGTCGGCGGCGTGGCCTCGCCGATCGACCTCAACTCCGACTCGGCGATCAATGCCAAGCGCCTCGCGGACGTCCAGGGCGTCATCAACAAGATGCGCGAGTTCGTGGACCAGGTGTACGTCCCCGACACGCTGGCCGTGGCCTCGTTCTACAAGGACTGGGGCTCGCGCGGCGAGGGGCTCGGCAACTTCCTGTGCTACGGCGACTTGCCGTCCAAGGACATGACCGACCCGTCGAGCTTCCTGTTCCCGAACGGCTTCATCAGCTTCAAGAACAAGGACATCTCGACCGCCGAGATCCAGCCCGTCGACCTCAACAAGCCGGACGAGATCCAGGAGTTCGTCTCTCACTCCTGGTACAAGTACAAGGCCGGCAAGGACAAGGGGCTGCATCCGTACGTCGGCGAGACCGAGTTCGAGTACACGGGGCCGAAGCCGCCCTTCAAGCAGCTCGACGTCGAGAAGCAGTACTCCTGGCTCAAGGCGCCGCGGTGGAAGGGCAAGTCGGTGGAAGTGGGCCCGCTGGCGCGCGTCCTCCTGCTCTACGCCAAGGGCCACCCGCAGACGAAGGAACTGGTCGGCCTGGTGCTCAAGAAGCTGGACGTGCCGCCCAAGGCGCTGTTCTCCACCCTCGGGCGCACCGCCGCCCGGACGCTCGAGACCAAGATCGTCGCGGACGCCATGCAGGGGTGGTATGACCAGCTGGTCGCGAACATCCGCGCTGGCGACACCCGGACCTTCAACGAGACCCTCTGGGATCCGTCCACCTGGCCGAAGCAGGCCAAGGGCGTCGGCTACATGGAGGCGCCGCGCGGCGGGCTCGCGCACTGGATCGTCATCGACAGTGGCAAGATCGCAAATTACCAGGCCGTGGTTCCCTCGACCTGGAATGCCGGTCCGCGCGACCCGATGAAGCAGCCCGGCGCCTACGAGGCGGCCCTGCAGGACAATCACCAGCTGCACGATCCCAAGCAGCCGATCGAGATCCTGCGGACGATCCACAGCTTCGACCCGTGCATCGCTTGCGCGGTGCACGTGAGCGACGAGAACGGCGACGAGCTCTTGAAGCTGCAGGTGAACTGACCGGCAAGCCGGTCATCGGGGAGAGGGCCGCGCGAGCGGCCCTTTCTCTTTGCGCGGTCTTGCCGTCCGAGCGGCGAGGCCGGGAACTCGAGCCGCGCGCGTGGCCCCGAGTCGACGGCGGGGCGCGCTCAGCGCGCCGCGAGCCAGAGCTCGAGCATCATGAGCACCCAGACCAGCTCGCCGTAGTAGGCGGCGTGATGGTTCATGTGCATGTCGACGGCGCGGTCGATGAACTCCGGGCGCACGTAGCCACGTCCCTTGAGCGTCGACAGGCTGTCGTAGGCCAGTGCCCGCAGCCCGGGGTGCTCGGCGAGCCAGACCCCGAAGGGCAGGCCGAAGCCGTGCTTGCGCTTCGCGAGCACCTCGGGCGGCAGGAAGCCGCGCATCGCCTCCTTGTAGAAGTGCCGGAGGCGGCCGGGCCTGAGCTTCTGGCGCGACGGGACCGCGAGGGACTGCGCGACGACGGCGTCGTCGAGCAGCGGATACCGGACCTCCACGCCACCGAGCTCGCAGGCGCGTCCCACCTTGCGCAGGTCGTTGTCGGCGAGCGTCAGCTGCCAGTCGAGGTAGAGCATGCGGTTCAGGGCCGAGGCGTTCCTCGGCCGGCGGTAGACCTCGCGTTGGATCTGCAGGGGCCGCGCGAGATCGACCTGCGCGAGGAACTCGGCCTCCAGCATTTCGGCGGGCGCGAACCGGTGCAGGTAGTTGTAGTCCTGCAGCCGGTCGGGCAGTGGCGTGGCGGCCTGGCGAAGGAAGCTGCGCGCCTTGCCCACGAGCGGCACCGATTCGGGCAGGCCATGGACGACGGCGCCGACCCCGGCGCGCAGCCCGGCGGGCAGCCCGAGGTAACGCTCGAAGACGAGCTGCTTCGCGTAGCGCTCGTTGCCCGCGTAGATCTCGTCGCCGCCGTCCCCGCCGAGCAACGTATCGACGCCGCGCTCGCGCGCGACCCGGGCGCAGAAGTACGCCGGGAGGATCGACGAGTTGCCGAAGGGCTCGTCGCAGTTCGCGGCGATGACGGGGATGGCGTCGAGGACCTCCTCCGCCGTGAGGAAGTGGACGAGCGCGTCGGTATGGAACCAGCGGGCCGCGATCTGCGCGTAGGCGCTCTCGTCGTATTCCGGGGTCCGGAAGCCGATCGAGAAGGTGCGCGCGCGTCCCGGCCGCAGCTCGGCGAGCACGCCGGCGACGGTCGAACTGTCCAGCCCGCCGCTCAGGAAGGCCCCTGGCTCGTCGTCGCCGACGTGTCGCCCGACCGCCGCGCGGATCACCCGCAGCAGGTCCCCGTGCGCCTCGCGCACCGAACCCAGCCGTGCATCGGAGAACGCGGGCTGCCAGTAGGGCTGCGCTTCCCGCGGGCCGGCGGCATCGACGGTCAGGCAGTGGGCGCCGGGCAGCTTCCTCACGCCGTGGTAGATGCAGTCCGGGCTTGGCACCATGTGGCAGTACAGGTAGTCGAGGACTGCCTGGGCGTCGATCGATGCCGCGAAACCGGGGTGCGCGAGCAGCGCCGCCGTGGAGGAAGCGAAGAGCAGCCGAGCGCCGTGCCGCGCGTAATAGAGGGGCTGCTGTCCGATCCGGTCGGTCGCCAGCAGTCCGCGGCCGCTCGCAGGGTCGAAGGCGGCGAGGGCGAAGGCGTTGCGAACCTCGCCCAGGCACGCGGCACCGTCGCGGGCGAAGGCTGCGGCGAGGCGGTCGAGCGAGGCGCGCGTTGGCGTCCCCTCGGCCGCGCCGAGCGCGGGAAGACCACAGAACGCGACGGCAGCCGGGTCGGCGTGCCCGGTCGGCCAACGGTCGGTCGTCGCGAAGGCAAACCCGGGCCCCGACGCGACGGCCGCCTCGCGACGCGGCGCCATGGCGGCGGCCATCCGCCGCAGAACCGCTTCGTCGTCGGCGCCGGCAGGGCCGAACCACCCGCAGATGCCCCGGATCCGTAGCTCGTCAGCGATGTTCGCCATCTCGTGTCGGCTGCCTTCCCGCAGGGCGTCTGTCTTGCCGCGCGCGATTATCGCCGAAACGACAGGGGCGGGGGCGTCGGGCCACGCCCGTTGCCGCTCCGCTATAATCGCGGCCCTTCGTGTCCCGACCGCAGCCTGCGAGGTGCCTTTCCGCCATGGTTTCGCTTGAAGAAGTCCGGCAGATCGTCGGCGAGGTGCTGCAGCTCGGCGACCGCACCGCGAAACTCACCCGCGACAGCCGCCTGCTGGGCGCGCTTCCGGAATTCGACTCGATGGCCGTGGTCTCGGTCCTGACCGCGCTCGAGGAACGACTGGGGATCTTCATCGAGGACGACGAGATCGGCGCCGAGACCTTCGAGACGCTCGGCAGCCTCGTCGATCTGGTCAACAGCAAGCGCTGATCACGCCGTGCGGCTGCCCCTGCACTTCGATGGCGGGGCCGGCCGGACGTTCGCGGTGGCGTTTCTCCCCCGCACCGCGGACGCGCTGCACTGGACAGCGGGTGGCTTGGGCGTCGTGGTGGCGCCGCCCCTCGCCGAGGAGATGAACAAGTCCCGACGCACGCTCGCGCTGCTCGGTGCCGGCGCGGCGAGCGCCGGCATTCCCGTCCTCCTTCCCGATCTGTACGGCACCGGCGACAGCGCCGGCGAGTTCGCCGAGGCGCGCTGGGACACCTGGTGTGCGGACCTGATCGCGGCTGCCGACCTGCTCGTCGCGCGCGGCGCCGGCCGCGTGGCACTGCTCGGGCTGCGGCTCGGCGCGCTGCTCGCGGCGGAGGCCGCGCCACGCTGCCGCGGACCGGTGGCCCGTCTCCTCCTCTGGCAGCCGGTGACGTCGGGCCGGCAGCACCTTGCGCAGTTCCTGCGCCTGGGCGTCGCGTCGGCGCTCGCCGCCGGCGGCACCGACACCGTGGCGGCGATCCGGGAGCGCCTCGCACGTGACGGGACCGTCGAGATCGGCGGCTACGCGTTGGCGCGCGACCTGGCGGCGGCGATGGAGGCCCGCGAGCTCTCCGCGCTGCCCGTGCCTGTGGTCCCCGTCGACTGGCTCGACGTCTCTGCGGATCCGGCCCGCGCGCTGCCGCCGGCCACGCAGGCCGTGATCGACGGCTGGCGCGCCGCCGGCGCAGCCGTCGACGTGATCCAGGTTGCGGGCGACGCGTTTTGGGCGACGCAGGAGATTGCGGAGGCGCCGGCGCTCGTCGATGCGACGCTGGCGGTTCTCCAGCGCGAAGGGGCCGGGCGGTGAGCGTACCGGAGCGAGGCATCGTCTTCGGCTGCGCCGGCGAGGAGCTGGTCGGCGTCGTGCATCCTGCCCCGTCGCCCGCGACGCGGGGCGTGCTCGTGATCGTCGGCGGCCCGCAGTACCGGGTGGGCAGCCACCGCCAGTTCGTCCTGCTCGCGCGCCGTCTCGCCGCGGCCGGCGTTCCCGTCCTGCGCTTCGATTACCGCGGCATGGGCGACAGCGGAGGAGCGATGCGCGACTTCGCGGCAGCGGGCGAGGATATCGTCGCGGCGATCGACGCCTTCGTCGGCACGCAGGAAGGACCGCGCGAGGTCGTGCTGTGGGGCCTCTGTGACGCGGCCTCGGCTGCGGTGCTGCACGCCGCGGGGCACGCGCGGGTGGCGGGGATGGTGCTGCTGAACCCGTGGGTCCGCACCGAACAGGGCGAGGCGAAGGCGGTGCTGCGGCACTACTACCGGCGCCGCCTGCTGCAGCCGGAGCTGTGGCAGAAGCTCCTGACCCTGCGCTTCGACTGGCGGGCCTCGCTACGCTCTCTCGCGGCGCTGCGCCGGCGCGCGCACTCGGGCCAGGGGGCGAGTCCGGCGGAGGCGGCGTCGTTGCCGGAACGGATGGCGGCACGCCTGACGCAGTTCGCGCGACCGGTGCTGTTCGTGCTGAGCGGCCGCGACCTGGTCGCGGCGGAGTTCCGCGACTGCGCGGCCGCGGCGCCGCAGTGGCAGGCGATTTTCGCCCGCGCGGACGTCACCCGGCGTGAGCTGCCCGACGCCGACCACACCTTCTCGAGCGCCGCGTCGCGTGACGAGGTGGCGGACGCGACGCTCGCGTGGGTGCGCGGTCTGCCCGCCGCCGCGGCGGGCACCGGCCGATCGACATAGAATCCGGCATCCCGGCCGGCGCCGGTCCACACGTCCGCACATTTCCGGAGAGCCATGCACTTCCCAACGATCGAGGAGTTCGTCGGCGGCACGCCGCTGGTGCGCCTGCAGCGTCTTCCCGGCAGCACGAGCAATGTCGTGCTCGTCAAGCTCGAGGGCACGAACCCGGCGGGCTCGGTGAAGGACCGGCCGGCCCTCTCGATGATCCAGCGTGCCGAGCGCCGCGGCGAGATCCGGCCGGGAGACACCCTGATCGAGGCGACCAGCGGCAACACCGGCATCGCGCTGGCGATGGCGGCGGCGATCAAGGGCTACCGGATGGTCCTGATCATGCCCGAGAACATGACGGCCGAGCGCCGGGCGGCGATGCGCGCCTACGGCGCGGAGCTCGTGCTCGTCAGCCGCGAGCAGGGCATGGAGGGGGCGCGCGACCTCGCGGCGCAGATGGCACGGGAGGGCAAGGGCAAGGTCCTCGACCAGTTCGCGAATGCGGACAACCCGCAGGCGCACTACACGGGCACGGGTCCCGAGATCTGGCGAGATACGGGCGGCGCGGTCACGCACTTCGTCAGCGCCATGGGCACCACCGGCACCATCATGGGGACGGCGCGCTACCTGAAGGAGCGCAACCCCGCGATCCAGATCGTCGGCGTGCAGCCGACCGAGGGCTCCAGCATTCCCGGGATCCGACGCTGGCCGCCCGAGTACCTGCCGAAGATCTTCGACCGCAGCCGAATCGACCGCGAGATGGACGTCTCGCAGGCCGAGGCGGAGGAGACGACCCGCCGCCTCGCGCGGAAGGAGGGCATCTTCTGCGGCATCTCCTCGGGCGGCGCGGTCGCGGTCGCGCTGCGGTTGTCCGCCGAGCTTCGCGGCGCGGTGATCGTCGCGATCGTGTGCGACCGCGGGGACCGCTACCTCTCGACCGGCGTGTTCCCGGCGGATTGATCGCGTGGGCTCCCCCGCCAGCGGGCCGCGAGGGCCGGCACTCGCCGAGGCAGTGATCGAGTCGCTGAGCCACGACGGCCGCGGCGTGGCGCGGCTCGAGGGCAAGGCGACCTTCGTGCACGGCGCGCTGCCCGGCGAGCGGGTGCGCCTGCGCCTCGCCAAGCGCCACCGCAACTTCGACGAGGCCGAGCTCGACGCGGTGCTCGAGCCGTCACCGGCGCGCGTGGCGCCGGCCTGCGCCGTGTTCGGCCGGTGCGGCGGCTGTACCCTGCAGCACCTCGCTGCCGAGGCCCAGATCGCGTCCAAGCAGCAGGTGCTGCTCGACGCCCTGCGACACATCGCCCGGCTCGAGCCGGAGTCGATCTGGCCGCCGCTGGTCGGTGCCTCGTCCTGGGGCTACCGCCGCAAGGCGAGGCTCGGCGTCAAGCACGTGGCGAAGAAGGGACGGGTGCTGGTCGGGTTTCGCGAGCGCGGCTCGGGCTTCATCACCGAGACGGCGTCGTGCCCGGTGTTGCACCCCCAGGTGGGGCACCTGCTCGGCCCCCTCGGCGAGCTGATCTCCGGCCTGAGCCGGCCCGAGTGCGTGCCGCAGGTCGAGGTTGCGATGGGCGACGCGGCCTGCGTCCTGGCCTTCCGCTTCCTCGCGCCCCCCACCCTGGGGGACGTGGCCGCCCTGGCGGCTTTCGGCCGTCGCCACGGCGTCACGGCCTACGTCCAGGAGGGCGGGCTCGACACCCTGCGTCCTGCGGAGCCGCCCGGCGTCACGCTCACCTATGCGCTGCCCGAGTTCGACCTCGCCCTCGAGTTCCGCCCGGGCGACTTCACGCAGGTGAACTTCGAGGTGAACCGCCTGATGGTGTCGCGCGCGCTTGCGCTGCTCGCGCCCGCGCCGCACGAGCGCGTGCTCGATCTCTTCTGCGGCCTCGGCAACTTCACGCTCCCGCTCGCCCGCCGTGCGAAGGAGGTGGTCGGGGTCGAGGGCGAGAAGGCGCTGGTGGCGCGCGCCCGGGCCAACGCGGAGCGCAACGGCATCGCCAACGCCCGCTTCGTCGCGGGTGATCTGTACCGCGGGCTGGACGCCGCGTCGTGGCTCGCCGAGGGGCCGTTCGACTGCGCGCTGCTCGACCCGCCGCGGACCGGCGCACCTGAGCTGCTCGCGCACCTGCCGCGGCTCGGCGTGAGGCGCATCCTCTACGTGTCCTGCTACCCTGGCACCTTGGCGCGCGACGCGGCGGAGCTGGTGCAGCGTCACGGCTACCGGCTGATCGGCGCGGGCGCCATGGACATGTTTCCGCACACGGCGCACGTCGAGTCGATGGCCCTGTTCGCACGCGACAGCTGAGGACGGCTACATGGGCACCGAGATCGAGCGCAAGTTTCTGGTCGTGAGCGACGCGTGGCGCGAGGCCGTGGTCGGCAGCGTGCGTTTTCGGCAGGGCTACCTGTCGCGCTCGGCGAACGCCTCGGTGCGCGTGCGCACCGACGGCGAGCGGGCTCGGCTCAACGTGAAGAGCACGGTCGACGGCATCCACCGCAGCGAGTACGAGTACCCGATCCCGCTGGCGGATGCCGAGGAGATGCTCGACCGCCTCGCGCTGCCCCCGCTGATCGTGAAGACGCGGCACTTCGTGGACTACGGCGGCCGTCGCTGGGAGGTCGACGTGTTCGAGGCCGAAAACGCGGGCCTCGTGCTCGCGGAGATCGAGCTCGAGTCGGCCGACGCCGACGTCGCCCTGCCGCCCTGGGTCGGCGCCGAGGTGTCCTCCGATCCGCGCTACTACAACACCAGCCTGAGCGCGCACCCCTTCCGCGAATGGGGGACGGGCGGCTGAGCGTCGGCGCCGGCGCGCGCCGGGCGTGGCGCCGCGCGCTGCGCTGCGGGGTGGCGGCGTCGCTGCTGGGCCTGGTCGCCGCCTGCGGGCGCGGGCCGGACGGTCTGCCGGCGGTCCGCGTCGGCCTCGCCCAGGCGCCCGCCAACCTCGACCCGCGCTACGCCACGGACGCTGTTTCGGCGCGCGTGGTGCGGCTGCTCTACGGGGCGCTCGTCGGCATCGACGAGCACGGTCGGCCGGTGCCGGCGCTCGCGGACTGGGTCCGCGAGACGCCCGATCGCTACGTCTTCACCCTGCGCGAGGGGATCGCACCCTTCGCCGACGGCACGCCCCTCACGGCAGCTGACGTCGCGGCGACCTACGCCGCGGTGCTCGACCCCGCCGGTGGCTCGCCTCATCGCGGTGCGCTCGCGGCGATCGCGCGTGTCGAGGCGCTCGACGCACGGCGGGTGGCGTTCGACCTGCATCGGCCGGACGCGCTGCTGCCGTCGTTCCTGACCGTCGGCATCCTGCCCGCCGCGGCGCTCGCGGCCGGGCACGACTTCGCCGCGCGGCCGCTGGGCAGCGGGCCGTTCCGCTTCGCGGCGCGGGAAGGCGAGGGCCGGCTGCGGCTCGAGCGTCGGCGCGACGGCCTCGCGATCGAGCTCCTCGAGGTGAGGGACCCGACGGTGCGCGCCCTGAAGCTGCGGCGTGGCGAGATCGATCTCGTGCAGAACGACCTGCCGCCGGAGATCGCCGCCTGGCTGGGGGCACAGCCGGGGCTGCGGCTCGAGTCGGCGCCCGGCACCACCTTTGCCTACCTGGGGCTTCACCTCGAGCATGCCGCGCTCGCCGACCCGCGGGTGCGCGAGGCGATCGTGCTGGCGATCGACAGGCGGGCGGTGACGGAAAAGCTTTATGCCGGGCTCGCCGAGCCCGCGGAGTCGATGCTGCCACCGCAGCACTGGGCCGGGGCGGACCTCCCCGAGCGCCAACGCGACCCCGAACGGGCGCGCGCACTGCTCGCGCAGGCCGGCTACGGGCCGGGGCGGCCGTTGCGACTCGACTACAAGACCTCGGCCGACCCGTTCCGGCTGCGGCTCGCCGCGGTCCTCCAGCACCAGCTTCGCGAGGCCGGCGTCGAGGTGGCGGTCAGGAGCTACGACTGGGGCACCTTCTACGGCGACGTCAAGGCCGGCCAGTTCGAGATCTACTCGCTCGCCTGGGTGGGCGTGCACACGCCCGACATCTTCCGCTACGCCTTCCACAGCGCCGCCCTGCCGCCCGACGGGGCGAACCGCGGGCGCTACCGCTCGGCGGAGGTGGACCGGCTGGTCGAGGCGGCCGAGCGTGCGCAGGCGCCGGACGAGCAGGCTGCGTTGTTTCGCGCGGTGCAGGGGCGGCTGCACACGGACGTGGCCTACGTGCCGCTCTGGCGCGAGCACAACGTCGCGGTCACCGGCGCGCGCATCGCGGGCTACCGGCTCGCCCGCGACGGCAATTACGATGCGCTGGCCGACGTCTTACAACGGCCTGGCGCCGCCGCCACTCCATGACCGCCGCCGACCCGCTGCTCGTGCGCATCGACCTCACGGCCCAGGTCCTGGAGCTGCGGTCGGGTGCGGCGGTGCTCGCGCGCTATCCGGTGTCGACGGCCGCGCGCGGCCCCGGGGAGCGGCGCGGCAGCGGCTGCACGCCGCGCGGGCGCCACCGGATCCGCCTCAAGATCGGCGGCGACTGTCCCCCGAACGCGGTGTTCGTCGGCCGTCGGCCCACCGGCGAGCTGTACTCGCCGGCGCTCGCCGCGGCCGAGCCCGGTCGCGACTGGATCCTCGGTCGCATCCTCTGGCTGACCGGCCTGGAGCCGGGGCGCAACCGCGGTGGCGAGGTCGACACGCTGCGGCGGTACATCTACATCCACGGCTGCCCCGACGCCGAGCCGATCGGCACGCCGCGCTCGCACGGCTGCATCCGCATGCGCAACGCCGATCTCCTGGCCCTGTTCGACCGCGTGCCGCAGGGCACGGCCGTGGACATCGTCGAATGACCTGGGCCCAGGCCGGCCGCCGACTGGCCGGCGCCGTCGGCGTCGTGCTCGGTGTCGCGCTGCTCACCTTCCTGCTCGTCCACCTGATCCCGGGCGATCCGGTCGAGCTGATGCTCGGCGAGTCGGCGCGGCCGGCCGACCGGGCAAACCTGCGCGCCAGCCTGGGCCTCGACCGGCCGGTCGCGGTGCAGCTCGCCAATCAGTTCGCCAGCCTGGCACGACTCGATCTCGGCACCTCGCTCCACAGCCGCCGCCCCGTCTCGGCGCTGATCGCGGAGCGCCTTCCCGCCACCCTGCAGCTCGCCGCCGCGGCGCTGGCGATCGCCGTCGTCACCGCCCTGCCGCTCGGCATGCTGGCGGCAAGGCGCCAGGGCAGGGTGGTCGACGGGGTCGCGATGGGATTCGCGCTGCTCGGCCAGTCGGTGCCGAGCTTCTGGCTGGGCCCCCTCCTCATTCTCGGGTTCTCGGTGGGGCTCGGCTGGACCCCGGTGAGCGGGCGCGAAGGGCCCTCCAGCCTCGTCCTGCCCGCGCTGACGCTCGGCGCCGGCATGGCCGCGGTGCTCGCGCGGATGGTGCGCAGCAGCCTGCTCGAGGTGCTCGGCGAGGACTACCTGCGGACTGCCCGGGCGAAGGGAGTGGCGGAGCGCGCCCTGCTGTGGCGGCACGCGCTGCCGAACGCGGCCCTCCCCGTCGTCACCGTGCTCGGCCTGCAGGCCGGCGCGCTGCTGTCGGGCGCGGTGATCACGGAAACCGTGTTCGCCTGGCCGGGCATCGGCTCGCTGCTGGTCGACGCGATCCAGCGCCGCGACTATCCCGTGGTGCAGGGCTGCGTCCTGCTGATCAGTACCGGCTACGTGGTGGTGAACACGCTGACCGACCTGGCCTACGCGTGGCTCGACCCACGAGCCGGGGCGGATGCGTGACCGCAGCGGCCCGGGTGTCCGGCGCGCTGCTCGGTCTCTGGGCCGGCGCGGCCCTGCTGTCGCCCTGGCTGGCGCCGGCCACCGACGCCATCGACCTCGATCGCATTCTCGCGCCGCCCGGCGCGGCCGGCTGGCTCGGCTTCGACGAGGTCGGCCGACCGGTTGCCGACCGGCTGCTCGAAGGCGCACGCACCTCGCTCGTGGTGGCCGTCGCCGTGGTCGCCGTCTCGGCCGTGATCGGAACCGTCGTCGGCGCCGCGGCGGCCTACCTCGGCGGCGCCGTGGACCGCTGGCTCGGCCGCCTCATCGACGTCTTTCTGGCGTTTCCGGGGCTGCTGCTGGCCATCGCCCTCGCCGCCCTGATGGGGCCGGGGCTCGCGAACCTCGTCGTCGCGCTCGCGGCCGTCGGCTGGGTCGGCTACGCCCGCCTCGCGCGCGGCCAGGTGCTCGCCCTGCGCCGGCGCGAGCACGTGCTCGCGGCCGAGTCGCTCGGCGTCCGTCCCGGGCGCATCCTGCTGCGCCACCTGCTGCCCCTGATGGCGGCACCGCTGATCGTCGAGGCGACGTTCGGCTTCGCTGGCGCGGTGCTGGCGGAGGCGGGCATGTCGTTCCTCGGGATCGGCGTGCAGCCGCCGGCCCCGTCGTGGGGCGGCATGATCCGCGAGGGGGTGCGCTACATGCTCGTGGCACCGCACCTGGTGCTCGCCCCGGGCCTCGCGCTGAGCGCGGTGGCGCTGGCGACGAACCTCTGGGGCGACTGGCTGAGGGACCGGCTCGACGTGCGACGGTCCGGCCTCACTGCACGTAGAAGGACGTGAAGTAGAGGTCGTCTATCCAGGGCTCACCGGTCTGGGCCTGCATGACCCCGCGGGCCGACTCCAGCGCCGCCTTGCGCAGCTGGTCGCGGCCGGCGGGCGTCTGGAGCACCGCCGAGTCCTGTTCGACGAACAGCATCAGCAGGGCGTGACGCAACGCGGGGCCGTGCAGCGTGAGTCGCGCCACCGCGTCCGGCTTGCCGCTCTGGAACTGGACCTCGCAGCGCAGGAAGCGCGGCTTGCCCTGCGACTGCACGTTCGAGATCAACGCGGGGGCGAGGGCGAAGTACTGCACGCCGTCGGTCGGCGGCGCGGCCTCCTTCTTCGCACTGCCGTGAGCGGGAGCGGCGAGCGCGGCGAGGAGAGCGAGAGCGGTGAGAGTCCGGTGCCACATGGTCGCTGGGCCTTCTGGTGTAATCTGACGCACTTTCGAGCGGGGGACAGGCAGGCGATGGGTCACGGTCCGGTGATGCTCGACCTCCGGGGCACGGAGCTCACGCCCGAGGAGCGCGAGCTTCTGCGGCACCCGGCCACCGGCGGGGTCATCCTGTTCGCGCGCAATTACGCGGCCCCCGAGCCGCTGTATCGGCTCGTGCGGTCGATTCATGAGCTGCGCGCCCCCTCGCTGATCGTCGCGGTGGATCAGGAGGGTGGCCGGGTGCAGCGCTTCCGCGAGGGGTTCACCCGTCTCCCGCCGCCGGGCCGCTACGGGCAGCTCTACGATGCGGACCGGCCGCGCGGTCTCGACACGACGCGCCTCGCCGGCTGGCTGATGGCCGCGGAGCTGCGCGCCTGCGGCGTGGACCTCAGCTTCGCGCCGGTGCTCGATCTCGACCGCGGCGTGAGCTCCGTCATCGGCGACCGGGCCTTCCACCGTGACCCCGAAGCCGTCGCCGAGCTCGCGCGCGCCTGGGTGCAGGGCGTCCACGACGCCGGCATGCAGGCGGTGGGCAAGCACTTCCCTGGCCACGGCGGCGTGGCGGCCGACTCGCACTGCGAGCTGCCGGTGGACGAGCGTTCACTGGTCGACATCGAGCTCGAGGACCTGGTGCCCTTCGAGCGGCTGGTACGCCACGGGCTCGGCGGGATCATGCCGGCGCACGTCATCTACCGGCAGGCCGACCCGCGGCCCGCGGGCTACTCCGCCTATTGGATACGCGATGTCCTGCGGGCCCGTCTCGGCTTTCAGGGCGTGGTGTTCAGCGACGACCTCACGATGGCGGCAGCGGCGGTCGAGGGCGGCTACGCAGAGCGGGCGCACGCGGCGCTGGCGGCGGGCTGCGACATGGTCCTCGTCTGCAACGACCCCGAGGGCGCGGCTGCGGTGCTGCACTCGCTCGAGCGCTACGCGGACCCCGTCGCGCAGTCGCGCATCGCGCGCATTCACGGGCGGGCGGGACGCGACTGGCCTCACCTGCGCGCGGACGCCCAGTGGCGGGAGGCGGTGCGGCGGCTCGCGCACCTGGACGCGTCACCGGACCTGGAGCTGCCGCTGTGACCCGCGAGGGGACAACGCCATGAGCATCACCGCGGAACAGGCTGCCGAGGTCTGGCGCGCGGCCGACCTGCTGCACGATCAGGCGGCCGTCGAGGCGGCGCTCGACCGCCTGGCAACCGCGATCCGTGTCGCGCTCGCCGACCGCGACCCGGTCGTCCTCGTCGCCATGAACGGTGGCCTGATCCCGGCGGGGGGGCTGCTGCCCCGACTCGCGTTCCCGCTGCGACTCGACTACCTGCACGCGACGCGCTACCGGGAGCAGACCCGCGGGGGCGCCCTCGACTGGAAACGGCACCACGACACGCCGCTCGCGGGCCGCGACGTCCTGGTGATCGACGACATCCTCGACGAGGGCTACACGCTCGCGGCGATCGCGGCGCAGTGCCGGGCCGAGGGCGCGCGCCGCGTGTGGACGGCGGTGCTCGTGGAGAAGCTGCACGGGCGCGGCGTCGACTTCGCCGCGGACTTCGTCGGCCTCACCGTGCCGGACCGCTACGTCTTCGGCTACGGGATGGACTACAAGGGCTATCTGCGCAACGCGCCGGGCATCTACGCGGTCGCGGAACGCCACGACGGCTGAGCCGGCGGGCGGGGCGCCTCACCCGGCCCCTCGGGCCGCGCAACGGGAGCGAACGTGGCATGAGCAGGATCGGCATCATCGGCGGTTCGGGCCTCACCAAGCTGAGCCGCCTCGACATCACGCACCGCGAGGTGATGCACACGCCCTACGGCGAGCCGTCAGCGCCGCTCACCCACGGCGTGTACGAGGGTCTGGAGGTGGTCTTCCTGCCGCGGCACGGCTCCGGCCACACCATCCCGCCGCACAAGGTGAACTACCGCGCGAACCTGTGGGCGCTCAAGGCGATCGGCGTCGCACGGGTGATCGGCATGGCGGCCGTCGGCGGCATCACGGCGCGCATGGCGCCCGGCCGGATCTGCATACCCGACCAGCTCGTCGACTACACCTGGGGCCGCGCGCACACCTATGTCGAGGGGGATCTCGCCGAGGTCACCCACGTCGACTTCACCGAGCCCTACTGCGAGGCGCTGCGGTCCCAGCTGATCGCGGCGGGCCGGCGTGCCGGTGTCGATCTCGAGGCGTCGGGGACCTATGGGGCGACGCAGGGGCCGCGTCTCGAGACCGCCCAGGAGATCCGGCGCATGGAGCGCGACGGCTGCGATCTCGTCGGCATGACCGGAATGCCGGAAACGGCGCTCGCTCGCGAGCTGGGCCTCTGCTACGCCTGCTGCGCCGTCGTGGTGAACTGGGCCGCCGGCAAGTCGGAGGGGCCGATCACGATGGCGGAGATCGAGGCGAACCTCGCGTCCGGCATGGCGCAGGCGCGCGGACTGCTCGCGAGCCTCGGGCCCGACGCCTAGCGCGCGCGGATGCCGATCTTGGCGAGCGCGGTCTTGAGCTCTTCGGCGAGCGCCTGCTCGTAGGGCACCCGGTCGCCCAGGCGCTCGTTCACCCGTCCGCGCTGGGTCGCCTGCGCCTCGCCGTGGCACGCGACCAGCAGTTCTTCGGGTTCGCGCCACGGTGCGTAGCCGATACCGTCCGGCAGGCGCAGGGCAGGCAGGTTCACGACGGCGACGAACTCGACCGGCGGATCCTTCCGGCACCACTGCCGGGCGCCCGCCGGGTCGGCGCGCAGCGATTTCCAGAGCTCGGCGTCCAGCACCTCGCTTTCCAGGGCGATTGCGACCGGCGGGCGCGCCATGGCGTCGGCGAGGAGCGACGCGAGCCGCACCGCGTAGTCGCGAGCCGCCTCGTCGGTCGCCGAATCGTCGTCTGCGGGCGTGCCGCGCAGCAGCAGGACACCGTGCCGAAGGGCTCCGCCCGGGCCGGCGACCGGCGCGGCGCGGGGCAGGGCGGCGGCGATCGCCTCCGCGCTCGGCTGGGCCATGTTGTCGGTGATCCAGGCATAGGCGATCAGCAGTGCGCCGGCGATGCCCATGGGGGCGGGAAGCCAGCGGACCCGGAACCACGGCGGCGGCCGCCGCAGGTCCCGGCGCACGCGGTGGTGCCGCTGCGGGTGCCGCCAGCGGATGACGGCTGCCACCCCGATCATGCTGAGGCCGACGACCGTTTCGATGAGAGGAATGGTGTGCAGCACTGCGGCCCCGCCGGCCCGTCGAGAAGATCCGACACTTTACCCCGTCTTGCGGTGCCCGATGAACCGGTCGCCCGATCCGGATTCTCAGGCGGCGCGGAGCACCGCGATCGGCGGCACGCGCACGAGCCGGCGCACGGCGAGCAGGCCGGCGACGCCGACGCCGACGGCGCCGCCCAGCGCGCCGAGCGGCAGTAGCCGCAGACTCGGCACGTAAGACAGCCCCAGGACGGCCTCGCTGATGAGCCACGCGGTGCCGAGCGCACCGGCGGCTGCCACGGTTCCGGCGAGCAGACCGAGCACCGCGTACTCGACCGCGAGCATCGCGTAGAGGCTGCGCCGGGAGGCGCCGAGGGTCCGCAGCACGGCGATCTCGCGGGCCCGCACGTCGCGGCTCGCCTGGACCGCGGCGAGCAGCACGATCACGCCGGCCGCGAGGGTGAACGCGAGCACGTACTCGAGGGCGCGGGCGGCCTGATCGGCCATGGCCCGCACCTGCCCCAGGACGGCGCCGACGTCGATCACCGTCACGCTCGGGAACCGGCGGCTCAGCTCCGGCAGCAGGTCGAGCCGCTCGGCGGGGAGGTGGAAGCTGGTGACGTACGTCGCCGGCTGGCCCGACAGCAGGGCCGGGGTGCCGACGACGAAGAAGTTCACGTTGAAGGAGTCCCAGTGCACCTCGCGCAGGCTCGTCACGGTGCCCGCGACGCGCCTGCCACCGACGTCGAACACCAGCCGGTCGCCGAGCGCGATGCCCAGCGTCTCGGCAATGCCGGTCTCGACCGAGAACTCGGGGGTCGCCGTGCCGGGTGCCCACCAGCGTCCCGCAAGAACGCGGTTGTCGCTCTGCGGCGCGTCCGCGTGGCTCAGGTTGAACTCGCGCGAAGCGAGTCGCTGCGCGCGGGCCGACGGATAGCTCGCCGGATCCACGGCGCGTCCGGCGATCTCGGTCAGGCGGCCGCGGATCATGGGGAGCACTGCGGGGCTGCCGAGGCCCCGGTCGGCGAGGAAGCCCTCCAGGGCCTGGCGCTCCGCGGGCTGGATGTTGATCAGGAAGTGATTCGGGGTGCCGGGGGGCAGCTTCGCCTGCCACGCGGCCAGCAGATCGACGCGGACGACGGTCAGCAGCAGCAGCGCGAGGATGCCGAGCCCGAAGCCGACGGTCTGAACCGAGGTCAGGACCGGGTGCCGGACGAGCGCCGCGACGCCCTGGCGCCAGGCGCCCCGGCCGCGCGAGCGCAGCGGGCCGAGGAGCCGAACCAGGCCGTACGCGGCGAGCGACAGGACGAGGAGGGTGGCGAGCACGCCAGCCAGGGCCCGCACCCCGAGTGCGAGGTCGCCCATGCGCCAGACGAAGAACGCGGCCAGGCCGGCGAGCGGGACGCCTGCGGCGATCAGGGCCGACCCCGGCGGCGGGCCGAGCTCCCGGCGCAGCACGCGGGCGGGCGGCGTGCTGCGCAGCCGCAGCAGGGGCGGCAGGGCCGTGGCGCCGAGCACCAGGAGGGTCGTGAGCGCGGCGTCGAACAGTGGCGCGGCCGAGGGCGGCGGCAGTTCCGCCGCGAACCACCGGCCGACCAGCTCCGCGAGGGCGGCCTGGGCCCCGACGCCGACCAGCCCGCCGAGCAGCGCGGCCGCGAGGGCGACGCCGCCGAGCCGCAGGCCGACGAGCCCGACGAGGGTGCGGGAGGACGCTCCGAGGCAGCGCAGCACCGCGGCGGCGTCCACCTGCCGCTCGACGAAGCGGCGGGCCGCGAGCAACGCGGCGGCGCCGGCGAGCAGCACCACCGTGCCGGCGGCGACACTCAGCAGGCGGGTGCCTCGATCCAGCGCCGTCTGGAGCTCGGGCCGGGCGCGGCTCGGGTCCAGCCACTCGGCCCCTTTCGGCAGGCGCTTCGCGAGCCACGCGCCGAAGGCACGGACCGCCGGCTCGTCACCCGCCACCAGCAGGCGGTACGACACGCGGCTCGCCGGCCCGACGAGGCCGGTCGCGGGGATGTCCTCGGCCCGCAGCAGGAGGCGAGGGGCCACCTGAAGCAGATCGCCGCCTCGGTCGGGCTCCTCGCGGACGACGCGGGTGACGGGCAGCTCGCGCTCGCCGATCGCGATGGCCGTGCCGGGCGCGATGCCGAGCTGGGCGAAAAGCCGTGGCTCGGCCCACGCCGCGCCTGGGGCGAGCGGCGCGGTGGCGCCGGTCGCGTCGTCCAGGGTCGCGCTGCTGCGCAGCCTGCCCCGCAGCGGGTAGTCCCCGCTCACGGCTTTCACCTGGACCAGCAGGGTCGCGTCACCGTGCAGCACGACGCTCGGGAAGCTCATGGTGCGAGCCGTGACGAGCCCGCGCGACTTGGCCTCCACCTCCCACTCGGCGGGCGGCGGCTCGCTCCACTCGAGCGCCGCGTCGGCCGCGAGCAGATTGGAGACCTGGCTCGCCAGGGCGCGTTCGACGCGGTCCGCGAAGAAGTCCACCGTCGTGACGGCCGCGGCGGCCAGCGCGGCGGCGACGAGCAGGAGGCCGATCTCGCCGTGGCGCAGGTCGCGCAGGAGCCAGCGCCAGCCCAGTCGCAGTATGGTCACCCGAGCTCCCCGAGGCGTCCGTCCTCGAGCACGAGGCGCCGGTCGCAGCGGTCCGCGAGCTGCTGGTCGTGGGTGACGAGCACCAGCGCGGCGCCCGTCTCCGCCCGCAGTTCCAGGAGCACGTCGGCGATGCGGCCGCCGGTCACGGTGTCGAGATTGCCGGTGGGCTCGTCCGCGAAGAGGACGCGGGGCGCGGTCGCGAAGGCGCGGGCGATCGCGACTCGCTGCTGCTCGCCGCCCGACAGCTGCGAGGGCAGGTGGTGCCGCCGCGGCATCAGGCCGACCCGCTCGAGGAGCGCGCTCGCGCGCTCGCGGGCGTCTCCGACGCCACCGAGCTCGAGCGGCAGCATCACGTTCTCGAGCGCGCTCATCCCCGCGAGCAGGTGGAACGACTGAAAGACGAACCCGACCTGGCCGGCGCGCAGCGCCGCGCGCTCGTCCTCGTCGAGGGGAGAGAGGGCGTGGCCGAACAGAAAGACCTCGCCGTCGCTCGCCTCGTCGAGCCCCGCCAGCAGGCCGAGCAGCGTGGACTTGCCCGAACCGGAGGCGCCGCGGATGGACACCGCGTCGCCGGGCATCACCTCCAGGTCGAGCCCCTCGAGGATGCGCAGCTCGCCCTCGGGGCCGCGCAGGCGCTTGCCGAGGCCCGCGGCCCGGACGACGGTCGTAGAATGCGGCGTCATGAGACTCCCGTTCCGGTGGTTCCTGGCCTTGGTCCTGTGTCTGCTCGCAACCCCGGCGGCGGCCGGTCCGCCGGTCCTGCTGGTGCTCGGCGACAGCCTGAGCGCCGCCTACGGCATCGCGGTAGATCGGGGCTGGGTGGCGCTTATGCAACGACGCGTGGCGGAACAGGGGTTCCCGCACCACGTCGTCAACGCCAGCGTCTCCGGGGAGACGAGCGGTGGCGGGCTGTCGCGGCTGCCCCGCCTGCTGGAGGACCACCGACCGGCGGTCGTGGTGCTGGCCCTCGGGGCCAACGACGGGCTGCGTGCCATTTCCCCGAAGGTCCTGGGCGACAATCTGCGGGCGATGATCGACGCGTCCCGGGCGGCGGGGGCGAAGGTCCTGCTGCTCGGTGTCCGCCTGCCGCCCAACTACGGCGCGGCATTCAACGCCCGGTTCGAGAAGGTGCTCGCCGACGTCGCCGACGAGAAGGCCGTGCCCTTCGACCCGTTCTTTCTGCGCGGCGTCGCCGAGGATCGCGCCCTCATGCAGCCTGACGGTCTGCACCCCGCGGTGGAGGCCCAGCCGACCCTCCTCGACAACGTGTGGCCCGCGCTCGCGCCCCTGCTGGAGGCGACCCGCAGCGCCGTCAGCGCGTCTGTTCCCACCAGCGGCTGACGATCCCCGCAACGTCGAGGTCGTCCGGGCCCGTGCGCCACGCCCCGTAGAAGTCGGCGTCCTGGCTGTTGGGGGGCGGGTTGGGGCGATACATCTGGAACCGCGTCGGCAGCGGCGTGCACTCGCCGAGCACCAGGGCCTCGCCGCGCCCCAGCGAGGTCAGGATGTCCACGAGGTCCTGCGAGCCCTCGGGCACCAGCTTGCGCACGTAGGCCTGGTCGTCCGGGTTGGTGATGCGCAGGCAGATGTAGTTGCCGCACTGCGCCAGCACCGTTTCGGAGAGCTCGGTGGGGCGCTGGCTCACCACGGCGAGGCCGACGCCGTACTTGCGGCCCTCCTTCGCGATGCGCTCCATGGATCGGCGCGTCCCCTCGTAGCCCGTGCCCTGTTCGCGCGGGATGTAGGCGTGCGCCTCCTCGCAGACCAGCAGGATCGGGAACTCGCGATGCCGCGGGTTCCAGTAGTTGAACTCGAAGGCGAGGCGGCCGATCTGTGCCGACACGGTCGGCCGCACGTCGGACGGGATGGGGCTCAGGTCGACGATGGTCACCTGGGCGCGCGGCCGGCCGAGGCCGACGAAGTCGCGCAGCAGGTTGATGAGCGAGGACGACTCGCTGCGGTTCTTGGGCTTGAACAGGAAGTCGTAGCGCGCGTCGTTCAGCTTGCTCTGGAGCTTGATGAGGAACTCGTCGAACTGGCCGTAGAGCGCGCCCTTGGTCTTGCCGAAGTCCAGCTGCTGCTCGTTCGCCTTCTTGAAGTGCAGGAACAGCTCCATCAGGTTGAAGTACACGGGGGAGTCGACCGACAGTCGCTCGAGTCCCAGGTCCGCGTTCGCTTTCTTGCGGAGCGAGAACACGACCTCGCGCAGGAACGCGATCTGCACCGACGCGCGCGGGTCGGCGCGGTCGATCAGCAGGTCGGCGAGCTCGGCGAAGGTCAGCAGCCAGTAGGGGATCTCGAGCTCGCGGGCGTCGACGTAGCGCGACAGGGTCGGCGGAAAGATGGTCTGCACCTTGCCGTCCGCCCCCTTCCACGCGTACTCGCCGTGCAGGTCGAGCAGCACGACGTGGCACTTCGGCATCACCTGGACCATGCGCTGCAGCAGCGCCGAGACGGTCCAGGACTTGCCTGCACCGGACTGGCCGAGGATCGCGAGGTGGCGGCCGAACATGGGCGACGGGTCCAGGAAGACCTTGGCGTCCGGACGGGAGGGGAGGTAACCGACGTCGAAGCCGCGTTCGCGGAACTTCTCGAACAGAATGTTGAGGGTCTGGGAATCGACCGCGTGCAGCTCGGCGCCGGTGGTGGGGAAGCGATGGACGCCCCGGAGGAAGTGCCCCTTGTCGTCGATCTGGCCGACGGGCATCAGCGCGACGAAGCGGCGCGACGCGCCGGAGGCGCCAACGGGCGGATCCTGCTGCCACGTGCGGGAGACGAGGCCCACCACCTGCATGCCCCCCTGCCGGACCGCGACGTAGCCGCCGATCTGGCCGACGAGGATGTCCTCGTTGTCGAAGTGGACGACGGGCTGGAAGCCTTCGTCGTCGGCGAGCAGGCGCGCCACGAACTCGTTGCCGCGCACTTCCGTGAGGTGGCCGATCAGGGTGCCAGTCGTCATCGCGTCCTTCCGTTTCGCCCGGGCGAATCCGCAGACCTGTGTCAGTAAAGATGATAACGGCACCGCGGGAGTTGGGGGGCGGCAATTTTTCGTTTCATGGCGCGTTGCGCGACCCGCCGGGGCAGCGCGTAGAATCCGCCAGAGCTGTCGGAGAGCCGCCCCGGAGCCGCGAGCCGCCGTGTCCCACTCCCGCATGACGCAGAGACGCCCCGCGTGAAGCGCGTCACCGTGGTGGGTGCCGGCTTCGCCGCGCTGTCCTGCGTGCGCCGGCTGCGTCGGGCCGACCCGGATCTCGGAATCACGCTGGTCGCGCCGCAGCCACGGTTCGTCTACCTGCCGGGCACGATCTGGATCCCCGGCGACCTGCGCCGGCCGGAAGACCTCGTCGTGCCGCTGGATCGCTTCTTCGCCCGCCACCGCGTCGAGTACCTCGGCCACGCCGCGACGGGCCTCTCGGGCGACGGCCGAGTCCTCCGGACCGACGGCGGCGAGGTCACGAACGACGGCCTGGTCGTCGCGACCGGCGGCCGCTTCATCAGGGCACTGCCCGGAATCGAGCACGCGATCGTCCCGTGCGAGGGGGTGGCGTCGGCCGTTGCTGTGCGCGATCGCCTGCGGGCGCTGCGGGACGGCACCATCGCGGTCGGCTTCGCCGGGAACCCCAAGGAGCCGGCGGCGATGCGCGGCGGGCCGATGTTCGAGTACCTGTTCGGCATCGATCGCCTGCTGCGCAAGGAGGGCCGGCGCGAGCGCTTCGAGCTGGTGTTCTTCTCGCCCGCCGAGAAACCGGGCGCCCGCCTGGGGCCGAAGGCGGTCGACGCGCTCCTGCGCGAGATGGCGCGGCGCGGCATCCGCACGCACCTCGGGCAGAAGATCCAGGGCTTCACCGCGCAGAGCGTCCGTACCGAGGGCGGCGAGCTCCGCGCCGACCTGATCCTCTTCCACCCCGGGATGACCGGGAACTCGTGGTTCGACGCGACGTCGCTGCCGCGTTCGGATGGCGGGTTCGTGAAGGCGGACCGGCGATGCCGCGTGGACGGCGTCGAGCGTGTCTACGTGGCCGGGGACGCCGGCAGCTACCCGGGTCCGGACTGGATGCCGAAGCAGGCCCACATGGCCGACCTGCAGGCGGAGACCGCCGCGGACAACCTCCTCCTGGAGCTGCGCGGCGGCACGCCCGAACGGACCTTCCGGGTCGAGCTCGTGTGCATCGTCGACGGCCACGACACGGGCATGCTCGTCGCGCGGACGGAGCGTCGCAGCCTCGTGCTGCCGGCCTCGCCCGTCTTCCACTGGGCCAAGCGCGCCTTCGAGCGCCACTACCTGCGCCGGCTCGCCTGACGCCGATGAGGAGCGCATCGGCACTCGCCGACGGAGCCGCGCCGCGCAGCGGGGCGCACGCGGAAGGTTCCGCGCGCTGGCGCGTGGCCGGTCTCTCGACGCTCGCGGGGCTGGGGGTGGGGGGGCTGGTCCTCGCGACCCTCGCGGTCGCGGGCCCCGGTATGCCCACCCTGGCGCAGCTCGTGCTCGCAGGGCTGCTCGCCGCGGCCACGACCGGCCTCACGGCCGCGGTCCTCGTCGTGCAGCAGCGCCTGCGCCGGGAGCGCGACCTCTACCACGCCCTCGCCGACCTTAGCCTCGAGTTCGCCGCCTTCCGCCGCACCGACGGCCGCTTCGAGTACATCTCGCCGGCCGTGCACTCGCTCACGGGCTACACGCAGGAGGACTTCTACCGCCGGCCGGAGCTGCTCGAGCGGATCATCCATCCCGACGATCTCGGACGCTGGCAGCAGCACGGGCAGCAGCTGCTCGCGAATGGCCGCGCCGGGGCGCTGGAGCTGCGCATCGTCACGCGCGACGGGCAGGTTCGCTGGATCGAGCACACCGGCGAGGTCGTGCGTGACGAAAGCGGGGCGGTCGTCGGGCTGCGCTCCGTCAACGTGGACGTCACCAAGCGCAAGCGCAGCGAGCTGCACGTCCACCACCTCGCCAACTACGACTCGCTCACCCGTCTGCCCAACCGGCGCTATCTCTGCCGGCAGATGGAGGACCACATCGGCGAGGCGGCGAAGGCGCGTCGCCGGTTCGCCGTGCTGTTCGTCGATCTCGACCGCTTCAAGCACATCAACGACGCCTTCGGCCACGCGTTCGGCGACCGGCTGCTGGAGCAGGTGGCGCGACGCATCGAGCAGGCGGTCGGCGAGGCGGCCGTGGTCAGCCGCTTCGGTGGCGACGAGTTCCTGGTCGTGACCCCGCTGATCGGCTCCGCACCCGAGGCGCGACCCTACGCCAAGGCGGTGCTGGCGACGCTCGAGCGACCGTTCCTGGTGGACGGCCAGGAGCTGCACATCGCGGCGAGCGTGGGCATCAGTCTCTTCCCGGAGGACGGCCGCAGCCCCGACGAGCTGATCCGCCGCGCCGACGCGGCGATGTACGCCGCCAAGCGCGAAGGCCACGAGGCGCTGCACTTCTACGTGCCTCACCACGCCGAAAAGGCTTCCGACTTCCTCGCGATGGAGAACCAGCTGCGGCGTGCCATCGACCGGCAGCAGTTCACGCTCTACTACCAGCCGCAGGTGCGGCTCGCGAGCGGCGAGATCTGCGGCTGCGAGGCCCTGGTGCGCTGGAAGGGGGCCGGCGGCGAGATCGTCGAGGCGTACCGCTTCATCAACGTCGCCGAGGAGACCGACCTCATCGTGCCCATCGGCAACCAGATCGTCGCGGAGGCGTTCAACCAGCTCGCGGCCTGGCACGAGCAGGGGCGGCGCCTCAAGATGGCGATCAACATCTCGGCCCGCCAGCTGCGCGATCCGCACTGCTGCGACCGGATGCTCGAGCGCCTCGCGCACGGCATCGTCCCGCTGTCCGCGCTCGAACTGGAGGTCACCGAGTCGGGGTTGCTGACCGATCTCGAGGCGAACCGGCAGACGCTGGAGCGGCTCTACCGTCGCGGCGTGTCGATCGCGATCGACGACTTCGGCACGGGCTACTCCTCGCTTGCCTACCTGCGCCACCTGCCCGTCAACACGCTCAAGATCGACCGCGCGTTCGTCGAGCAGCTGACCGAGGAGGCGGCCGACCAGGCGATCGTGCGCGCGATCATCGCGATGGCCCACAGCCTGGGCGTCGAGGTGGTGGCGGAGGGCGTGGACACCGACGCCCGCGCCGCGCTGCTCACCCGGCTTGGCTGCGACATCGGTCAGGGTTTTCTCTTCGGCCGCCCGGTGCCCGCCGAGCGTTTCCCCGGTCCGAGCCACCTCTACGTGCCGCGCCAGCCGCCGCCCGCGTCAGCTCCCGAGCTGATCCACTAGCAGCTTCAGCGACAGCAGGACCGACACCGCCACGAGCAGGGGGCGGATGAGGCGCGCGCCGTGGCGCAGCGCCATGTGCGCGCCGAGCCAGGCGCCCGCCCATTGGCCGACTGCCATCACGAGGCCGGTCGTCCACGCGACGTGGCCGCCCGCCGCGAACACGAGCAGGGCGGCGAGGTTGCTCGAGAAGTTGAGCAGCTTCGTGCCTGCCGTCGCACGGGCGAGGTCGAAGCCGAGCAGGGCGACGAAGGCCAGCGCGAAGAACGAGCCCGTGCCCGGCCCGAAGAAGCCGTCGTAGAAGCCGATGCCTGCGCCCGCCGTCGCCGCGAAGGTTGCGGGTCCGATCCGCCGCTGCGCGGGCAGGTCGCCGACGCGCGGCGAGTGCAGGAAATAGGCGGCGAAGCCCAGGAGCAGGGCGGGCAGCAGCCAGCGCAGGGCGTCGGGGTCCGCGTGCGCGACCGCGAGGGCGCCGAGCGCCGCACCGGCAAAGCTCGCGGCGGCGGCAGGGAGCAGGGGCCGCAGGTCCAGCGCGCCCCGCCGCCAGAAGTGTGCGGTGGCGCTCGCGGTGCCGAAGGTGCCCTGCAGCTTGTTCGTGCCGAGCGCGGTGGCGGGTGGCAGCCCGGCCCAGAGCAGCGCGGGCAGCGTCAGCATGCCGCCACCGCCCGCGATTGCGTCGACGAAGCCGGCGACCAGGGCGATGAGCGCGAGGACGGCGAGGATCTCGGGAGGCAGCACGTCCACGCGCTTGCGCCGGGAAAAGCGGAGCCGGCATTCTAGGGAAAGTCGGATCAGGTCGTCATCGCGGGGCCGGAAGGCGACGTCCGCCAGCTCGTCATCGCGAGGCCCGAAGGTGAAGTCGCTCGGGTCGTCATCGCGAGGCCCGAAGGGCCGTGGCGATCCAGCCGTTGCGGATGCAATTGCGTGGATTGCTTCGCTTCGCTCGCAATGACGGTGACCAGGGCCTGGCCGCAACACCCCGCACGAGGCGTTAGAGAAGGAAGCCACATGCTCATCCTGGCCGGCGACATCGGCGGCACTTCGGCGCGTCTCGCGCTCTATGACTGCGCCGGCGAGACGCCACGCCTGCGCGCGCGGCACACCTACCCGAGTCGCGCGCACGCCGGCGCGGACGAGATCGTGGCCGCGTTCGTCCGGACACAGGGGGTCACACCGGCGGCGCTGTGCGTCGGTATCGCCGGCCCCGTCCGGGACGGGACGTGCCGGACGACGAACCTGCCCTGGACGGTCACGGCCGCCGGACTCGCGGCGGCGACCGGCGTGGCGCGTGCCCTGCTGATCAACGACCTCGAAGCGGCGGCCTGGGGGATCGATGCCGTACCCGCCGGGCTGCTCACGGTGCTGCAGAGCGGGGAGCCCGACCCGGCGGGCAACCAGAGCGTGGTCGCGGCCGGGACGGGCTTCGGCGAGGCGGGGCGCGCGTTCGTCGACGGCCGTCTCGTGCCGTTCGCGTCCGAGGGGGGGCACGCGGATTTTGCGCCGCGCACCGAACAGGACTGGCTGTTCCTGCGTTGGCTCGAGGCGCGCGTCGGCCACGCGAGCTGGGATCGGATCGTCAGCGGGCCGGGTCTGGCGGCGATCCACGACTTCCTGCGCGAGGAACGGGGTGAGCCCGCCCCCGCCTGGTTGCGCGCGGCGCTGGCCGAGGGGGATCCGGCCGCGGTGATCAGCGAAGCGGCCCTCGCCGGGACCGACGCGGTCTGCGATGCCGCGCTCGACCTGTTCGTGCGCCACTTCGGCGCCGAGGCAGGCAACCACGCCCTGAAGCTGATGGCGACGGGCGGCGTCTACCTCGCGGGCGGCATCGCCCCGAAGATCCTGCCGCGCCTGTCCGCCGGCGCCTTCCTGACCGCGTTCGCGGACAAGGGCCGCATGGCGCCGCTGCTGCAGCGCATGCCGGTGACCGTGATCCGCGACGGCGACGTCGCGCTCGCCGGCGCCGCCCTGTGCGCCAGGCGCGCGCTGGCGGGTTGAGCTCAGACGCGGACGGCGAGCACGTCGCAGGGTGCGAGGTGCAGGATGCCGTTCGCCGTGGAGCCTAGCAGCAGCTGCAACCCGTGCTTGCCGTGGCTGCCGACCACGATGAGGTCCGCTCCCAGTTCCGTTGCCACGCGGACCACTTCGTGCTTGGGCGAGCCGAGCTCCACCCGCGTGCTGGCGCCCGGCACGCCGAGCCGGCCCGCCAGCGCGGCGATGACGTCGCGCGCGGCGTCGATGCGTCGCTGGTCGAGATCGATGTTCTCGGGAATCGGGATCTCGCCGGCGTATTCCATCGCCGAGTACTCCACGACGTGCACCAGCGTCAGGCGGGCGCCGGTGGCCTGCGCGATGGCCATGGCCCGCGCCCCGGCCTTGTCGCTGTCGGGCGAGAAATCGGTGGCGAAGAGGACGTGGGTGTAGAGCGGCATGGCAGTCTCCGGAGCGTCGGGAACGGGGCGTCGCACGGGAAATTATGATCTGCCTCCGCGCGCTCGCCAGTCGTGCGAGGGCACGGCTTGCGCTACCCGAGCCCTCCGTGTAATCTGCCCGTCCTTTCAGGCGCGTAGCTCAGTTGGTTAGAGCACCACCTTGACATGGTGGGGGTCGTTGGTTCGAGTCCAATCGCGCCTACCAGTTTCTTGAGGCAGTACCGATACCAGGCCACCGGGTCTTCCAGTGGCCTTTTGTTTTTGTGCGCCAAATTGCCGCCTCGGGCGGCCCCTCCTTATAATCGGGCGCGCAGTTGTCCGGCCCGCGCGTGGTGCGGCGGGCGTCGAGACCGGGCCGAGCGCCCGGTTTTCATTTGCGCCGTCCGCGTGGGCGCGACGGCGCGGTCAGACGAGGTGTGCATGCCGGTCATCACCCTGCCAGACGGTTCCAGACGCAGCTACGAGGGGACTGTCACGGTCCAGCAGGTTGCGGAGTCCATCGGCGCCGGGCTCGCCAAGGCGGCCATCGCCGGGCGGGTCGACGGTCGCCTGGTCGACACGTCGCACGCGATCGATGCCGACGCCGAGGTCGCGATCGTCACCGACAGAGACCCGGAAGGGCTCGAGGTGATCCGCCACTCGACTGCGCACCTGATGGCGATGGCCGTCAAGGAGCTCTTCCCCGACGCGCAGGTGACGATCGGTCCGACCGTCGAGAACGGCTTTTACTACGACTTTTCCTACCAGCGCCCCTTCACCCCCGAGGATCTCGCGGCAATCGAGGCGCGCATGGCCGAGCTCGCGAAGGCGGATCACGGGGTGACCCGTGAAGTCGTGCCGCGCGACGCGGCGGTGAAGTTCTTCAGGGACCAGGGCGAGCGCTACAAGGCCGAGATCATCGAGAGCATTCCCGCCGGGGAGCACATCTCGCTCTACACGCAGGGCGGCTTCACGGACCTCTGCCGCGGTCCCCACGTGCCGCGCACGGGCAAGCTCAGGGCCTTCAAGCTGATGAAGGTCGCAGGCGCCTACTGGCGCGGCGACTCGCGCAACGAGATGCTGCAGCGGATCTACGGCACCGCCTGGCGCAACAAGGACGAGCTCGCCGCCTATCTGCACCGCCTCGAGGAGGCGGAGAAGCGCGACCACCGCAAGATCGGCAAGACCCTCGACCTCTTCCACACGCAGGAAGAGGCGCCCGGCATGGTGTTCTGGCACGACAAGGGCTGGCAGATCTACCTGATCATCCAGGACTACATCCGCGGCAAGCTGCGGGCGCGTGGCTACGAGGAGGTTCACACGCCGCAGATCATCGACCGCAGCCTCTGGGAGCGCTCGGGTCACTGGGACAAGTTCCGCGAGAACATGTTCACGACGAGCTCGGAGAACCGGGACTTCGCGATCAAGCCGATGAACTGCCCGGCCCACATACAGATCTACAACCACGGGCTCAAGAGCTACCGCGACCTGCCCCTGCGGCTCGCCGAGTTCGGCTCCTGCCACCGCAACGAGCCCTCCGGCACGCTCCACGGCCTGATGCGGGTGCGCAACTTCGTCCAGGACGACGCGCACATCTTCTGCACCGAGAACCAGATTCTCGACGAGGTGCTCGCGTTCATCGACCTGCTATTCGAGGTCTACCGCGACTTCGGCTTCACCGACGTGCTGGTGAAGCTGTCGACGCGTCCCGCGCAGCGCGTCGGCGACGACGCGCTCTGGGACAAGGCCGAGAAGGCGCTGGCCGACGCCCTGGACCAGAAGGGCCTCGCCTGGGAACTGCAGCCGGGGGAGGGGGCGTTCTACGGCCCCAAGATCGAGTTCTCGCTGCGCGACTGTCTGGAGCGGGTCTGGCAGTGCGGCACCATCCAGCTCGACTTCTCGATGCCGGACCGCCTGGGGGCGAGCTACGTCGCCGAGGACAACACCCGCAAGGTGCCGGTCATGCTGCACCGGGCGATCCTGGGCTCGCTCGAGCGTTTCATCGGCATCCTCATCGAGCACCACGCCGGCCAGATGCCGCCTTGGCTCTCGCCGGTGCAGGCCGTCGTGATGAACATCACCGACCGCCAGGCCGAGGCGGTGGAGCGCGCCGCGAAATTCCTTCGTGATCAGGGATTTCGCGTGGAAACGGACTTGAGGAACGAGAAGATCGGGTTTAAGATTCGCGAGCATACGTTGCGCCGGATCCCTTACCTGCTGGTGGTCGGGGATCGGGAAGCGGAGAACGGCGCCGTCGCCGCACGCTCTCGCACGGGCCAGGATCTCGGGGTCATGGGCCTCGAAGCCTTCGCCGGAATGCTGCGCGAGCAGGTGAATTCCCGCGCTGGTTGATCCTGCCATGCTCGGCGCGCCGGACCTTGTCCGGTGCGTAGCCGTTGGCGCTTTGTCGTCGCTTTGCCGGAGGATTCTGCTATCTCGACCAAAACGGACAAAAGAAACCGTCTGAACGACGAGATCACTGCACGGGACGTGCGTTTGATCGGCGCCGACGGTGAGCAGGTGGGCATCGTGCCGATCAGGGAGGCGCTGGCGGCAGCCCAGGAAGCCGAGATGGATCTCGTGGAGATCGTGCCCACGGCGGATCCGCCGGTGTGCCGGATCATGAATTTCGGCAAGTTCGTCTTCGAGCAGAAGAAGCAGCGCGCGGCGGCGAAGAAGAAGCAGAAGCAGGTCCAGATCAAGGAAGTGAAGTTCCGTCCGGGAACGGACGAGGGGGACTACCAGGTCAAACTACGCAACCTGGTGCGGTTCCTCGAAGAAGGGGACAAGGCCAAGGTGACCGTGAGGTTCCGTGGCCGCGAGCACGCCCACCGTGAGCTCGGCCTCGCCGTGCTCGAGCGGGTGACCGCCGATCTGGCCGAGCACGGGCAGATCGAGCAGAAGCCGGAAATGGAAGGCCGGCAGATGGTCATGGTGCTCACCCCCAAGAAGAAAAAGTAGGGGTGCGAATGGTTCGCCCCCGATCAATCGCGGAGTCACGAGAGCAATGCCGAAGATCAAGACGAACAGAGGGGCCGCCAAGCGGTTGAAGAAGACCGCCGGCGGCTTCAAGCGGGCCCAGTCGCACCGCCGCCACATCCTGACCAAGAAGGCCAGCAAGCGTAAGCGCCAGCTG
>JALORY010000063.1 GCA_025458675.1 Gammaproteobacteria bacterium | reverse complement strand
CGGCTCTTCGATGTCGACGCCGGCCGCAAGACGCGGGTCGACGAGGTCGGTCCGGGCGACATCGTGCTGATCGCCGGCCTGCGTTTCGCGACCACCGGCGACACGCTCTGCCGCCCCGACCACGTGCTGAGCCTCGAGCGCATCACCGCGCGCGAGCCCGTGATCAGCCGCGCGATCGAGCCGGCCACTGGCACCGACGAGGACAAGTGGCTCGAGGTGCTCGACAAGATCCAGCAGGAGGATCCGACCCTGCGCGTCGAGGAGGATGCCGAGACCGGCCAGCGGCTGCTGCGCGGCATGGGCGAGCTGCACCTGCAGATCGTCCTCGAGCGCATCGACCGCGAATTCGGCATCCACGTGCGCAGCGGCGAGCCCGCAGTGGCGTTGCGCGAGACGGTGCAGCGCAGCGCCGCCGCGGAGTCGCTGTTCCAGCCGCCGCGCCCGCCCGACAAGAAGGTGCCCGAGCTCAAGGCGCGCGTGGCGGTGCGCGTGAGCCCGGCAGCGCGCGGCAGCGGCGTGCGCGTGCTGCTCGCCGGCGCCGTGAAGCCCGAGGGGAGCCAGCTCTCCGCCGTGCAGGCGGATGGGCTCGCGCAGGGCGTGCGACTCGCGCTCGGCTCGGGGCCCGCGACCGGCGCGCCGCTGGAAGATCTGCTGCTCGAGGTGACCGAGGTCGAGCTCTTTGGCCAGGCCTCGACGTCCGACGCGGTGAGCGCCGCCGCCTCGCGCGCGGTGCAGAGGGCCGTGGAGGCGGCCGGCTCCACCGTCCTGCGGCCGATCATGGCGGTGGAAGTCGTCTGCCCCGAGGAAAACCTCGGCGCCGTGCTCGGCGACCTGCAGTCGCGGCAGGGCCTCATCGTCGACACGGAGACCTGGGGTGACGCGGTGACGATCCGCTGCGAGGTCGCACTCGACCGTCTGCTCGGCTACGCGACCGACCTGCGCAGCCTCAGCAAGGGCCGCGGCCAGTTCAGCATGATCTTCGAGCGGTTCGACGCCGCGTAGTCCGGCACTGGGGGGAGCCCTTAGCGGCTGAGCCGCTCGGTCCATTGCCGCCCGGCCGCGACGTCGGCGGCAGGCTTCCGGCCGGCGCTGGGCTCGGCCGTCAGCAGCGACCGGTTGACGAATTGGCCTTCCGCTCGGCGAACGGCAGCGCCGAGTCGGCTTCCTGTTTCGCTCTGACGGCCGAACCCGACATGACGCCCCGGGACGCGCGCTACTTCAGCCAGCCCTTGTGATGGAAGTACCAGAACGGCAGGGCGACCGACACTGCCATGAGCGCTAGGGCGAAGGGGTAGCCGTATTCCCACCGGAGCTCGGGGAGCCGCTCGAAGTTCATGCCGTAGATGCTGGCGACGAGCGTTGGCGGCAGCATGGCGACCGACGCCACCGAGAAGATCTTGATGATCTTGTTCTGGTTGATGTTGATGAAGCCGACGGTGGCGTCCATCAGGAAGTTGAGCTTGTCGAACAGGAAGTCGGTGTGCCCCTCGAGCGATCCGATGTCGCGCAGGATCTGGCGGGCGTCTTCGTTCTGCTCGGCGTTGAGGAGCCGCTTGCGCATCAGGAAGGATACCGCGCGCCGCGTGTCCATCAGGTTTCTCCTGATGTGGCCGGCGAGGTCCTCCTCCTTCGCGATCTGGGTCAGCACGGCGCCCGCCTCCTCGTCCGTCAGCGACGCGCGCAGCACGCGTTCGCTGAAGTCGTCCAGGCGCTCGTAGATCTCCTCGAGGACGTCCGCCGAGAACTCCGCGTCGGCCGCGTAGATCTCCAGCAGCACGTCCTTGGCGTCGCCGACGAAGCCGGGCTGGCGGCGCGCACGGAAGCGGACGAGACGGAACTGCGGGAGGTCGACGGCGTGGACGCTGAAGACGACCTCACCCTTGAGGATGAAGGCGGCCGGAATGCTCTCCCCGCCCGCATCCCCCTCGTGCAGGAAGTCCGAGCGGATGTGCAGCTCGCCGTTGTCCCCCTCGAAGAAGCGTGCGCTCGATTCGATGTCGCCGAGCTCCTCCTCTTCCGGCAGGGCGACTCCGAACATGCTCAGGGCCCACGCCCGTTCCTGCTCGGTGCTCTCGGCGAGATCCACCCAGACGGGTCGGCAACGCGCGAGGTCCTCGGCAGAGTCGATCGCAATCTGGCGGAGCCGCCCCTGCTGCAGTTCGAAGGCATTGATCATCGACGGGCGCTCCAGCGGTCGTCGGTGGCCACGGACGGGCCAGCCGGCCAGGATTCTTGCACCTCCCCCTGACGACGGCGAGCGGGCTCCCGCTTTCGTGGACGCCCGCAGGCCGGCAGGTTCGCCGACCCGCTGACGCGGGGACCGATTGCGGTGCCGCGACGGCGGCCAAGAGCATCAGCCGGGGTCGCGTGTGTCCGCCTTGCCGGACCTGGACTTCTGTTTCACCGTCTTCGGGTCGACCGTCATCCAGAGCGCGCACCGCGGCGTGGCGTAGGCGACGGCCACTTTGATCGCGCTGCCCCCAGCGCGCGGCATGAGCACCGGCCATCCGGGTCGGCTTGTCGGCACGCGCGTCGATCGTGCGCTCGACCCGAGTAGCACGCGGGCGTGCTCTGGCAGCAGCCGATGCTCCATGAGCTCGAACGCCGGTCCGAACAGAAGAGACGCGTCGGCCACCTGACCGCCGGTGGCTGTCAGCGGCGCGTCAAGGCGCCCCCGCCCGGGAAGCGTCAGTCCAGCCGGCAGGCAGGCTGCGGGTCAGCTGCGGTTGGCGTTGGCGCCGTGCTCGCCGGGCGGATGCGACGCATCGCCCGGCGCCGGTCGATCCGCCGCGGCATTCGCGGGCGGGCTGGGCGACCGGTCGGCCGGGGCCGTCGCATCGCTGCCCAGCGCGGCCCTGAAGTCTCGCAACGCCGCGCCGAGATCGCCGCCGACGTCACGCAGCTTCTTCGTGCCGAAGACCAGCACGATGACGACCAGGACGATCAGCAGATGTCCGAGGCTGAGTCCGGCTGCACCCATGAGTATTCTCCAAGTATGCCGTCGGTCCGGTCGCTGCGGGGGCGCTGCGGTCCGGAGGGTGGATGCTCAATCTATCGCTCCGCCGGCGGTTTCAGGGTGACCCTTACGAGATCGTAATGAACCGCACGTCGCCCGGGACGGGCAGAAGTTGACTGTTTTTATCGGTATTGTTAGGTTTTCAACGTCGCGCCCGCCGGGCCGGGAGGCGTTCGAGGTGAAATCGTGACCAAGGGATCGGCAACCAGCAGGCGAATGACCCGCGATGCCGCGCTGGTCGCCACGGGCAGCCTCGAGGACTCGTTCGGCCGGCACGTGCGCCAGCAGCTCGGATGGCTCGGGTTTGCGGCCCTGCCGCTGCTGTTCCCGGTCGCGCTCCCGGGCATGTCGACGACCGTCGGCGCCTTGTGCGTCCTCCTCGCCCTCGGGGTCGCCCTCAACCGACCCCTGCGGCTTCCTCCCTGGCTGGGACGCCGCAGCCTGCCGCCGCGTGCCGCCGATCTGCTGCACCGCGCGTCCGCCCGCGCATTCGCCACCATCGCCGCAATCGTCCGCCCCCGCTGGATCGCCTTCAGCGGTCGCGGGGTGCGGATCCTGAACGGCGCTTTTCTCGCCATCGCGGGCCTGGCGCTGATGACGCCGGTGCCGCTCGTGTCGTTCGACAACGTCCTCCCCGCTGCCGCGGTCACCCTGCTCGCCTGGGGACTGCGGGGCAGGGACGGCCTGTTGCTGGCGACCGGATATGCGACCACCATTGCGGCGGTTGGCAGCGTCGTGCTGCTCTGGTGGGGCGGGGCCGAGTTGTTGCGCCGCCTGCTCGCTCTGGCGCAGTAACGGCGCCTCGGCACCCGAGCCCGCCGCTGCGGCGCGCCGCGTCGGCGTGGCGGGGGCAGAGGCACGGCGGAGGCCGCGTGAGGAACAAGTTTCTCGGTACCGGCGAGCCCGGCTACCACCCGTTGCGCAAGCTGCAGACGGTGTTCTCCGGGCTTCGCTACGCCGTGATCTACGACTTCTCGGTCGCCTACAAGCTGGCCCTGTCGACGCTCGTGCTCCTGGCCGCCTTCCTGCTGCGGGCCTGGATCGACTTCCTGCTGATCCTGGTCGTCACCGCGTTCGTGCTCGCCGCCGAGATCTTCAACAGCGCGATCGAGGCGCTCTGCGACTTCGTCGAGACCCGGCACAACGAGAAGATAAAGGTCATCAAGGACATCGCGGCGGCGGCCGTCGGGATCAGTATCTTCGTCTGGATCGTGGTGCTGGCCGTGGAGATCAGCCGATTCTGGGCGGGGCACTGGCCGTCGACCTGACGGCTACCGGCGCCGCGAAAACCGACGGCCGACGCGTGGTTCCACCCGCCCTGCCAACGCAGCAAGAGGGAGACAACCGGTGTTCCGCTACCTGAACAGATTCGAGGAGATCATCAGCCGGGCTCTGCTCCTCATGATGGCGGCCGTGGTGCTGCTGACGACGATCGAGCTCGGCTGGATCCTCGTCAAGGACGTGATGACGCCCCCGGTGCTCCTGCTGGAGATCGACGAGATTCTGGAGCTGTTCGGGATGTTCCTGCTCGTCCTCATCGGGATCGAGCTGATGCACTCGGTGAAGGTCTTCATCGAGCGCCGCGAGATCCACCTCGAGGCCATGCTGGTCGTCGCCCTGGTCGCCGTGGCCCGGAAGGTCATCGTGCTCGAGCCGAAGGAGCTCGCGCCGGAAGCGGTGCTGGGTCTCGCCGCCATGGCGCTTGCCCTCACCGTCGGTTACTACCTGGTCAGGCGATCGGGTCGCGAGATCGGCGGTACCGACTCGAGGCACGACGACGCGGCCCGGGACTCGGCGCGGCGCAGCTGAGCCTATTGCGCCACGCTCGCCGCCCGCCCCGTCATCCCCTCAGGGTGGCGAGATCGATCACGAAGCGGTACTTGACCTCGCTCCTGAGCATCCGCTCGTAGGCTTCGTTGATCTCCTGCATCTCGATCATCTCGATGTCCGAGGTGATGCCGTGAACGCCGCAGAAGTCGAGCATCTCCTGGGTCTCGGGAATGCCGCCGATGAGGGAGCCGGCCACCGACTTGCGCTCCAGGACCAAGGGGGAAGAATCGAGGAACGGCTCCAGCGGCCCGAGATACCCGACCAGCACCAGAGTCCCGTTCGTCGCCAGGGTGGGGATGTAGGGATTGAGGTCGTGGACGTAGGGCACGGTGTCGACGATCAGGTCGAACTGGCCCTTCACGGCGGCCATCTGCGCCGCGTCGGTGGACAGCACGACCCGGTGTGCGCCGAGGCGCCGGGCGTCCTGCTCCTTGCCCGCCGAGCGGGTGAACAGGGTCACGTCCGCGCCGAGCGCCTTGCCGAACTTGAGCGCCATGTGGCCGAGCCCGCCCAGCCCGACGACCGCCAGCCGACTGCCCCGGCCGACCTTCCAGTGGCGCAGCGGCGACCAGGTGGTGATGCCCGCGCACAGCAGGGGCGCCGTGGCGGCGAGGTCCAGACCCTCCGGCACGCGCAGGACGAACCGGTCCGAGACGACGATCTGCTGCGAGTAGCCGCCGTGGGTCGGCCGGCCGTCGTGGCGATCGACCCCGTTGTACGTGAGGATCGGGAACTCCACGCAGTACTGCTCGAGCCCCTGCTCGCAGGCCGGGCAGTGCCGGCAGGAGTCGACCATGCAGCCGACGGCGACAGGGTCGCCGCGCCGGAAGCGCGTCACCGCGGACCCGACGCTCGATACCCGGCCCACGATCTCGTGACCCGGCACCACGGGGTACACGGTGTTGCCCCAGTCGTTGCGCGCCGTGTGCAGGTCCGAGTGGCAGACGCCGCAGTAGAGGATCTCGATCACCACGTCGTCGTCGCGCGGCGCGCGACGGTCGAAGCGGTGGGGCACGAGCGCGTCCGTCGGCGAGTGGGCGGCGTAGCCGAGCACGTTCATCGTCATGGCGTCTCTCCTGGGTGATGGCCGCCGGCGAACGCCGCGCTGCCCGCCGGCGAGGTCCCGGCGGAAAGCGGGCCGATCAGGGGAAGATCGCGACGGGCGTGCCCGGCCTCACCAGGCTGGCGAGGCGGTCGAGGTCGCGGTTGCTGACGGTCGCGATGCAGCCCTGCGTCCAGTTGTACTTGCGGGGCGGCTCCTCGTTGTCGCCGTGGATACCGACGAGCCCGCCCAGCGCGGTGTCGGCCGGCGGACAGTAGCCGGAATCCAGCGAGGCGATGATCCGGTCGTACTCGGCGCGGCTGAGGCGGCCGTCGCGCAGGGCCTGCTTCGCGTCGTCCCGGTTGGGGTAGGTGATCCACAAGAAGGAACGATACTTGCTGGGCTTGACCTGGCAGACGCGGTAGATGCCCTCCGGCGTGCGGTTGTCGCCCTGGCGGCGCTTGTGCCCCTCGGGCGCCTGGCCCAGGCGGACCGGCACGGTCTCCCGCGGGACGCCCTGGCGCAGCACGACGATCTCCCGCTTCTCCTTGAAGACCGCGAGCGCGACCGGGGCGGCGGGAACCTCTTGAGCCCACTCGGGGGTCGCCTGGGCGTTGCGGTCCGCGTTGCTGGCGAGGCAGCCGGCGAGCAGGACGGGCGAGATCAGGATCAAGGCACGAATCGTGCGTGTCATGGCAGCTTCGACCGAGTCGAGATGCTCGGAAATATTACTGATCTCTCATGGCTTTACAAGACTAATCTTCACTTCGCCTGCGGTGCCCGCCGGGCTCGGCCGCGCGGTTGATCCGCAGCTGGCGGCCACACACCCAGACCGTCTTCAGGTGCTTGAAGACCTCCTTCGGCATGCCCTCGGGGAGATCGAGCAGGGTGTGGTCGTCGTTGATCTCGATCCGGCCGATGTACCGGCTCTCGAGCCCCGCCTCGTTGGCGATCGCCCCGACGATGTTCTTGGGCTGGACCCCGTGCTCGCGCCCGACCTCGATGCGGTAGCGTTCCATCGGGACCTCGGGCCCGGGCCGGCGCTCGCGCCGCGGGCGCTCGGCGGGGGCCCCCTCGGACCGCGGCTGGGCAGGCGGCGCCCCCTCGCGGCGCTGCCGAGGCCGGGGGGCGGACTCGGCCGCCTCGGCCCGGACCGGCTCGGCGGGATGCGCATCGACCCTCGCGGCGGCCCCGTCGACGACCAGCGGCTGCTCCCGCTGCAGCAGGTAGGCCAGGGCCGCCGCGATCTCGCTGAGCCCCACGTCGTGCGCGCGCTGGTAGTCCGCGACCAGGGCCTCGAAGAAGTCGAGCTCGGCCGTCTCGATCGTCTCCGTGATCAGCCCCTTGAAGCGATCGATGCGCCGGTCGGCGATGTCCTCGCGGCTCGGCAGCTGCATGGGCTCGATGCGCTGCCCGGTCGCCCGCTCGATCGCGTACAGCATCCGCTTCTCGCGCGGCGAGACGAAGAGGATCGCCTCGCCCTTGCGCCCTGCCCGGCCGGTCCGGCCGATGCGATGGACGTAGGCCTCGGTGTCGGTGGGGATGTCGTAGTTCACGACGTGGCTGATGCGCGGCACGTCGAGCCCGCGCGCGGCGACGTCGGTCGCGACCAGGATGTCGAGCCGGCCCTGGCGCAGGCGGTCCACCGTGCGCTCGCGCTCCGCCTGCTGCATGTCGCCGCTCAACGGCGCCGCGTCGTAGCCGCGCGCCTCGAGCTTCTCGGCGAGGCCGGTGGTCTCGGTGCGCGTGCGCACGAAGACGATCATCGCGTCGAAGTCCTCGCCCTCGAGGATGCGCGTCAGGGCGTCGAGCTTGTGCAGGTCGCGCACCTGCCAGTAGCGCTGGCGGATGGCCTCGACCGTCGTCGTCCGGCTCTCGATGCGGATCTCGACCGGGTCGCGGAGATAGCTCTGCGCGATGCGGTGCACCTCGCGCGGCATCGTCGCGGAGAAGAGCGCGGTCTGCCGCCCCTGCGGCGTGGCGGCGAGGATCGCCTCCACGTCCTCGATGAAGCCCATGCGCAGCATCTCGTCGGCCTCGTCGAGCACCACGGCCACGAGCCCGCCGAGCACGAGCGTGCCGCGGCGCAGGTGATCGAGGATGCGGCCGGGTGTGCCCACGACGACGTGCGCCCCGCGCGACAGGCCGCGCAGCTGCGCGCCCATGCCCTGGCCGCCGTAGACCGGCAGCACGTGGAAGTCCGGGAGGTGCCTCGCGTAGGTCTTCGTGGCCTCCGCCACCTGGATGGCGAGCTCGCGCGTGGGGGCGAGCACGAGCAGCTGCGGCACGCGGCGCGTGAGGTCGAGGCGGCTCAGCAGGGGCAGCGCGAAGGCGGCGGTCTTGCCGGTGCCGGTCTGGGCCTGGCCGAGCAGGTCGCGCCCCTCGAGCAGCGGAGGAATCGCCTGCGCCTGGATCGGCGAGGGCTGCTCGTAGCCGACGTCGCGGACGGCGCGCAGCACGGGCTCGGCGAGCGCGAAACGCTCAAAGGAATCGACTTCTTCGACGGACATACCGGACCTTCAGAAAGCGCCCGGTAAACGTGGATTGCGGTCGGCCGAGCAGGGAAAGGGGTTCTGGGGCCGCGCAGTCTACGCCAAGCGCGGCCCGCTGTCCCCCTCGTCAGTGCGCCGGCAGCGGCGGCACGCCGTCAGCCGCGGCCCGCCGACGCGGCTCCCGGGCCGCCGCCGGTGCGGTGGCGGGCCTGCGGACCGGCACCTCGGCCAGCGGGATCGGCAGCGGCTTCTGCCGCTTCTGCAGGTAGTAGAGGACGGGCACCGTCATGCGCGAGAGCAGCAGCGAAGCCACCTCGCCGGCCATCAGGGCCACCGCCATGCCCTGGAAGATCGGGTCGAAGAGGATGACGCTCGAGCCGACGATCACCGCCGCCGCGGTGAGCATCATCGGCCGGAAGCGGATGGCGCCCGCGTCCACCACCGCCTCGGCGAGCGGCATGCCCTGCCGCAGCCGCAGCTCGATGAAGTCCACGAGGATGATCGAGTTGCGCACCACGATGCCGGCGCCCGCGATGAAGCCGATCATCGAGGTCGCGGTGAAGTAGGCGCCGAGCAGCCAGTGCGCGGGCAGGATTCCCACCAGCGAGAAGGGAATCGCGGCCATGATGGCCCGCGGCGTCGACAGCGACTGGAACCAGCCCACCACCTCCCACTTCATCGCCAGGTGATCGGTGGTGAACGGCTGCCGCGCGGTGTACTGGGTGATCGTGTAGCCCTCGGGGATCGGGATCGCGTCGATCTTCGCGCCTAGCTCCAGGATCGCGTAGACCGGGCTCTCGGTGCGGCCGGCCACGTCGGCCGTGACGTACACCACCGGCTGAAGGTTCTTGCGGTAGACGCTGCGCTCCCCGGCCGTCTCGTCGACCCGCACCAGCTGGCTGATGGGCACCAGCCTGCCGTCGCGGCTCTGGACGTGGACGCGGCCCAGGTCGCCGACGCTCGAGCGCTCCTCGCGCGGCAGCTTGAGGAGGATCGTCACGTCCTCGCGCTCCCCCGCGTCGTGCAGCAGGCCGACCGGCAGCCCGCCCACGGCGAGCGCCAGCGTGTCGGCCACGTCCGCGGTGGACACGCCGCTGTGCGCGGCCTTCTGCTGGTCCACGTGGAAGCGCACCTTGGGCTGCGGGTCCTCGACGTACCAGTCGACGTCGACCACGCCGTCGGTTCCGTCCAGCAGGTCGCGGATCTGCTGGGCCAGCGCGATCTGGCGCTGGTAGTCGGGACCGTAGACCTCGAGCACGAGGGTCTGCAGGACCGGCGGGCCGGGCGGTATCTCCACGACCTTGACGCGCGCCCCGCTGGCCGCCGCGATCTCCTGTATCGGCCCGCGCACGCGGCGCGCGATGTCGTGGCTCTGCGCGGCGCGCTCGTCCTTCGGGACCAGGTTCACCTGGATGTCGGCGACGTTCGGCGATCGGCGCAGGAAGTAGTGGCGGACGAGCCCGTTGAAGTTATAGGGCGCCGCGTTGCCGACGTAGACCTCGAGATCGGCGACCTCGGGAACGATCCGCAGGTAGTCGCCGATGCGCAGAGTCACCGCCGCCGTGCCCTCGAGGGTCGTGCCCTCCGGCATGTCGACGACGACCTGGAACTCGCTCTTGTTGTCGAAGGGCAGCATCTTCACGACCACGGCCTGCAGCGGGATCAGGCAGATGGCCGCCGCGAGCAGCACCCAGACGCCGGTGAGGAAGACGCGGCGCGTGAGCGCGTCCTGCAGCAGCGGCGTCATGACGCGGCGGTAGAGCCGCACCGACCAGCCCTCGGGGTTCGCCGGGGCGTCGCAGCGCTCCACGGACACGGCGTGCGGCGCGTGGGGCGGCAGCGCCGGGAACCGCTTCTGCAGCCACTCGCGCCAGCACAGCGTGCGCCGGTGCGTGCGGGCCTCGTCGCCCAGCAGGCGCAGCGCCGCCCAGGGAGTGATCACGAAGGCGACCAGCAGCGAGTAGACCATCGCGGCGGAGGCGCCGATCGGGATGGGCCGCATGTACGGCCCCATCAGGCCGCTGACGAAGGCCATGGGCACGATCGCGGCGATGACCGTGAGCGTCGCGAGGATCGTCGGGTTGCCCACCTCGTCCACGGCCTCGGGCGCCACCTCGACCATCGGCCGGCCGCGGTTCTCCGGCAAGCGGGCGTGACGCACGATGTTCTCGACCACGACGATCGCGTCGTCCACGAGGATGCCGATCGAGAAGATGAGCGCGAACAGCGTCACGCGGTTCAGCGTGTAGCCGTAGAGGTGGAAGGTCGCCAGGGTCAGGGCGAGGGTGACCGGAATCGCGACCGCGACCACCCCGGCGCTGCGGACGCCGAGGGCGAGCGCGACCAGCAGCGACACCGACAGCACGGCGAGGCCCATGTGGTAGAGCAGCTCGTTCGACTTGTCGAGCGCGGTGACGCCGTAGTTGCGGGTGACCGAGATCTGCAGTTCCTTCGGGAGCACGGTGCCGTAGAGGCTCTCGACCTTGCGCAGCACCGCGTCCGCGACGTCGATGGCGTTCGTCCCTTTCCGCTTGGCGATCGACAGCGTGACCGCCGGCCGGAAGCCGTGGTTCGCGGGCAGGTCCACGTGGCTGCGGTCGGCGACGATGCGTCGACCCGCCTCGGCGGCCGGACCCGGGGCGTAGAGCACGTAGTCGACGGCCTCCTCGGGGCCGTCCTCGATCCGCGCGACGTCGCGCAGGAAGACCGGCAGCCCGTTGTGCACGCCGACGACCACGGCGCCGACCGCGGAGGCGTCCTGCAGCAGCTCGCCGCCCTCCACCAGCACCTCGCGGTTGTTCGCGGAGAAGCTGCCGGTCTGGGTGAGCCGGTTCGCCGCCTGCAGCACCGGCGCGAGCGCGGCGGGCGCGAGCCCGTAGGCAGTGAGCCGCGCGGTGTCGATCACGACCTGGACCTGGCGTCGCTGACCGCCGATCAGCTTCGCCTCGGAGACGTCCGGGATCTCCTTCACCCGGTCGTGCACCGCGGCCGCGAGCCGGCGCAGCGCGTAGTGGTCGAAGCCCTCGCCCCAGAAGGTGAGCGCCACGATCGGCACGTCGTCGATCGAGCGCTGCTTGACGAGCGGCGGACCCGCCCCGGGCGGGATCAGGTCCTGGTTGGCGCCGAGCTTCTGGTGCAGCCGGACGAGGGCGTCCTCCTCGTTCTGCCCGACCAGGAAGCGCACCACCGCGAGCGCCGCCCCGGGACTGCTGGTCGAGTAGACGTACTCCACCCCCGGAATCTCCCACAGGAACTTCTCGAGCGGCTTCGTGACGCGTTCCTCGACCTCGGGCGCCGTCGCGCCGGGCATCGACACCATGACGTCGATCATCGGCACGACGATCTGCGGCTCCTCCTCGCGCGGCAGCGACCAGGCGGCGACGAGCCCCACCAGGAGCGAGGCGGCGATGATCAGCGGGGTGAGCTTGGAGTCGATGAAGGTCCGCGCGAGGGTCCCCGCCGGACCGAGCGTCCGAGGTCCCCGCCGGGGGGTGCTGCCGTTGCGTCCCTTGGCCACGAGGTCCTCCCCAGCACGCGAGGAGGGGCGCCCGCCCGGGCGGACGGCGGGATCGACGCCCAAAGGGCCGGCGTCGCCGAAGGTCTCAGGCCGTCACGTCGGGCAAGGTCTTGCCGACCGGGGTCCCGCACCGGAACCCCTCTGCAGTTCTTCAGAATGTTCAAATGTAACCATAGCGCGAGTCCGGGCTTTGTCCCCTGTCCGGATGGGGTACGTAGAGCTACTAAGCTTTTCTTTCCCCTGCCGATACCCTGGCACCGGAGCACACCGCAGGCGCGCGACAGGGGGACGCATGCTCGACCGCAGAGACACGGACCAGGTGCAGAAGGGGTGGGGCGCCGAGGCCACCGCGACTCCCATGGTCGACCCGGCGGCCAGCCAGCGGGCCTTCCGCTTCCTGCAGGAGCTCGCCGTCGACCTGTCCGCGGAGGCGATCACCTTCCCGACCTTCATCGACGCCACCGTGCGCGTCCACACCGCGCTGCGCGACCCCGACATCGACGTCGACCGCATCGCGCGGGTGGTCGCCGGAGAGCCGCTGCTCGCCACCCGGCTCGTGCGGATCGCCAACTCCGCGGCGCTCAACCCGGGCGGCCGGGCGATCGGGGACGTGCGCACCGCGGTGATGCGCGTGGGCCTCAACGCCGTGCGCTCCACGGCAGCGGCGGTCGCGATCCAACAAGTGCACGCGTCGAAGGAGCTCGCGATCTTCCAGGCGGAGTCCAAGCAGGTCTGGCTCCACAGCCTGAACGTGGCCGCCATCGCCTACGTGCTGGCCAAGGCGCTCACGAAGCTCAATGCCGACGAGGCGCTGTTCGCCGGGCTGGTGCACGACATCGGCCGGTTCTACCTGCTGTCGCGCGCCGCGAAGTACCCCGAGCTGGTCGAGCACCGCGACGAGCTCGAGGCGGTGATCGCCGAGTGGCACCCGTCGATCGGCCAGGCGATCCTGCAGGGGCTCGACCTGTCCGAGTCGCTGACCGACGCCGTCGCGGAGCACGAGCTCGGCAACTACCGCTTCCCGCCGAAGAACCTCACGGACGTCGTCACGCTCGCGAATCTCGCGGCCTGCGCGCGCAGCGCGGACGGCGATCCCGCGAGCGGCTGCGCCGCGCCGCTGCCCGCCGACTCGCCGGTGTTCCAGCTGCTCACCGACGCGGCCAACGAGGTGCAGTCGCTGGTCGAAGCGCTGCGGTAGATCGACGCGCCGTATCGCATCGCACCGGCTCGCCCGGCGACACCCGGCCGGCATCGGGCACGTCAGTGCGCCAGGACCTTCGACAGGAACTGCTGCGCCCGCGGGCTGCGCTCCTGCGGCGCGCCGAAGAACGCGTCCTTGGCGACGTCCTCGACGATCCGCCCCTGGTCCATGAAGATCACGCGGCTCGCCACCTGCCGCGCGAAGCCCATCTCGTGGGTCACGACCATCATCGTCATGCCCTCGCGCGCGAGCCCGACCATGACGTCCAGCACCTCGCTCACCATCTCCGGGTCGAGCGCCGAGGTCGGCTCGTCGAAGAGCATGACGACGGGGTCCATGCTCAGCGCCCGCGCGATCGCCACGCGCTGCTGCTGCCCGCCCGACAGCTGGCCGGGGTGCTTGGCAGCCTGATCGCGCAGGCCCACCCGCTCGAGCAGCGCGAGCGCCTTGGCGTCGGCCTCGGCCCGACTGCGCCGCAGCACGCGCTCCTGGGCGAGCGTCAGGTTCCGCAGCACCGTCAGGTGCGGGAAGAGCTCGAAGTGCTGGAACACCATGCCGACGCGGGAGCGCAGCCTGGTCAGGTCGGTGCCCCTGGCGGCGACGCTCACGCCGTCGACGCGCACCTCGCCCTCCTGGAAGGGCTCGAGGCCGTTCACGGTCTTGATGAGGGTCGACTTGCCGGAGCCCGAGGGGCCGCAGACCACCACCACGTCACCTTTCTCCACGCGCGTCGTGCAGCCGTCCAGCACCCTGAAGTCGCCGAACCACTTCGACACGCCCCGCATCTCGATCATCGCCATGGCGGCCCCTCAGCGAACGACGGCGGCCCGCCGCTGCAGCCGCCTGACGAGCTGGGACAGCAGGAGGCAGATCGCCAGGTAGACGAGGGCGACGAAGAGGTACATCTCGACCAGGCGCGAGTCCCGCTGCGCGACCTTGGCCGCCGCCCCGACGAAGTCCGTGGCCGAAATGACGTAGACCAGCGACGTGTCCTGGAACAGCACGATGGTCTGCGTGAGCAGCACGGGCAGCATGTTGCGGAAGGCCTGCGGCAGCACGACCAGGCGCATGGTCTGCGCGTAGCCGAGACCCAACGCGTGGGCCGCATGCACCTGGCCGCGCGGCACGGACTGGATGCCCGCCCGCACGATCTCGCAGAAGTAGGCCGCCTCGAACAGGATGAAGGTCACGATCGCCGTGCGCTCGGCACCGACCGCGGGTGGCCGCTCCGCGCCGGTGATCCCCTGGAGGATCAGGGGCACGAGGAAGTAGAACCAGAAGATCACCAGGACCAGCGGGACCGAGCGCATCAGGTTGACGTAGCCCGCGGCGGCGAGGGCGAGCGGGCGCGTGCCGGACAGCCGCGCGAGCGCGAGCAGCGTGCCGAAGAAGATCCCGCCGAGTGCCGCCGTGACGGTGAGCTCCAGCGTGTAGGCGAAGCCCTTCCAGAGGTACGGCAGCGCGGTGGCGATCACGCCGAGGTCGAGGTCGGTCACCGCCCGCCCCCGGCGATGTAGCCGGGCACCGCGACGCGGCGCTCGATCCAGGCCATGGCGCGGTTCGCGGACATCGCGATCGCGACATAGATGAGCGTCGCGGCCGTGAAGGCCTCGAAATAGCTGAAGGTGTACTCGCCGAGCTCGCGCGCGCGGAACGTGAGCTCGGCGAGCCCGATCGTGAGCGCGACGGACGAGTTCTTGATCAGGTTCATCGCCTCGCTGGTGAGCGGCGGCACGACGATGCGCAGCGCCATCGGCAGCAGCACGTGGCGGTAAGCCTGCGCGGTCGTGAGGCCGACCGCGGCGGCCGCCTCGCGCTGGCCGCGCGGCAGGGAGCGGATCCCGGCACGCACCTGCTCGGCGATGCGCGCGGAGGTGAAGAGACCCAGGCAGAGCACGGCCGCGGCAAACTGCGCGGTGGTCGGGTCCGCGTCCGCGAGCAGGCGCTTGAGCGGCGGCAGCAGCTCCGGCAGGACGAAGTACCACAGGAACATCTGCACCAGCAGCGGAACGTTACGGAAGAGCTCGACCCACGCCGCCGCAAGGCCGGGGAGCAGCCGGCCGGGCACGGTCCGCAGGGTGCCGACCAGGACGCCGGCGGCGAGCGCGATCACCCAGGCGAGACAGGAGACGGCCAGGGTCCAGCCCAGGCCCGCCACGAGCAGTTCCCAGTAGCGGACGCCGCCCTCCGGCGCCTCCTGCAGGAAGACGCCCCAGTTCCAGTGGTAGTTCACGCGCCGTGACTCAGACGCCCCTGTCGTTGGGCTCGGCGAACGCGCCCTCGATCGCCGGCGTCGGCGGGAAGTTGAGGTTCACGCCGCGCGGCGGGATCGGGCTGGTGAACCACTTCGCGTAGATCTTCCGGATCTCGCCGGACGTCATCACCGCGCCCACCGCCCTGTCGACCAGCGCCTTGAACTGCGGGTCGTCCTTGCGAAGCATCATCCCGTAGGGCTCGCTGCGCAGCGACTCGGCGAGGATCACGTAGTCCTGCGGGTTGCGCGAGTTGGCGACCTGGCCGGCGAGGAGGATGTCGTCCATCACGAAGGCAGCGGCGCGGTCGTTGGCGAGCAGCAGGAAGGACTCGGCGTGGTCGCGGCCGTAGATCTCCTTGACGTCGATCTTCGCCGTCCGCTCGTAGTGCTTGAGCAGCGGCACCGAGGTGGTGCCCGAGCTCGTCGCGATGGTGCGGCCGTTCAGATCGGCGAGGGTTCGGATGCCCGAGTCCTTCTTCACCGCGGCGGTGATGTTCACGACGAAGTAGGTCGGCCCGAAGGCCACCTGCTCCTGGCGCTGCAGCGAGTTCGTCGTCGAGCCGCACTCGAGATCGATCGTCCCGTTCTGCATGAGCGGGATGCGATTGGCCGAAGTGACCGGCTGCATCCTGACCTCGAGATCGGGCATCCCGAGCTCCGCCTTCACCGCCTCGACCACCTTCATGCACAGGTCGATGGCGTAGCCCACGGGCTTCTGGTGCCCGTCGAGGTAGGCGAAGGGGATCGACGACTCGCGGTGGCCGAGGGTGATCGCGCCGGTCTCCTTGATCTTCTTCAGCGTCCCCGCGAGCTCGGCCGCGCCGGCCGCCGGGGCGATCAGCGCCGCCGCCAGGACGACGCCGAGCAGTCTGGTTGCCTTCATCGGTGCTCACCTCGATCGGCAGGGGTCAGCCGCGGGGTGCGGCGGGCGTGCGCCGAACGGTAGTATGGCCCGCGTTCCGGCGCCAGCCTCCGTCCGGCGGGGGCCCGTCGACTTCGAGAGGCGCGCTGCGCATGGCCGTCACCCCCGAGCTGCTGATCATCGGCGCCGTCGCCGGCATCGCCGGATTGACCCTGCTCGCGGTGCGCCGCGCCGCGGGACGTCCCTACGACGCCGCCACCGCCCTCCTCCCGCCGGCGCAGCGCGGGCTGCTCGACGCCCTGCAGACGGCGCTCGCACCGGACTTCGTGGTCTTCCCGCGGGTCCGGCTCGGCGACGTGGTCCGCGTGCGCCGCCGGACGCGCGGCAGGCGCCGGCAGGTGGCCCTGGCACGCATTGCGGACGTGAGCCTCGGCTTCGTGGTCTGCTCGGCCGAGGACTTCGAGACCCTGGCGGTCGTGGAGATCGAGGAGCGCGGCCACCGGAGCGAGGCTGAACGCGCACGGGACCGCCTGATCGACTCCGTGCTCGGCGCCGCCGGCCTGCCCGTGGTGCGCGTGACTGCCGCGCAGACCTACGACGCCACGGCGCTGCGAGATGCCGTCCTGGGCAGCCTGCGCCGCGAGGAACCGCACGACGTCGCGCCCGCGGCACCGCCTGGCACTGCGACGGGCTTGAACGCCGGCGTCGTGGCGCGCGGCTCGGACGCCGGCGCAATGGCGCGGGCGCGCCTCGTGGCGCTGCGCGACGCCGCGTTGCGGCGGCTGCGGCGCACGCCGCCCCGCACGCAGACGCTCGTCGCGCTCGCGGCGGGTGGCCTCGTGCTCGCGACCGGGGCCGCCTGGCTGCTGCGCCACGGGCCCTCGTCGCGGCCAGCCCTCGCGCCACCGATATCCGTGCGTGAGTTGGCCCCCGCGCCGGACGCCCGGCCGACGCTGCGCGACACGCTCGACGGTCTGCTCAAACGATCCGCGGACGACAAGCCCAGGCCACTGCCCGCCGCGCCCCCTCGGCCCAAGGCGCCCCCCGAGCCGACCGCCGCGCCTCCCGAACCGCCCCGCGAGATCGTCGGCTGGCGCGAGGAGAAGGTGCCGGGCAAGCCGCTCGAGCAGTGCCTCGGCCCGGACCGCGAGATGAACCCCGACGTCGTCCGCTGCCGGACGGGCTATACGCAGCGCGTGCCGATCTACCGTTGACGCGCCGACCCGCCCCGCGCCGCCCGGGGCTGCTAGAGTCCGCGGGCGGGCAGTCGTGCGCCCGCCGCAGAGACACACCACCACGACGAGACCCGAAGGGGAGGAGAAATACCATGAAGCCACTGATCGTTGCCGCAGCCGCCGCGCTCCTCGCGAGCCACGGCGCGCTCGCGGCCAGCGCCGCCTGCGAGGACGCGGCGACCGGCAAGAAGCTCGCGGGCGCCGCCCGCACCAGCTTCGTGAAGAAGTGCGACGAGGATGCCGCGGCCGCGTGCGAGGCGAAGGCCGCGGAGAAGAAGCTGTCCGGCGCAGCGCGCACCAGCTTCGTCACGAAGTGCGCAGCCGACGGCTCGGGCCTTTCGGCCGACAGCGCCGCGGCAGCCTGCGAGACGCGCGCAGTCGCGAAGAAGCTCGCCGGCGCGGCTCACGACAGCTTCGTCAAGAAGTGCGTCACCGACGTCGCCGGCGCTGCGCCCTAGGCGCCGGCCGCCGGATGCGAGAGGCGCCGCGGGCACGGTCGCCCGCGGCGCCTCTGGTTGCTTCCCCCGTCAGGCGAAGGAATCGGTCATCAGGTTACTGGCCCAGGCGAACATCTCCTTGTAGTTGTCCGTCGTCCACTTCTCCGCCTCGCCCAGCCAGACCCGCTTCATCTGCCGGTAGGTCGGGCTGGCCGCGTCGTTGTCGTAGCGGAAGCTCGCCGTGAGGAAGGACGCCTCGCTGGCGTTGACGGGGCTGTAGCAGGCCGAGTTCGTCGTCAGGTTGTTGAGCCGCTCCGCGGTGTCGATACGGCCGCCCAGCCGCAGGCGCAGGATCGCGTCGGCGCAGACCTTGGCCTGCGAGTTCGCCATGTGCCCGGACTTGGGCTGCCCCGTGCCCTGCGCGTCGCCGATGATGTGCACGGTCGTGAACACGGTGGACGCGTACGTCCGCGGGTCGACCGGCGCCCAGAGGCCACCGCCGGTGAGCTTGGCGTCGGCGAGGATCTTCGCCGCCCGGTGCGGCGCGATGACGTTGACCACGTCGCCGGTCACGCGCTGGCCCGAGCTCGTCACGACGGTGCGCCGCTCCTTGCCGGTCAGGGGATCCTTCGCGTACTCGACCGAGCCCACCGCCGCGTTGGGGCGGTAGTCGACGATCCCGGCGTAGAGCGTCGAGAACGCGCGTGTGAACGTGCCCTTCTCGGCCTGGATCTCGGGGTTGGCATCCAGGACGACGACCTTCGGCTTGCCGCCGCGCCGCTTGAGCACGTCCGCGACCACGCAGGCCCGCTCGTAGGGCCCGGGCGGGCAGCGGTAGGGCGATGGCGGAATCGTCATCACGAAGGT
>JALORY010000062.1 GCA_025458675.1 Gammaproteobacteria bacterium | reverse complement strand
CTCGCGGCGCTGCTGCCGGCGCTGGAGGACTGCTACGCGGCGCCGCAGGCCTTCGGCGCGGACGCGCACGGCGTCGCGCGGGCGTGGCGCAAGGCGGGGAGGGCGGAGCGGGCGCTCGCCGTGCTCGAGGGGGCGGGCATCGTCCCCGCTTTCGCGTAGCGCGCCCTCACTCGGATTCTTCCATGTGCCGGCGCAGCCTCACCGGCTCGGCCCGCCGGCGCAGCTGGATGTTGAGCATCTCGACGACCACGGAGAACGCCATCGCGAAGTAGATGTAGCCCTTCGGGATGTGCAGCCCGGCGCTTTCGCCGACGAGCGCCACGCCGATGAGGATCAGGAAGGAGAGCGCGAGCATCTTCACCGTGGGGTGGCGGTCGACGAAGTCGCCCACCGCCTTCGCCGCGAACATCATCACCAGCACGGCGGCGACGATGGCGATCACCATGATCGCGACGTCCTGCGCGAGCCCGACCGCGGTGATCACGGAGTCGAGCGAGAACACGATGTCGATGATGCCGATCTGCAGGACGATCCCGAGGAAAGACGCGGCCGCCCGGGCGATCTCCTGCTGCTCGGCGCCCTCGAGGCTCGAGTGGATCTCCACGGTGGCCTTCGCGATCAGGAACAGCCCACCGAAGAACAGGATGAGGTCGCGCCCCGAGATCGCGTGCTGCATCAGCTCGAACAGCGGCGTGGTGAGCTTCATCACCCAGGTGATCGACAGCAGGAGCGCGATGCGCGTCGCCATCGCGAAGCCGAGGCCGAGCACGCGCGCCGCCTGCTGCTGGTGCTTCGGCAGCTTCGCGACCAGGATCGACAGGAAGATGATGTTGTCGATGCCGAGGACGATCTCGAGCACCGTGAGCGTGACGAGCGCCGCCCAGGCCTGCGGGTCGGTCAGCAGCTCCATCCTGTCAGCCTCCCTTGCCGGGCACCGCGGCGGGCGGCGTCACTCGGCCTTGCGCTGGTAGACCCAGGGCTGGCCGAGCCCGCGGCCGCGCAGGTCGGCCGCGACCGACTTGGCCTCGTCCTGCGAGCCATAGCCCGGCACGACCAGCCGGTGCCACGTCTGGCCGTTGAGCTGGGCCGGGACGACGTCGCCGACGAGGCCGGCGCCCTCGACGCGGTTGAGGCGGCGGTAGGCCTCGGCCTCGGACGGGAAGGACCCGACCACGACCACCCAGGAACCCCCGCTCGCCTTCGGCAACGGCTTCTTCGGCTTCGCGGCCGTCGCCGACGCGGCGGCTGCCGTGGCCGGTGGGGCAACGGCCGGCACGGCCGTGGCGTCGGGGCTCACTGTCGGTGCCGGCGACGCTGAGGGAGCGGGCGGCGCGGGCGGGGTGGGCGGCGGTTCTGCCGCCTTCGCGCGCGGTGCCTCGGCCGGGACCTTCGGTGGCGCCTTCGGCGGCTCCTTGGGTTTTGGTCCGGCCGCCGGGGTCTCCACCGGGGTCCGGGGAACCTCTTTCGCGGCGGCCGCCGGCGGTTCGGCGGCCTTCGCGGCGGCGAGCTGGGCCTCGGCGCGCGCCAGCCGTTCCTCGACGCCCTGCAGGGCGCGTCTGCTCGCGGTGTTGCCGTCGCTGACGGCGGTGCCGAGCGTCTCGAGGCGGTGCGCAATCTCGCCGAGCCGCGTGTCGAGCTTGAGCACGTCCGGACTCGGTCCCGGGTTCGGGGCCGCGGGCGGCGTCGGCGCGGCTGGCGGCGTCGGGGTGGTCACCGTCTTCGCCAGCGCCGCCTCCAGTCGCACGAGGTCGGCCTGCCGCGAGTGGTTCGCCCACAGGCCGGCGATGCCGGCGATCAGGCCGGCGGCACCCAGCGTCAGCGCGAGCGCGCTCCCGCCGCGGCGAGGCGGGGGTGTTGGCACGGTCGCCGTCGTCGGGGAGGACACGGGCTCCGGAGCCGCTGCCCCGGGGGCGGCGGCTGCCGCGGCGGCGGTGGCCACGCCGGCGGCACCGAGCGTGACGACGTCGTCGGCCAGGTCGACGGGGCCGCTCGGCGCGGCGACGTCGGGGGACGCCGGGCGCAGCGGCGCCGCAGCGGGGGCCGGCGCCGGCACGGGCCCGGTGACGATCTCGGCGCCCAGGTCCTCGACGGTGTCGTCGTCCACGGCACGCCCTCTCGCCTCGGCCAGCCGGGCGTCGAGCTCGCGGTTGAAGGCCTCGAAGTCGTCGAGGTCGATGTCGACGGGCGCGGCCCCGTCGACCGCCGCGCGACCCTCCTGCGGCAGCAGGGCGCTCAGGGCGCGGTCGAAGGCCTCCTGGTCGTTCGGGTCGGCCCCGCCGAGGTCTTCGACCAGGTCGAAATCCTCGCGGGGAGACGGTCCTTTTCGATCGAGGGAGCGGAGGCTGTCAGTCATGGCCGTTTCGAGGTTATCGTCGCAATTGCTCAAAGAATAACGGAAATTTCTTCGTTTGGTAGGGCGACTTCACTCAGCTGCCGACGGGGTCGACGCCGTCGAAGTCGGCCGCCTGCCGGTGGGCGGCGGTCGGGTCGGGGCGCGCGCCGCGCACCAGCCAGATCGTCGCCATGCCGGCGTCCCTGGCGGCGTCGAGCTCCTCGGGGACGTCGGACAGGAACAGGATCTCCGCCGGGGACAGCCCGATGCGCGCCGCAATGCCGCGGTAGGAGGCGGCGTCGCGCTTGCCGCCCACGCGCGTGTCGAAGTAGCCGGAGAACAGGGGGGTGAGGTCGCCCTGATCGCTGTGGCCGAAGATCAGCCGTTGGGCCTGCTCCGACCCGGACGAGTAGACGTAGAGCCCGAGCCCGGCTGCCCGCCATTCCCGCAGCTTGCGCGCGGCGTCCTCGTAAACGTGGCCGCGGAAGTCTCCGCGGCGATAGCCGTCCTCCCAGATCATCCCTTGCAGGGCCTTGAGCGGCGTGACCTTGCGGTCCTCGTCGATCCAGCGCCGCAGCGTGGCCACGGCCTCGGGGTCGGTCAGCGGCCGGCCGGCCTCGGCGGCGACGGCCGCGAGCTGCGCGCGCACCGCGGGCTCGGCGCCGCGCGCCGCGACGAAGTCGGCAAGGCGCGCGCGGGCATAGGGGAACAGGACGTCGAACACGAAGGAGACCGCGGTGGTCGTACCCTCCACGTCGGTGAGGACCGCGCGGATCACGCCGCGTGCGCCGCGACGTAGTCGTCGAACGAGGGGAAGCGGCCGGCGATGTCGCTGCCGGTGAAGCTGCCGACCCAGCCGTCGGCCACCGTGAAGAAGCGGATGCATCGGAAGTCGGGCTGCGCACCCATGTCGAACCAGTGCGTCGTGTTGGCCGGCACCGAGACGAGGTCGCCTTTCGTGCAGAGCAGCATCCACACCTCGTCACCGAGGTGGAGGTAGAACAGCCCCCGGCCGTCGACGAAGAACCGCACCTCGAAGTCGGCGTGGGTGTGCTCTGCCAGGAACTTGGCCCGCAGCTCGGCGCGCTGCGGGTGGTCGGGCCGCAGCGACACCACGTCGAGCGACTTGAAGCCGTACTCGGCGTTGAGCTGCGCCACCGGGGCGGCGTAGGCCGCCAGCACGGCGTCCTGCCCGGCATCGGGCGCGAGCGCCTGCTGCGCGGGCCAGCGCTCGAAGCGCACCCCCTTCGTCGCCAGGCGCGCGGCGATCGCCGCGTGGTCGGTCAGGTGCTCGCGCGGATGGGCGTCGTCGGCGCGGCAGATCGTCAGGGTCGTCATGGGCGGGCTCCGTGCAGTCGCATCTCGCAGTCGAACAGGAACTCGAAGGCCTCCACGTGGCGCAGCGCGTCGTCCACGCTGGTGCCCCAGGTGTAGAAGCCGTGGCCGGCGATCAGGTAGCCGTGCACCCCGGTGCGGTCCTGCATCCAGGCGTCGACGACCCGGGCGAGCCGGCCGATGTCCTGGTCGTTGGCAAAGATCGGCACCTCGACCGTGCACGCGTGCGTGTCGACGCCGGGAAACGCCTTGAGCAGCTCGTAGTCCTGCAGCATCAGGCGATCCGCGTTGACGCGGGAGAGCAGGGTGGCGTTCACCGTGTGAGGGTGCAGCACGCACTGCGCCTCGGGGAAGCGCCGGTAGATCTGCACGTGCAGCTGCGTCTCGGCGGAGGGCCGGCGACCGTCGAGGCTGTTGCCTTCGGCGTCGGCGACGAGCAGGTCGTCGCGCGTCAGCCGGCCCTTGTGCCGCCCCGAGACGGTGAGCAGCAGGCGCCCGTCGGCGAGGCGCGCCGAGAAGTTTCCGCTGGTCGCGGGCACCCAGCCGCGCTCGAAGAGGAATCGGCCGGCGGCGATCAGCTCGTCGGCGCGCCGCTCGATCTCCGCCGTCACGGCGCGGCTGCCTCGGCGCGGGCCGGTGGGTCGTCCGTCGCTGCGGTCCGCGGCAGGGTCAACGCGAGGACCGTGAGTCCGGCGATCGCCGAGATGCCGGAGCCGACGAGGATGCCGAGGCGGTAGCTCAGGGCGCCCGGCCCGCTCTCTTCGAAGGCGAGGGACCCGATGAACAGGCTCATGGTGAAACCGATGCCGCAGAGCATCGCGACGCCGGCGAAGGCCCCCCAGCTCACGCCGCCGGGCATGCGCGCGAAGCCGAACCGGATCAGCGGCCAGGAAAAGAGCAGGACGCCGATGGGCTTGCCGAGCACCAGACCGAGGGCGACGCCGAGCGGCACCGGCCCGAGCAGCGCGGCGGGGGAGAGCCCGCTCAGCGACACGCCGGCGTTGGCGAAGGCGAACAGCGGCAGCACGCCGAACGCGACCGTGTGGTGCAGGTCCTCCTCCAGGCGCCGCAGGGGCGAGGGCTCCTCCGGATTCTGCGAGCGCAGCGGCACGAACAGGGCTGCGACCACGCCGGCGATGGTGGCGTGCACGCCGGACTTGAGCACCGCCGCCCAGAGCGCGAAGCCGAGCACCAGATAGGCCGTCGTGCGCGTGACGCGGAACAGCTTCAGCAGCACGAGGGCAGACAGGATGATCCCCGCCGCCACGAAGGAGGGCGTCGACAGCTCGGCCGTGTAGAAGAGCGCGATGATCACGATGGCGCCGAGGTCGTCGATGATTGCCAGCGTCAGCAGAAACAGCTTGAGCGCGACCGGCACGCGCCGCCCGAGCAGACTGAGGACGCCGAGCGCGAAGGCGATGTCGGTGGCGGAGGGGATCGCCCAGCCGCGCAGGGTGGCGGGGTCGCCCCAGTTCACCGCGGCGTAGAAGAGCGCGGGCACCGCCATGCCGCCGACGGCAGCGACGGCGGGCAGCACGATCTGCGCGGGGCTCGAGAGCTCGCCCTCCATCACCTCGCGCTTGATCTCGAGGCCGACGAGGAAGAAGAACAGGGCCATGAGACCGTCGTTGATCCACAGCAGCAGCGGCTTGTCGATCGACAGCTCGCCGAGGCTGACCGCGGCCCGGAGATTGAGCAGGGCGTCGTAGTAGCCGTGGGCCGGCGAGTTCACGAGGATCATCGCCAGGGCCGTGCCGACGAGGAGGAGGATGGCGCTGGCGGCCTCGAGGTGAAGGAACTTGCGGATCGTGTCGAGCATGGCGTCAGTCGGATCTCCGGGTCATGCGGCGAGTCCCTTGCCCTGCAGCTCGCGGATGCGGTCGCGGACGCGCGCCGCCTCCTCGAACTCCAGGTTGCGCGCGTGCTCGATCATCTGCTTCTCCAGCTCCTTGAGCTTGCGCGCCATCTGCTGCGGGTTGAGCGCCGCCCAGGCCGCTTCCTGCTCGGCCACCTTGGCGTACTGCCTCGCGGGGAGCGGGGCGCCAGCATAGGCGCCCTCCATGATGTCCGCCACCCGCTTCTCCACCGTGCGGGGCGTGATCCCGTGCGCCGCGTTATAGGCGACCTGTTTCGCGCGGCGCCGGTCGGTCTCGTCCATCGCCCGGCGCATCGATCCCGTGATCGCGTCGGCGTACAGGATCGCCTTGCCGCGGACGTTGCGCGCGGCCCGGCCGATCGTCTGGATCAGCGAGCCCTCCGAGCGCAGGAATCCCTCCTTGTCGGCGTCGAGTATCGCGACCAGCGAGACCTCGGGGATGTCGAGTCCCTCGCGCAGCAGGTTGATGCCGACCAGCACGTCGAACTCGCCGAGGCGCAGGTCGCGCAGTATCTCGACCCGCTCCACCGTGTCGATGTCGGAGTGCAGGTAGCGCACGCGCACGCCGTGTTCGAGCAGGAAGTCGGTGAGGTCTTCGGCCATGCGCTTCGTCAGCACGGTGACCAGCACGCGATCGCCCTGCGCGGCGCGGGCGTTGACCTCGGACAGCAGGTCGTCCACCTGGGCGCGCGCCGGCCGCACCTCGACCTCCGGGTCGACGAGACCGGTCGGTCGAACGACCTGGTCCACCACCGCCCCGGAGTGCGCGATCTCGTAGTCGCGGGGCGTCGCGGACACGTAGATCGTCTGGGGCGCTCGCGCCTCGAGCTCCTCGAAGCGCAGCGGCCGGTTGTCGAGCGCGGACGGGAGGCGGAACCCGTACTCGACCAGCGTCTCCTTGCGCGAGCGGTCGCCCCGGTACATCGCGCCGAGCTGCGGCACGGTGACGTGCGACTCGTCGATGACGAGCAGCGACTCGCGCGGCAGGTAGTCGAACAGGGTCGGCGGCGGCTCGCCGGCCGCGCGGCCGGACAGGTAGCGCGAGTAGTTCTCGATGCCGGAGCAGTAGCCCACCTGCAGCATCATCTCGAGGTCGAAGCGGGTACGCTGCTCGAGCCGCTGGGCCTCGACGAGCTTGTCCGCCGCCTTGAGCTGCGCGAGGCGGTCGGTCAACTCGCCGCGGATCTGGTCCACCGCCGCGAGCACCGTCTCGCGCGGCGTCACGTAGTGAGTCTTGGGGTAGACGGTGTAGCGGGCGACCCTGCGCAGCACCTCGCCGGTCAGGGGGTCGAACAGGGCGAGCGATTCGACCTCGTCGTCGAACAGCTCGACCCGCAGGGCCTCCGCATCCGACTCGGCGGGAAAGATGTCGATCACGTCGCCGCGCACGCGGAAGGTGCCCCGGCCGAGGTCGAGGTCGTTGCGCTTGTACTGGATCTCCGCGAGGCGGCGCAGGATCGCGCGCTGGTCGACGCGGTCCCCGCGGGTCAGGTGCAGAACCATCTGCAGGTACATGCGCGGGTCGCCGAGGCCGTAGATCGAGGACACCGTGGCGACGATGACCACGTCGCGCCGCTCGAGCAGGGCCTTGGTGGCCGACATGCGCATCTGCTCGACGTGCTCGTTGATCGAAGCGTCCTTCTCGATGTAGGTGTCGCTCGACGGGACGTAGGCCTCCGGCTGGTAGTAGTCGTAGTAGGAGACGAAGTACTCGACCGCGTTGCGGGGAAAGAACTCCTTGAATTCCCCGTAGAGCTGGGCGGCCAGGGTCTTGTTCGGGGCGAGGACGAGGGTGGGGCGCTGCACCGCCTGCACCACGTTGGCGATGGTGAAGGTCTTGCCGGATCCGGTGACGCCGAGCAGGGTCATGCCGGCCTCGCCGTCCGCGAGGCCCCGCACCAGGCGGGCGATGGCCTCCGGCTGGTCCCCCGCCGGGGCAAACTGGCTGATGAGCTCGAATCCTCGGTCCACGGGCTTATGCGTCGCGGGGGGTTTCGCTATCATACCAGCCGCTTTTCAGCCGCCCGGTGCGGGCGGCGGCGCGGCGGGCGGAGATCCCGCCAGTTCGGATCTGCCGAGTCAACTGCATGAGCATCAAGCTGTCCGCCCGTGTCCAGGCCGTGAAGCCGTCGCCGACGCTCGCCGTCACCGCGCGCGCCGCCGCGATGCGTGCCGCCGGCAAGGACGTGGTGGGCCTCGGCGCCGGCGAGCCCGACTTCGACACGCCGGCGCACATCAAGGAGGCCGCGATCAAGGCCATCCGGGACGGCTTCACCAAGTACACCGACGTCGACGGCACCGCGTCGCTGAAGCAGGCCGTCATCGCCAAGTTCCGGCGCGACAACGGGCTCGAGTACAAGCCCGAGCAGGTCCTGGTGTCGGTCGGGGGCAAGCAGAGCTTCTTCAACCTCTGCCAGGCCCTGCTCGATCCTGGCGACGAGGTGATCATACCGGCGCCCTACTGGGTCTCGTACCCCGACATGGCGCTGCTCGCGGGCGCTCAGCCCGTGTTCATCAAGGCCGGCGACGACCAGAGCTTCAAGATCCGCGCCCAGCAGCTCGCGGGCGCGATCACGCCGAAGACCAAGCTCGTCGTGATCAACAGCCCGTCGAACCCGACCGGCATGGCCTACACGGCGGACGAGCTGCTGCACCTGTCCGCGGTGCTCGCCAACCATCCGCGCGTCGTGGTTGCGACCGACGACATGTACGAGCACATCCGCTGGGACGCGGAGACGCCGTTCGTCAACATCCTGAACGTCGCGCCGCAGCTCTACGACCGCACGGTGGTGCTCAACGGCGTGTCGAAGGCCTACTCGATGACCGGCTGGCGCATCGGCTACGCGGGCGGGCCGGCGGAGCTGATCAAGGCGATGAAGAAGGTGCAGTCGCAGAGCACCTCGAACCCGACCTCGATCGCGCAGGTCGCGGCCGAGGCGGCGCTGAACGGGCCGCAGGACTGCATCGGCGAGATGGTGACCGCCTTCAAGGAGCGGCACGACCACGTCGTCTGGCGCCTGAACCGCATGCCCGGCATCCGCTGCCTGCCGGCCGACGGGACCTTCTACCTCTTCCCGAACGTGCAGGAGGCGATCGACCGGGTCGACGGCGTGTCGAACGACGTCGAGTTCGCCGAGCACCTGATCGAGAAGGCGGGCGTCGCGCTGGTGCCGGGCACCGCGTTCGGGCTGAGCGGCCACATCCGCCTCTCGATCGCGACCAGCATGAGCAACATCGAGAAGGCGCTCGACCGCCTCGAGTCCGCAGTGAAGTGAGCGCGCGAGCCTAGTCTCGCGGCGCCAGTGAGCCGTCGCTGACGGCGGCGGGCCGGCAAGGAATGCCGGCCCCGGTGTCAACCAGGGAGGGATAGGACATGGAAGTCCGTGCACGTCTCGTCGGCCGCGCCCGCGGCCTCACCGCCATCGAGCTCATCACCACCGTTGCAGTGGCCATCGTGCTGGTGTCGGTCGGGATCCCCGGGATGCGGGGCATGCTGACGCGTCAGGAGGTCGTGGCTGCCGTGACCGACGTCGTGACCCACGTGCAGCTCGCGCGCATCACCGCGGTCACCAACGGACAGCGCGTCGTGCTGTGTCCGACCACGGACGGCGCGCTGTGTGACGACACCGTCGAGTGGGCCGGCGGGTTCATGGTCTTCGAGGATCGCAACGGCGACCGCGAGCGGGGCGACGACGAGCCCCTGCTGCGCCGCTCGCGGCCGGACCTCTCCGGGGTCCGCATCACGACCTCGGCCGGACGCCGCAAGATCGTCTACCAGCCCGAGGGCACGGCGGGCGGCACCAACGCGACCTTCCGCATCTGCCCGACCAGCGAGCGGACGCCCGGCCGCGCAGTGGTGATCTCCAACGCGGGCCGGCCGCGGGTGACGGAGAAAGAGGACGACGGCAAGCCGATCCGCTGCACCTGAGTCGGTTGACGATGCGGGGGTCGCTGCGTAACATTTCGCGTCCTCATTCCCCGGTAGATCAGTCGGTAGATCAGCGGACTGTTAATCCGTGTGTCGTAGGTTCGAGTCCTACCCGGGGAGCCAAAAAGCCAGTCTGACGATATCCCACGCAGTACCACGAAGCCCGCCAAACGCAGTACCACGAAGCCCGCCAAGCGCGGGCTTTTTCATTGGATTAGCGTTCAAATTCGGTTCCTGCCATTCCAGAACAGCCCGCCTGTACTGTTGGTATCACCGTTGGTACTAGCAACAGCTACGCCGGCCGATACCAACGAGGGCGCCATGCTCACCGACGAGCGCGGCACGCACCTGCTCGTCACCCCTGCCGGGGGCAAGCTCTGGTGCCTGTCCTACGGCTTCGGTGGCAAGCAAGAGACGCTCGCCCTTGGCGCCTACCCGGACGTGAGCCTACGCCGCGCCCGGGAGCAGCGCGACGACGCCCGCCGGCTGCTGGCGTCCGGCGTGGACCCATCAGCACGGCGCTAGGCCGAAAAGCAGGCCCAGGCGGACACCTTCAAGGGGGTGGCCGAGGAATTCGTCGAGAAGTTCGCGCCGAAGTGGGCGCCGACCTACGCCACCAAGATCAAGGACCGACTAGCGTGGCTCCACCGGGTCGTCGGCGACACGCCCGTCAGCCAGGTCAGAGCGCCTGATCTGCTCAACGCTATCCGTCCGCTCGCAGCCGCCGGGAAGGTCGAAACGGCGTGCCGCACGGGCAGCGTAGCCGGACAGTTGATCCGATACGCCATCGCCACCGGCCGCGCCGATAGCGACCCGACGTCGGCCCTGCGACGCCTGGGCTACGACACGGACACGGCGACCGGGCACGGCTTCCGGGCGTCGGCCCGCTCTGCCGCGCCTACAACCGCACCGCGCACCTGCCCGAGCGGGTCAAGATGATGCATCGGTGGTCGCGCCGGTCAGGTCAGGCGGCGCGTGAGGCGTCTGGCGGCTTGATCAGGCACTCGGCGGGAATGCCGAGGCGGTGGTGCAGCCGCCAGATC
>JALORY010000061.1 GCA_025458675.1 Gammaproteobacteria bacterium | reverse complement strand
GGTGAGGCGCGAGCGCCAGCTCATCAGGCGCTCGATCACCCGAAGGGCCGGCCCCCGACCCGACAGGCGGACGTCGAAGCGGCCCCACGACCGGCCGCTCGCGGCGAGACCCTGCAAGATCGTCCCGTCGGCGCCCGGCGGCAGGCGCGTATCGGCGTGCAGGAACACCAGCACGTCGCCCGACGCCGCGGCCGCGCCCCGGTTCATCTGTCGCGCGCGCCCCGGCGGCGAGCGCAGCACTTGGTCTGCACGGGATCGCGCCAGGTCGACGGTGCCGTCGTCGCCGGCGTCGACCACGATCACCTCGTGGCCCGCGCGCCGCAGCGGCGCGAGCGCCTGCAACGCCGCGGCGATGCCGGCCGCCTCGCCGAGGCTCGGGACGACGATCGTCAGCTGGCGGCTCACGCTCCGCCCTCGCCGCCCCGGCGCCAGGCGTGGTAGCGCCCGACCCAGCGCAGCAGGCCCTGGGGCGCGTGGCGCCGCTTCCAGGCGCCCGCCACGTACCGGTTCGCCTCGGCCCAGGTCGGGTAGACGTGGATGGTGGAGAGCAGCTTGCCGAGGCCGAGGCCGTGCCGCATCGCGAGCGTGAGCTCCGTGATCAACTCGCCGGCGTGCTCGCCGACGATGGTGGCGCCGAGGATGCGGTCCTTGCCCGGCACGGTCAGCACCTTGACCACGCCGTGCGCGGCGCCGTCGACGATCGCGCGGTCGAGCTCCTCCAGGCCGAAGGTCGTCACCTCGTAGGCGATGCCGCGCGCCGTCGCCTCCTGCTCGCTGAGCCCCACGCGGGCCACTTCGGGGTCGGTGAAGGTGCACCAGGGGATCGCCGAGTAGTCGGCGGCAAAGCGCCGGAACTGGCCGAACAGGGCGTTGACCGCGGCGTACCACGCCTGGTGGCTCGCCGTGTGCGTGAACTGGTAGGGACCGGCCACGTCGCCTGCGGCGTACACGCTGGGCAGCGCGGTGCGCAGGTGCCGGTCCGTCTCCACGGTGCCGTCCGGCCGGATGCCGATGCCGAGCGCCTCGAGTCCCAGCCCGGCGGTCGCGGCGCGCCGCCCGGTGGCCACCAGCAGCTGGTCGAACGCGATCTGCACCGGGGCGCCCTCGTGGGCGCACACGAGCCTCCGCGTCTCGCCAGCGCGCTCGAAGCGCAACGGCGCGTGCGCCATGCGCAGGTCGATACCCTCGGCGCGGAATCGCTCCATGACCAGCGCGGCGATCTCCGGGTCCTCCTTCGGCAGCAGGCGCGGCCCGCGCTGCACCAGCGTGACGGTCGAGCCGAGGCGCGCGAAGCATTGCGCGAGCTCGCAGCCGATCGGCCCCCCGCCGAGGACCAGGAGCCGCGGCGGCAGCACGCGCAGGCCCCAGACGGTGTCCGAGGTGACGTAACCGACGTCCGCGATGCCCGGGACGTCGGGGACGGCCGGGCGGCCGCCGGTCGCGATCACGATGGCGCGCGTGGTGAGCGTGCGCGTGCCCTCCGGGCCCCTGACCTCCACGGCCCAGGGCGAGACGAGGCGCGCGTCGCCGGCGAGCACCTCGACGCCGAGCCCCGCGTAGCGCGCCGCGGAGTCGTGCGGCGCGACGGCCTGCACCGCGCGCTGCACGCGCTCCATCACCTCGGCGAAGTCGCCATCGGCGCTCGCCGCGCGCACGCCGAGCGCGCGGGCGCGCCGGACGTCGGCGAGGAAGCGCGTGGTGCGGATCAGCGCCTTCGACGGCACACACCCGGTGTTGAGGCAATCGCCGCCCATGCGCTCGCGCTCGACGAGCGTCACCCGCGCCTTCACCGCCGCCGCGATGTAGGCCGACACGAGCCCTGCGGAGCCGGCGCCGATCACCACGAGGTTGCGGTCGAAGCGCCGCGGCCGCGGCCAGCGCGCGCAGGCCTTGCGGTCCCTGGCCCAGGCCACCGCGCGGCGCGCAATCAGCGGGAAGACGGCGAGCAGCGCGAGCGACGCGAGCAGGCCGGGCGAGAGGATGCCGGCGAGCGAGTCGATGCGGCCGATCTCCCGGCCCGCGTTCACGTAGACCAGCGTCGCCGGCAGCATGCCGGCCTGGCTGACCCAGTAGAAGGTCCTCGTCGGAATCGGCGTGAGCGCCATCGCGAGGTTGATGACGAAGAACGGGAAGATCGGTACGAGCCGCAGTCCCAGCAGATAGAAGGCACCGTCCTTCGCGACGCCGGCGTTGATCGCGCGCAGGCGGTCGCCGAAGCGGCGCTGCACCGCGTCGTGCAGCAGGAAGCGCGAGACGAGGAAGGCGATCGTCGCCCCGAGGGAGGACGCGAAGGACACGAGCAGCGTGCCCCACCACAGGCCGAAGATCGCGCCCGCGGCGAGCGTCATGACGACCGCGCCGGGCACCGAGAGGCCGGTCACGGCGACGTAGGCGAGGAAGAAGAGCCCCGCGGTCGCGAACGGGTGGGCCGCGCGCTGGGCCTCGATGGCCGCCTGACTGGCCCTGAAGTGGTCGAGGCTCAGGTACTGTCCGAGGCCGAGGAAAAAGTACGCCGCGACCAGCGCGGCGACGACGGCGACGAGGAGCAGCCGGGAGGGCGTCAACTGAGCGCTCCCCCACAACTGCTCCCCTGCCCCGCGGTGCAGCCGTAGCAGTGGTCGGCGACCGCGATCGGCAGGCCCTCGAGGTCCCGATCGAGCAGGTCGGCGAGCCCGAGGGGGCGCCCGTCCGCGGTGAGCGGCATCCCGAGCATCTGGTTGAAGTCGCAGTCGTAGAGCCACCCCTGCCAGTCGACGCTGACCAGGCGGCGGCACATCACGCCCGGGAGGTTCGCCGTCTGGTGCGCGCCCTTGAGCAGCCCCATGTAGTCGCGGAACTGCCCCTTCGAGATCAGCGTGCTGCCGAAGCGCTGGATGGGCATGTTGGACAGCGTGAGCAGGCGGCTGAACCGCACCCCGTGGTTCTCGAGCAGGTGCCGGCGGTAGTCCGCCTCGAGCGCCTCCTGCGGCGGCGGCAGGCTCGGGCCCTGGGGGTTGTAGACCAGCGACAGCTCGAGGCCGCTCGATGGCACGCCGTAGCCCAGGGCGTTGAGCTGGCGCAGCGCGCGCAAGCTGCGGTCGAAGGTGCCCTCGCCGCGCTGCCGATCGACGTTCTCCTCCAGATAGCAGGGCAGTGACGCGACGACCTCCACCCGCTGGGCCGCGAGGAAGCGCGCGAGGTCCTCCTGGCCGGGCTCTTCGAGGATCGTCAGGTTGCAGCGGTCGATCACGCGCACGCCGGTGGCGCGGGCGCCGCTCACGAGGTGGCGGAAGTGCGGGTGGAGCTCGGGCGCGCCGCCGGTGAGGTCGAGCGCCGCCGCCTTCCCGGCGCGCAGGACGGCGAGGACGAGGTCCACCGTCTCCCGCGTCATCTCCTCGGTGCGGCGCGGTCCCGCGTTGACGTGGCAGTGCAGGCACTGCTGGTTGCAGCGGTAGCCGAGGTTGACCTGCAGCGTCTCGAGCGGACCGCGCCGGATCGGCGGGAAATCGGTGTGCTCGAGGAAAGGCAAGGTGGCGAGCATGGCGGCCTCCGCCAGCGGGTGCGTCGACTCAAGGGTAACCCGGACGGGTTTCGGAAAACCGCCCGGCGTCCCCGGGATCCACCCTCCCGCCCGACGCTCTGGATGTTCCGCCGATCCGGCCGCTACCGACGTGCGGCCGCGCGACCCCGACGCGGCCCGTCGAGACAGCCTCCACGCGGCTTCCTTAGACTGCCTCACCCACGAACGCGGCCCCGCCACAGACGACGTGACCCCGACCTTCCCCCGAATCCGCGCCCTCGCCCTTGCCGCACTGGTCACGGCGGCACTACCGACGGCCGGCGCGGCACCGGCCGCCGATCCGACGGCCGAACGCGAGGCCGCCGTCCTGCTCGCTCGCGAGGGACGCCACGCGGAGGCGATCGTGCGCCTCGAGGCCTTGCGCGCCGCCCACCCGGGCGCCCGCCCCGTCGCGTGGGACCTCGCCGTGATCCTGCACTGGGCTGGCCGCGACGCGGAGGCGGTGCAGGTGCTGCGCGCCGCCGGGTTCGCGGACGCGCCCGACTACGCGCTGATGGCCGCCGCCCGCGCCGCGCGCAACACGCAGGACCACGCGACCGCCGAGGCCCTGCTCGCCCTGGGCGCCAAGCGCTTTCCGGCGCAGCGGGACTTCCGCACCTTGCGCGCCCTCGTGCTGATCGACGCGGGCCGTCGCGACGAGGCGCGCGCCGAGCTGGACCGGCTGGCGCGCGCCGCGCCGCGCGACGTCGAGATCTGGCTCGCCCGCGCGTACCTCGCCGAGTCGGAGGGCGACGCGATGCGCGCCCTCACGGCCTACCAGCGCGCCCTGGACGTGGCGCCGGGCAACCGCACCGCCGCGCGCGGACGGATCCTCACCCTCGCCGCGCTGGGCGCTCCCGAACGGGCCACCGAGCTCGCGGGGGCCTCGCCCGGCCTGCTCGACGACGGCGAGCGGCAGCGGGTCGCCGGCGCGAAGGCGGCCGCCTGGGTGCGGTTCGGACCGCTCCCCACGACCGATCCGGCGCACCGTTTCGACGCGACCGACCGGGCCCTCGCGCTGCTCGACGCGCAGCGGGGAGACCTCGCCGGCGACGCGTTGCTGCGCAACCGCTACGACACCCTCGTCGCCCTCCACGACCGCCGGCGCATGCCGGAGGCCGTCGCGCTCTACGAGGCGCTGCTCGCGGAGGGGGCGGCGCCGCCGGGTTACGTCCGCAACGCGGCGGCCGCAGCCTACCTCTACCAGCGCCGCCCCGAGGAGGCGCTCGCGCTCTACGACGGCGTGCTCGCCGAGAGCCCGCGTGACCTCGACGCGCGCTACGGCCGCTTCTACGCGCTCATCGACCTGGAGCGGCACCGCGAGGCCTACGCCCAGGTGGACGCCATCGTGGCCGACGAGGCGATCTGGGTCCGCTACGCCGACAGCCCGGCGAAGAACGACAACCCGCGGCGCCTCGCCGCCGAGGTGACCGCCGGCATGGCGCGCTTCTACGGCGACCAGCTCGGCGAGTCCTGGGGCCGCGTCGAGCCGCTGCGCGCCGGCGCGCCGGCCAACGCCTGGCTGCAGGAGTCGGCCTCGGAGGTGGCGCTCGCCCGCGACTGGCCGTACCGCGCGCTCGACCTCGCGCGCACCGGACGCGCGCTCGACCCCCGAAGCAGCGGGCTGCGCCTGCGCGAGGCCAACGCCCTCTACGCCCTGCAGGACTACGAGGCGGCGGGCGCCGGTTTCGCGTCCCTCCACGCCGAGCGGCCGGAAGACCAGGGCGTGCGCCGCGCGTGGCGCGACTGGCAGTCGCACAACCGGCGCGAGCTGCGCGTCGGCGTCGAGCTCGGCCGCTCCGCCGGCCCCGAGATCGACGGCCCGAGCCACGCCTTCAGCGTCGACGTCTACAGTCAGCCGCTCGACGCCCATTGGCGGCTGAAGGGGGCCTTCCGCTATGCCGACGCCGTGGTGCTCGAGGGCCTCGGACTCGGTTTCGAGGAGGGTCTCGGCCGCACGGGCACCGCCTACCACCGCCGCGCCGCCGCCGGCGTCGAGTACCGCGGGCCGGGCGTGGTCGCGCTCGGCGAGGTGTCGGCCAACAACGGCAGCGAGTCCGGTCCGGGCGCGCTCGCGGCCGTCGACTGGCGACTCGGCGACCACTGGACCGTCGGCGCCACGGGCCAGATCTTCAGCACGCTCACGCCCCTGCGGGCGCTCGAGAACGGCGTCACGGCGAACACGCTGGAGCTGCGCGGCGGCTACGCGTGGGACGAGGGCCGCGGCATCGCGGCGATGCTGCGCGGCGTCGATTTCTCCGACGACAACGAGCGGGTCGAGGGCTCGCTGCGCGGCTGGCAGAAGCTGCTCGACGAGCCCGGCTTCGACATCAGGGGCGAGCTCGGCGTGTTCGCGTCGACGAGCTCGCGCCAGGACGTGCCCTACTACAGCCCCGAGCACGACCTCTCGGCGGAGCTCGGCCTCAGCTTCCAGCACCTCGCGTGGCGGCGCTACGACTGGAGCTTCGCCCACGAGCTGACCCTCACCGGCGGCTGGTACGTCGAAGCGGGCTACGACGCCGCGCCGGTCGGCCGCGTCGCCTACACGCAGCGCTGGCGCTACGACCCGGACTTCGCGCTCGAGTACGGCGTCGCCTGGGGCCGGCCCGTCTACGACGGTCAGCGCGAGACCGAGACCGCGTTCGTGCTCGCGATGACCCTGAGGTTCTGAACATGCCATCGCTGCGCGCCCTGCTGCTCGCCGCCTGCCTCGCCAGCCCCCTCGCCGGCGCGCAGGACTTCGTCGCGATCTCCTACCACGACCTCATCGACGACCCCGGCGACCTGACCTACGACGGCGCCACGCTCGGCTCGCTCGTGCAGCAGTTCGACTGGCTGAAGGCGAACGGCTACCGGGTCGTCTCGCTGGACGAGGTGCTCGCGGCGACGCGCGGCGGCCCGCCGCTGCCCGACAAGGCCGTCCTGCTCACCTTCGACGACGGCTACCGCAGCTTCTACGAGGACGTCTACCCGCTGCTCGAGGCCTTCGGCTATCCCGCGGTGCTCGCGGTCGTCAGCCGCTGGCTCGACGTCCCGGCGGGCGGGACGGTGCAGTACGGCGACGAGGCGGTGCCCCGCGAGCGCTTCATCACCTGGGCGATGGCGCGGGAGATGGCGGCCAGCGGGCTCGTGGAGATCGCCTCGCACAGTGACGACCTGCACCGCGGCGTGGTGGCCAACGCGCAGGGCAACGCCCTGCCTGCCGCCGTCGCGCGTCGCTTCGATCCCGCGAAGGGCATCGAGAGCGAGCGCGCGTACGCCGCACGGATCCGCGCGGACCTCGCGCGCAGCGCCGACCGCATCGCCGCCGGCGTCGGCAGGCGGCCGCGCGTGATCGTCTGGCCCTTCGGCCGCTACAACGCGACGACCGTCGCGATCGCCGAAGACCTCGGTTTCCGCCTCGCGCTCACGCTCGACCCCGAGCGCGGCGACACGCGCACGCCGATGGCCGTCGGCCGCCTCTACCTGACGCGCGACCCGGACCTCGAGGACCTGAAGCGGGGGCTCGCGGGACCGCGCGACGTGCCGGTGCTGCGCGGCCTGTGCCTGCGTGTCGACGACCTCTACGACGGCAGCGCAAAGGAGACGACGCTCGGCAAGAGCATCGAGAAGGTGCGCGCACTCGCCCCGACGACCGTGGTGCTGCGCGCCGACGTGGTCGCCCCCGCCGACGGGCGTCCCGCGGTCTGGTTCCCGGGCTTGCCGCTGCCGCTGCGCGCGGACGCCTTCGGCCGCGCGGCCTGGCAACTGCGCACCCGCGCCGGCGTCCAGGTGCTCGGCTGGCTGCCGCTCGCGAACGTGCGCCCGGCGGGCGACCTCGCCGCCGTGTACGACGCCCTCGGCCGCGCCGTGCCGATCGACGGGCTGGTGATCGGCGACGCGCCGCTCGCGACGTCGCTGCCGCCCGCGCCCGATCCCGCGCGGCTCGCGACCTGGGACCCGCGCGCCCCGCGCCGCGCCCGCGCCGAGGCGGCGGGCGGCACGGACGCCCTGGCGGCCATCGCGGCGTTCACGTCGCAGATCCCGGCGGCCCTCGTCGTGGACGCGCTGCCGCTCGACGCCCTGCCCGCCCCGCGAGACGCGGCGCTGCAGGCGTCGGACTACCTCGCGGTGGAGGTCGCCGGCGACGCGCGCGCCGCGCTCGCTCGCCTGCGCGCGCTCGGCTGGCTCGCGCCGCCCTACGCCGATCGGCTGGTCTGGTGGAGCGACTCGACCGACCCCGCCGACTGGAATGCCGCGACCGCCGCCGGGCTGCGCAACCTGGTCTACTGCCCCGCGACCCTGCCCGACGCGAGCACCCTCGCGCGCCTCGCCCCGGCGATCTCGGGTGCGGTCTACCCCCACCGGCCAAACTGACATGACGCTCGCCGAGCTCTCCGACCTCGCCCACGACTTCGCGTTCGCCTGGCCCTTCGTGATGTCCTACGTCTGGATGGGCGGCGCGATCCTCTACTGGCTGTTCCGCGAGCGCGGCGCGCCCGGCCCGGACGAGCCGCCGGTTCTCCACGCCTACCCGAAGGCGGCGGTGATCGTGCCGTGCCACAACGAGGAGCTGAACATCGTCGAGACGCTCGAGCAGCTCGACCGCCTGAGCTACCCGAACTACGAGGTGATCGCCGTCGACGACGGCAGCACCGACCGCACCGCCGAGCTCATCGACCGTCTGGCCCGGGAGCGGCCCCGCATCCGCGCGGTGCACCTCGAACAGAACCAGGGCAAGGCGGCGGCCATGCGCACCGCGACGCTGATGACCGACGCCGAGTACCTCGTCTGCATCGACGCCGACGCGATCCTCGACGAGCACGCGGTGACCTGGATGGTGAAGGCGCTGCAGCTCGACCCGAGCGTCGGCGGCGTCACCGGCAACCCGCGCATCCGCAACCGGTCGACCATCCTCGCCCGCCTGCAGACCGGCGAGTTCTCCTCGATCATCGGCCTCATCAAGCGGGCGCAGAGCGTCTACGGGCGCATCTTCACGGTCTCGGGCGTGGTGTGCGCCTTCCGCAAGCGCGCCCTCGCCGACGTCGGGTACTGGGGCACCGGGATGCTCACCGACGACGTCGACGTCAGCTGGCGCCTGCAGCTCAACGACTGGAGCATCCGCTTCGAGCCGCGCGCCCTGTGCTGGACGCTCATGCCCGGCACGCTGCGCGGGCTGTGGCGGCAGCGCCTGCGCTGGGCCGCGGGCGGCGCGCAGATCGCCATCAGCCACTTCCCCGACCTCTTCCGGCCGCACGGCCTGCGCATGCTGCCGGTGTTCGCGGAATACCTGCTCGGCGTGATCTGGTCCTACACCATGCTCGTGCTCGGCGTCCTGTGGGTCGCGCAGCTCGTGCCCGACCTCGACGCCGGCGAGACGCGCCGCACCCTGTTCGGCGACTGGGGCTTCGCGCTCGGCGTCACGTTTCTCCTGCAGGCGACGATCGCCGTCTGGCTGGAGCGCCGCACGGAGCCCGGCATCGAGCGCACGCTCTACTGGATCGTCTGGTACCCGCTGGTGTTCTGGCTGCTCAACGCAGCGACCGTGGTGGTCGGCCTGCCGAAGGGCATCCTTGCGCTCGGCCGCAGCCACGCGCGCTGGGCGAGCCCCGACCGCGGCGTCCACCAGCTCGGGGGTCGCCGATGACCCGGCGCTCCTGGATCATCGACGCGCGCACCTCGCTGCCGCGCTGGTACCGCTGGCGCGACCGCGCGATCACGCTCGCCGCCTGGGCCGTCTTCCTGTCGATGTTCGACGTGATCCCGCTGTTCTTCCAGGACCTCCTCGCCGTGCTGGGCGACGCGGCCGGGATCGACTCGGGCTACGAGAACCTCGCGGGCGCGCACCTCGATCTGCTGTGGCAGGAGGTCAGCCGGCTGCTGCGCCTCGCGGCGTGGGTGGTCGGCGTGCTCGCGACCTTCGGCATCTACAACCTCTACCTGTTCATCGCGATGCGGCGGGCGCACCACGCGGAGCCCGACGAGCCGACGCGCGACGCGGAACTGCTCGGCGCCGACCCGGCGCAGGTGGACGCGTTGCGCCGCGCGCCGATCGTCTCCGTGAGCTTCGACGCCGCGGGCCACATGACGGCGATGCGCGCCGGCCCGACTCAGCGCTCGAAGGTGTAGAACAGGTCCGCCGCCTGCTGGTCGCCGGTCTCGGTCTGCACCTGCAGACGCGGCGTGACGTCGTAGCGCAGGCGCAGGCGGTTGATGCTCGAGCGCAGCCCGCTCACGAACTGCAGGTAGAGATGAGGGGTCACGTACTCCCCGACCGTGAGCGCCGCCTAGTCGACGACGCCGCACACGCCGAACTCCTCGAGCCCGAGCTGCCGCCCCACCTGCGAGGCGAGCAGGTTGCCGCCCAGCACCCCTGCGGCGTCCGCGACGCTCGACTTCTCCTCGCTCGAGCCGCCGCGGTTCAGCGGCTTGCCGAACAGCAGGTAGGAGAGGATCTCGGACTGC
>JALORY010000123.1 GCA_025458675.1 Gammaproteobacteria bacterium | reverse complement strand
ATCGACGTCGGTTCGACGGCCATCAAGACCATCGCCCAGCGCGGTGACGAGATCGTGTGGTCGGACTACCGGCGTCACGAGAGCCGGCCCGCCGAGCGCCTGCTCGACGTGCTGCGCGAGGTCGAGCGGGACACTGGCGCGGCGCCCGGCGCCTGCCACGCGTTCATGGCGGGCTCGTCCGGCGCGGCGCTCGCGGAAATCGTCGGCGCGCGCTTCGTGCAGGAGGTGGCCGCCCTGTCGCTGGCCGTGAGGGAGCGGCACCCCGACGCCCGCGCCGTGGTCGAACTGGGCGGGCACGACGCCAAGGTGCTGGCGTTCGAAGAAGAGGCGGGGCGCACGCGCACGATCGTGTCGATGAACGACAAGTGCGCGGGCGGCACCGGCGCGGTCATCGACAAGCTCGCCGCGAAACTGCAGATCCCGCCGGGGTCGGTGGCGGACCTGGGATACGCGGGGGAACAGATCTATCCTGTCGCGGGCAAGTGCGGCGTGTTCGCCGAGACGGACATCAACGGCCTGCAGAAGCGCGGGATCCACGCGGGCAGCCTCATGGCGTCGCTCTTCGACGCCATCGTCGTGCAGAACCTCGCCGTGCTGTCGAGGGGACGCACGCTGCGCCCGCGCGTGCTGCTGGTCGGCGGCCCCAACGCGTTCATCCGCGGGCTGCGCGAGGCGTGGCGGGCGCACCTGGTCCGCCTGTGGGGCGAGCGCGCCATCGGCGTGCCGGACCCGGACCTGGCGGTGGAGGCGCCGCCGTTCGCGGCCCACCTGGTGGCGCTGGGGGCCATCGCCTTCGGGCGCCGCGAGGGCGACCCGGTCCCGTACCGCGGGGCGGCGGCGCTCGACGGCGCGGTGGGGTCCGTGGGCGCGTCCTCCGCCCGGCGCGGCACGCCGGCCCTGGCGGTGTCGGGCATGACCATGGAGGCGTTCCGCGCGCGGTACGACCGGCCGGCGTGGCAACCGCCCCCCCTGCAGCCCGGCGCATCCGTGGGCGGCTTCATCGGCCTCGACGCCGGCTCGACGTCGACCAAGGCGGTGCTGCTCGACGAGTCCGGCAAGGTGGTGGCCAAGGCGTACCAGCTCTCTCGCGGCAACCCCATCGAGGACGGGATCGACATGTTCCGCGCGCTGCGCGAGCAGGTGGCCTCGCAGGGCGCCTCGATCGAGGTGCGCGGGCTCGTCACGACCGGCTACGCGAAAGACACCCTGCACGAGGTGTTCGCCGCCGACGCGGCCCTGGTCGAGACCGTGGCCCACGCGCAGTCGGCGCTGCAGGTGTACGACGACCCCCACGTGATCGTCGACGTGGGCGGGCAGGACATCAAGATCATCGCGCTGCGGGACGGGCGGGTGAAGGACTTCCGGCTCAACACGCAGTGTTCGGCGGGCAATGGCTATTTCCTCCAGGCCATCGCGCAGAACTTCGCCCTCCCGGTCGAGCGGTTCGCCGACGAGGCCTTCTCGGCGCTGGAGATGCCGCAGCTCAGCTACGGCTGCGTCCTGTTCCTGCAGCAGGAGATCGCGAGCGTCCAGCGCCTGGGCTGGACGCCCGCCGAGGTGCTGGCCGGGCTGGCGTACGTGCTGCCGCGAAACGTGTTCCTGTACGTGGCGAGGGCGCCGAACCTGGCGCGCCTCGGGACCCGTTTCGTCCTGCAGGGCGGCACGCAGCGGAACCTCGCCGCGGTCAAGGCCCAGGTGGATTTCATCCGCGACAGCTTCAAGGGCCAGGACCACGAGCCGGAGATCCTGCTGCACCCGCACTGCGGAGAGGCCGGCGCGATCGGGGCCGCGCTCGAGGCGATCCGGCTCTGGAAAGCCGGGCGTGCGACGACATTCATCGGCCTGGAGGCGGCCGAGCGGATCTCGTTCCGGACGCGGTGCGATGACGGGACCCGGTGCCACTTCTGCACCAACGACTGCCTGCGGACCTTCATCGACGTGTGGACCGCAGGCCCGGACGGCCGGCCCGACGAGTCCTCGGCCCGCCGGCTGGTTGTCGCGAACTGCGAGAAGGGCGGGACCGAGGACCTCGCGAAGATGCGCGAGATCAAGGCCGGCCTCGACGCCGTGAAGGCCGCCACGCCCAACCTGGTCGCGCTCGCGGGCCGCGAGGTGTGGAAGCCGGCGCGCCCGGTTCCTGTGAACGGGTCCGGTCCGCGCCGGGGCTGGACCGCGTCGGCCCGCAAGAGGGAAAGCCTGCGTGCCGCGCGGGCACGTGTGCGGGTGGGCATCCCGCGCGTCTTCAACATGTACGGCTACGCGCCTCTCTTCAGCGGGTATCTCGAAAGCCTCGGCGTGCCGCACGCGCACCTGGTCTACTCGGACCAGACGACCACGGAACTCTACAAAGCGGGCACCTCCCGCGGCGCCATCGACCCGTGCTTCCCGTCGAAGATCGCGCTGGCGCACGTGCACAACCTGCTGCACGTCAAGCACCCGAAGCAGCCGCTGGACTGTGTGTTCTTCCCGATGGTCGACGCCCTGCCCGGCCGGCTCATCAATGTCCTCGGCAACAACGCCTGCCCGACCGTGTCGCTGACGCCGCAGACCGTGCGTGCGGCGTTCACGAAGGAGGAGGACCTCTTCGCGAAGCTCGGTGTGCAGTACCTGTTTCCGCTGCTGAACCTGGAGGACCGCCGGTTCTTCCGGAAGCAGATGCTGGAGACCTGGACGCCGCTGCTGGGCGTCTCGGAGGAGGAGAACGATCTGGCGATCGAGGCCGGTTTCGCCGCCCAGTCGGCCCACGACAACGGCATCCGCCGGCGGGCCCGCGAAGCGCTGGACGCGCTCGAGCGCGACGGCCGCCTCGGGATCGTCCTGCTCGGCCGGCCCTACCACCACGACCCGGGGCTCAACCACGGCATCCCTGAGGAGCTTCAGAAGCTCGGGTACGCCGTCTTCTCGCAGAGCACGCTGCCGCTGGACGAGGACCTGCTCGATCGGCTGTTCGGCGACGACGTGCGGTCCGGGGTCATCTCCGACCCGCTCGATATCAGCGACGTCTGGAAGAACTCGTTCTCGGCGAGCAGCAACAACAAGGTGTGGGCGGCCAAGTTCGTCGCCCGGCACCCGAACCTGGTGGCCGTCGAGTTGTCCAACTTCAAGTGCGGCCACGACGCCCCGATCTACTCGGTCGTGGAAGAAATCGTCGAGCGCTCCGGCACGCCGTTCTTCGCCTTCAAGGATCTGGACGAGAACAAGCCGGCGGGATCCATCAAGCTGCGGCTGGAGACGATCGACTACTCGCTGAAACGGTACCAGGAGCGCCTGGCCAGGCGTCACCGCTCGGAGGCGCGCATCGGG
>JALORY010000122.1 GCA_025458675.1 Gammaproteobacteria bacterium | reverse complement strand
TCATCAGGAATCCGGTCATGGCCAGTCCTGCCGATTTCCGGGGGCGGAAAAAACAAGAGGCAGCCCCGCCCGGGACCACCTCTACCGGTTCCGCCGAAGCCGGCGAAGGGCCGGATGATACGGGCCGAAGATGAAAAAGCAACCCGCCGCTACTCGTCTCGCAGCGCCGCCGCGGGACGGGCCCGGGCCATGCGCAGCGCCGGGAAGAGCCCCGCGAGCAGCGCGGCCGCGACCGCCAGGGCGACCGCCTGGAACAGCACGCCGGGCGGCAGCAGGCTGTCCATGCTCCAGCCGAAGGAACGCCGGTTGACGACGTGGATCAGCAGCTCGGCCAAGGCCCAGCCGAGCGGCAGGGCGAGCAGGCCGGCGAGCAGGCCCATGGCGCCGGTCTCGATCAGCCCGAGCCGCACCAGCTGGCCCGGAGTGAGCCCGAGGGCGCGCAGCACGGCGTGCTCCCGGCCGCGCTCGAGCTGCAGGGCCATCAGCGCCGACAGGATGCCGATGAATGCGACGCCGATGGCGAGCAGGCGCAGCACCCCGGTGATCGCGAAGGTCCGGTCGAAAATCGCGAGCGACTGCTCGCGGATCGCCCGGTTCGCCCTCACGAGCAGCGCCTGGCCGAGGTCGGCAAGCTGCCCCTGCACCGCGCCGAGGGCGGCGTCCAGGTCTGCGGGGTCCGCGAGGAAAACGCCGACGGTCGAGACGGCCGGGTCGTTCCAGGCCTGCGCGTAGGCGGCGCGGTCAATGACCAGCATCCCGCGGTCGGTGCCGTAGTCGCGGAACACGCCGCCGATCCGGAACCGCCGGGGGCCCTGTGCCGCGTGCAAGACGACCGCGTCGCCCACGCCCACCGCGCGCCGCCAGGCGTAAGGCTCGGAGGCGAGCACGAGCTCGCCGGCCGCGAAGCCCTCCCACAGGCCGGGCGGCGCCGGCCCCTTGAAGTCGAAGCCACGGTGGCTGTCCGGGCCGAGTTCCACGGCGAGCAGCAGCACGGGCCCGTCGGTCCCGTCCGCCTGCACGGTGCGACCCTTGCTGATGCCGCGCACTCCCGGCAGTGATCGAAGGCGCTCCGGCACTTCGGCGGGCAGGACGCCATCGGTGCGGTTGGACGCCGTGCCCGGCGCGGAGACGTAGAGGTCGGCGCGCAGGGTCTGGCCGAGCCAGCGGGCCACGGTGTCGCGGAAGCTCTCGACCATGACCCCGACCCCGACCGTCGCCGCCACCGCGACGCAGAGCGCGGCCACCGCGACGCCGGTGCGGCTCAGGCCCGCGTCCACCGCCCGCAGCGCGAGCCGCCCGGCAGTGCCGAACAGCGCGCCGGCCGGCCGCAGGAACGCCCGCGCCAGCACCACCAGCACCCCCGGCACGACGAGGCTGTAGCCCAGGATGACGAGGAAGAGGGCGGTGAACGCCAGCACGAGTCCGCGATCCGGCACCAGCGTCAGTCCGAGGCCGGTTCCGAGGAGAGCCGTGCCGCCGAGCGCGAGCCAGGGCGCCTGACCGTGGGTGCGACGCTCGAGGCTCGCCCGACGGCGGGCGGCGGCGGGCTCCGTGTGCGCCGCCTCCCAGGCCGGACCGGCTGCGGCCAGGGCGGCGCTGCCGAGACCGAGCAGCAACCCCTTTGCCAGGAGCGCCGGCGAGACGGCGAACGCGGTCACCGTCAAGGTGAAGTAGAGGTCGTTGATGGTCCGGGTGACGAGGCGCACCAGCCCGCTGCCGACGGCGACGCCGAGCGCAAGCCCGATCAGCCCGCCGATCAGCCCGAGCAGCAGGCTCTCCGCGAGCACGCGCCAGAACACCTGGCGGCGTGTTGCGCCGATCAGCCGCAGGGTGCCCAGCACGGCGCGACGTCGCAGCACGGAGAAGGTCATCGTGTTGTAGACGAGCAGGGCGCCGACCACGAGTGCGAGCAGCCCCATCGCCTGCAGGTTGAGCTCGAAGGCCGCAGTCATCTGGGCGAGCGCGGCCTGGCGCCGGGCGGCCGGCTCGATGCGCAGGCCGGGGGGCAGGAGCGGCGCGAGCCGCGCGATCGCCGCGTCGTCCGCGATGAGGTCGATGCGGTCGAGCCGGCCGACGCGCTGCAGCACCTCCTGCGCGGTCGCAATGTCGGCGGCCAGCACACCCTCGTAGGCGGCGCTGCGCGGGCCTTCGAGCAGGCCGACCACGGTGAGCTGGACCTTGCCGCCGGGGCCGTCGACGACCAGCGTGTCGCCCGCGCCGATGTCGAGCCGTCGGGCGCTCGGCGCGCCGAGCAGGACGGAATTCGGCTCCGTCAGGAGGCGCGCCAGGTCTCCCTGGGGCCGGTCGCCGGTGGCGTCGCGGAACGGCCGCTCGGCGAAGGGGTCCACCCCGATCAAATGGAAGGCGGCGCCCCGGTTCCGCAGGTAGCCCTCGACGACGGGTGCGCTCGGCCGCGCGCGGTGGACGACGCGCAGCTCGCGGTAGACCTGGTCGTCGAACCCGTCCGGCGGGCCGACCACGTGGTGGGTGGCGCGGCCGACGAGCCCTTCCAGCGACAGCGCGAAGGCCCGGCGGGCGCTTTCGTTCGCCAGATCGACTGCGACGACCACGCCAACGCCAAGGGCGACGCCGAGGATCGTGAGCCAGGTCTGCCAGGGGTGCCGCCGCAGGAAACGCAGGCCGGCCGTGGTCAGCAGGCCGCTCACCACGCGAGCCCGTCGCCCGCCTCGCGGACCATGCCCTCCTCCAGCGTGAGGATGCGGTCCGCCGTGCGCGCCACCGCCAGGCTGTGGGTCACGAGCAGCTGGGCATGCCCGGCGACCTCGGCCCGCTCGCGCAGCAGGGCGAGGACGCGCGCACCGGTCTCGACGTCGAGGTTGCCGGTGGGCTCGTCGGCGAGGAGCAGGCGGGGACGGTGCACCAAGGCACGCGCGACCGCGATGCGCTGCTGTTCGCCGCCGGAGAGTTCGTCCGGGAAGGCGCCGTCGCGCGTGCCGAGGCCGATGGTGTCGAGTAGGGCGGCCGCCCGTCGCCGCGCCTCGGCAGGTGGGATGGCGTTCAGCTCGAGCGGCAGGGCGACGTTCTCCAGTGCCGTGAGGGTGGGGATTAGGTTGAAGGACTGGTAGACGAAACCGAGGTGGCGGCGGCGAAACAGCGTGCGTTCGCATTCGGTGAGCGAGCCGAGGTCGACGCCGTCGATCGTCACCGTGCCCCCGTCGGGTGTGTCGATGGCACCGAGCAGGTTGAGCAGTGTCGACTTGCCGCAGCCGGAGCGGCCGAGCAGGGCGACGCGCTCGCCGGCCTCGAGGCGCAGATCGACGCCGCGCAGCACGGCGCGCGACCGC
>JALORY010000121.1 GCA_025458675.1 Gammaproteobacteria bacterium | reverse complement strand
AGGCCGTGCATCTTGGTGAACCGCAGGAGCATCGCCGCAAGCTTACCCGGAACTGCGCAGGCGGTGCCACGCGGCGTCAAAGTGCCTCGCTTCGCACAGACGAGCCTACGCCGCGAGGAATCCGGAAACCGCCAGATGGCGGTCGCTGACCATCGCCACGGCGAGGTGGTCGAGCCCGGCTGCGGCGAGTTGCGCACGGACCTCGTCCAGCGTGTAGGCCGCGTGCAGCGAGTTGCGAAAGTCCTCGAGGAGCGCGGGCGCGGCACCGACCGCGTGCTGCGCGAGCACGTGCTCGACGCCGCCTTCGTCGTCGGGGCGTGCCAGGTCCATCACCAGCACGGCCGCGCCGGCTCGGCCGCAGTGGCGAACCGCGCGCCACAGGTCTTGTGGGTCGGCGAGATGGTGCAGCAGGCTGTTCGAGAGCACCGCGTCGTACCCGCCGGCCTCGAGCCGGGTGCTCGGCAGGACGTCGAGCACCCAGCGCAGCCTCTGCGCGAGATCCGGAATCGCCCCGGCGAGCTGCCGCGCGAGATCCAGCATCGGCTGCGCGCCGTCGACCCCGTCGACCGAGGCGTTCGGGTAGCGGCGCAGGAAGCGCAGCGGGATGTCGCCGGGCCCGCAGCCGAGGTCGACCGCGCGCCCCGCGAACCCCGAGGGGTGAAGCGCTCCAAAGAGGTCGACGAAGAGCCTGTTCGACGCGCTGAAGTCGGCTTCGGCGTAGGCGCGCGCCTGCTCGGCGCCGTCCATCAGCTCCGCCGGCTCGGGGGTCCGCCTCACGGCAGCACCGACTCCCCCCGGTAGAGGTCGTGGCAGGTCTCGCGGCGGCGCACCACGTGCATGTGCTCGCCGTCGACCATCACCTCGGCCGGCCGGGGTCGGCCGTTGTAGTTCGAGGCCATCGCGAAGCCATAGGCGCCGGCGGTGCGGATCGCGAGCACGTCGCCGGGCGACAGGCTGAGCGGCCGGCCCCTGGCCAGAACGTCGCTGCTTTCGCACACCGGTCCCACCAGGTCGTAGACATCGTCGCGCCCGCGGGCCGAGGCCTTGACCGGCAGCACCTCGTGCCACGCGTCGTAGAGGGCCGGCCGCAGCAGGTCGTTCATGGCCGCATCCACGATGGCGAAGCTCTTGTGCGCCGTGGGCTTGAGATACTCCACCGCGGTGAGCAGGACACCCGCGTTAGCGACGATCGCGCGGCCCGGCTCGACGAGCAGCTCCAGGGAGCAGTCGGCCAGGCGGTCATCGATCGCCGCGGCGTACTGCGCCGGCTCCGGCGGGGCCTCGTCGCGGTAGCGCACGCCCAGTCCGCCGCCGATGTCGAGGTGCTGCAGGAAGATGCCGTCGCTGCGCAGCGACAGGTTGAGCTCGAGGATGCGGTCGAGCGCCTCGAGGAAAGGGTCCAGGTCGGTGAGCTGGGACCCGATGTGGCAGTCCACGCCGACCACCTCGAGGTGCGGCAGGTCCGCGGCCCGCCGGTAGACGTCCCGGGCGGCGGCGATGTCGATGCCGAACTTGTTCTCCTTGAGCCCCGTGGCGATGTAGGGGTGCGTGCGGGCGTCCACGTCCGGATTGACCCGCAGCGACACCGGGGCGACGCGACCGAGCTCGCCGGCGACCCGGTTGAGCCGCTCGAGCTCCGCATCCGACTCGACGTTGAAGCAGCGGATCCCCAGCGCGAGGGCGCGGCGCATCTCCTCGGCCCGCTTGCCCACGCCGGAGAAGACGACGCGGCCCGCCTCGCCCCCCGCAGCCAGAACCCGCTCGAGCTCCCCGATCGACACGATGTCGAACCCCGACTCGAGGCGGGCGAGGACGTTCAGCACCCCGAGGTTGCCGTTGGCCTTCACTGCGTAGCAGACGAGGTGGCGCCGCCCCACAAAGGCCTGGTCGAAGGCGCGCCAGTGGCGCTCCAGCGTCGCGCGGGAGTAGACGTAGCACGGCGTGCCAACCTCGCGCGCGATCTCGCTGAGAGGCACGCCCTCGGCGTGCAGCGTGTCGCCCTGGTACTGGAAGTGGTCCATGGCGGCGGGATCAGCGCTTCAGGGTGTCGCCGACCCGGGTCGCATCGGCGGCCGGTGGCGTCTTGGCGTCGCCGGGGAGGAACAACGGGCCCTTGCGGCCGCAGCCGGCGGCGGCGACACCAACGCACAGCGCGATCAGCAGGGCGGGGAGGGCGTAGCGGGATCGGTGCATGAGCGGGCCGCCTGTCGGGGAGTGCACGGAGGCCGAAGTATACTCGGGCAGCATTGCGGCGCGGCATGCGCGGCGGCCGCGCATCTCCCGAGGGACGCGATGCCCGCACCAGAGCTGCCACTGGAGTTGATGCCGAAGCGGCGGCCGGCCGCGTCGGTCATCTGGCTGCACGGGCTCGGGGCCGACGCGGGCGACCTGCTGCCGGCCGCGGAGCAGCTGATGCGCGAAGCCTCCCATCCGCTTCACGTCGTGTTGCCCCGGGCGCCGATCATTGCGGTGACGCGTTATGGGCGGGTGCGCCTGCGGGCGTGGTTCGACGTAGTCGACGACGGCTTCGACCGGCGAGCACGGCCGGCCGACCTCGACGCGGCGGTGGCGGAAGTCCATCGCCTCGTCCGCCGGGAGATCGAGCGCGGGCTTCCCGGGCGGCGCATCCTCCTGGCGGGGTTCTCTCAGGGCGCCGCGGTCGCGCTGCACGCCGCGTTGCGCCACGCCGGTGAGCTGCTCGGGGTGGCCGCGCTGTCGGGCTATCTCCCCCTGCGCGACGCGCTCGTCGCGGCGGCGGTCGCGCGTCCCGTCTTCCTCGCGCACGCCGCGGACGACGTCGTCGTGCCGCTCGCCGTCGCCGAATCGGCCCGCGACTGGCTGGTCGGGCGCGGGCACGAGGTGACCTGGTGGCCGCACGCGAGCGGGCACGCCGTCACGGAGGCGGAGGTGTCGACCCTGGCGGCATGGGTCGATACGGCGATCGGCGTCGTCGGGACCGGCGAGCCCGGCCGGTGAGCGCGTTCCTCGGCCCTCAGCGCGGCGCCGGCGCGGCGGCCGAGGCCTCGACCCGGCGCTGGAGAACGGCGTTTAGCCGGGCCTCGATGCGCTTCTTGAGGTTGAGCAGACCCCAGGGATCGACGTCGCCCGGTCCGGCCAGCGCGGCGGACGCGATGCCCGTGAGATAGATCGGGTAGGTCTGGCGGCCGCGGCGATGCGCCAGCACGGCGTCGACGACCTGATCGTAGAGCGCCTCGCCCAGCCGCACGGAATCGAACTGCCTGCCGCCGCAGGCCAGGGTGAAGCCGCCACGGCCGGTGTCCGTCACGAGAACCAAGTCGAGGTAGCTCGCCGACGGCTCGGG
>JALORY010000120.1 GCA_025458675.1 Gammaproteobacteria bacterium | reverse complement strand
CCCGTTCAGGCTGGCGGCAGGGACTTGCCCGGGTTGAGGATCCCGTTCGGGTCGAACTGGCGTTTCACGTCGCGCATCAGCCGCAGGGTCACCGGGTCGATCTCCCGGCTCACGAAGTCGCGCTTGGCGAGCCCGATGCCGTGCTCTCCCGAGAGCGTGCCGCCGAGGCGCAGCACGAGGTCGAAGGTGGCGTCCAGGCAGGCGGCGGCCCGCACCATCGCGGCCGCGTCGTCCGGGTCGACCAGCAGGTTGACGTGGATGTTGCCGTTGCCGGCGTGGCCGAAGTTGACGATGCGGATCGCGTGCTCGCGCGACAGGTGCTCGAGTCCCTCGATCAGGTCGGGGATGCGCGACACGGGCACGACGACGTCCTCGTTGATCTTCTTGGGCGCGACGTTGCGCAGCGCGGGCGACAGGGCGCGCCGGGTGCGCCAGAGGCGCTCGGCGTCTTCCTCGGTCGCGGCGCGGGTGAGCGCGAGCAGGCCGTTCACGTCCGCGGCCCGGGCCACGGCCTCCGCGACGTGTCCGATCCCCTGCGCCGGCCCGTCGACCTCGATCATCAGCAGCGCACCGACCTCCGGGCCGAGCCGCAGGTCGGAGTAGCCGCGGATCATGTCGATGGCGCTGCGGTCCATGAACTCGAGTGCGGCCGGCGTCATCGGCTGGGCCATGATCGCCGACACCGCGCGCGCGGCGGCGCGGACGTCGCGGTAGGTGGCCTGCAGGGTCTGGCGCGCCTCCGGCAGCGGCGTGAGCTTCAGCGTGGCCTCGGTGATGACGGCGAGCGTGCCTTCCGAGCCGATCAGCAGGCGGGTGAAGTCGTAGCCCACCACGCCCTTGGTGGTCATCGTCCCGGTGCGGATCTCCTCGCCCGCGCCGGTGACGGCCCGCAGGCCGAGCGTGTTCTCGCGCGCCGTGCCGTACTTGACCGCGCGCGGGCCGGCGGCGTTGCAGGCGAGGTTGCCACCGACCGTGCAGACCGCGGCGCTGGTGGGATCGGGCGCCCAGAAGAAACCGTGTGCGGCCGCTGCCGTCTGCAGCGCCTCGTTGGTGACGCCCGGCTCGACGCGGGCGATGCGATCGAGCGGGTCGATCAGGAACAGCCGGTGCATGCGCTCGAGCGAGAGCACCACGCCGCCGTGCACCGGAACGGTCGCTCCCGTGGTGCCGGTGCCGCGGCCGCGCGCGACCAGCGGCACGCGCGCGTCGTTGCACAGGCGTACGACTGCGGCGACCTGCGCGTGGCTGGACGCGAGGGCCACCGCGTCCGGCATTGAGTGCAGCCGGCTGTTGTCGTAGCCGTAGGCCCAGCAATCCGCCGGGTCGGTCAGGACGTTGGCCGACCCGAGCGCGCTGCGCAGGGCGTCAGTGAATGTCGGCGGGAGCGGCAGGCTCACTGCTGGGCGCCGGTTTCGCAGGCAGCTGGCTCTGCGGCACGACCTCGAACACGCGGACGACGCGCTTCACGCCGCTGACCCGCCGGGCCTTCTCCACTGCCGCGTCGGCCTCCGCCGCCGTGACGAGGCCCATGAGGTACACCGTCGCCTGCGAAGTGATGACCTTGACGCGCGTCGGGTCGAACTCGGGCACCTTCACCTCGAGCATCGCGTACTTCACCTTGCTGGTCAGGTAGGTGTCGTTCGCTTCCTCTTCCAGCGTGCTCTCGGGTCCGACGACGACCTCGTTGTGCACCTGCTTGACCCGCGGCAGCTGCGCGACGAGCTTCGCGAAGCTGGCGGCGACTTCGGCGTCCTTCGCCTGCCCGGTGAGGAGCACCGTAAGGTTGTAGCTCGTCGTCGAGATGCTGCTGCGGTCCTTGATCTCGGGGTGGTCGTAGAGCAGGCGGAACGCCCGCAGCTCGATCTCCTGATCCTCGACGTAGGTGCCGGCGGTGCGCCGGTCGTGGGCCACAGACGCGCCCGCGCCGGCGCCGCCGATCACCACGGCGGCGCAGCCACCCAGCAGTCCTGAGAGGAGGAGGCCGCCGAGGGCGGCGGCGAGGGTCTTGGACATGATCGTTCCTCCGTGGGGTCGGTCAGTCGCCCGGGCCGAGCAACTGGGCGTCGATGAGGTCGCACAGGCAGTGGATGGACAAGAGGTGCACCTCCTGCACCCGCGCGGTCGAGTCCGACGGCACGCGCACCTCGACGTCGCCGTCGCGCAGCGCCGCCGGCAGGCGGCCACCATCGCGGCCCGTCAGCGCGACCACGGCCATGTCCTGCTCGTGGGCCGTGGCCACCGCCGCGAGCACGTTGGGCGAGCCGCCGCTGGTGCTGATGGCGAGCAACACGTCGCCGGGCTGGCCGAGTGCGCGCACCTGCTTGGCGAAGACCTGCTCGAAGGCGTAGTCGTTCGCGATCGACGTCAGGGTCGAGCTGTCGGTGGTGAGGGCGATGGCCGGCAGGCCGGGGCGTTCGCGCTCGAAGCGGTTGAGCATCTCCGAGGCGAAGTGCTGTGCGTCCGCGGCGGAGCCGCCATTGCCGCAGGACAGCACCTTGCCGCCGGCGAGCAGGCGGCCGACGATCAGTTCGGCCGCGCGCGCGAGCGGCTCGCACAGCACCGGCAGCGCGGCGCGCTTGGCGTCGATGCTGGCCTCGAAGAGCGCAGCGGCCCTGGCTGTCAGATCCACGGTGTCGGACGTCCCATCGCAGCGTCGGAAAAGTCTCGCACGCGGCGGGCGCGGGCGTCGATCGAGGACGCGCTCAACTCGCGTCGAAGGCGTTCTCGATCCAGTCGATCCGCTCGCCGGTGATCGCGAGCACGTCGAAGCGGCAGGGCCGGCGCGCCGCGTCGGGGTGCCGCTGCAGGTAGTGGCGGGCTGCCGCCGAGAGCCGGCGCTGTTTCGCCCAGGAAACCGTCTCGGCGGCGCTGCCGAACCCCGGCGCGGAGCGGAGGCGCACCTCGACGAACACTGTCGTGGCGCCGTCCCGCATCACGAGGTCGATCTCGCCGACGCGGCAGCGGAAATTGCGCTCGACCAGGCGCAGTCCCTGCGCCTGGAGCCAGGCGAGCCCGCGGTCCTCGGCCGCGGCACCGGCCGACCCGGGGCGGGGACCGGTCAGAGGCGGGTTCCGCCGGCAGGCACCACCGGTGGCGGTGGCGACCACGGTCGGGGGGCGGAGGCGGGTGCCATATCGGCGGCGGGGGCCGGCAGCGGGGCTGCCTCCGCCCTCGCCGGCGCCGCGCCGTAGCCCAGGGTGCGCGCCTGCCCGTCCTTCAGCTCGACCCAAACGAGCTTGCGGAGCAGTTGCCGCCGCCCGTCGACCGAGATCATGCCGGTCTGGCCGTCGAAGGCGCCGCCGGCGGCCAGCTTCGGGAGCTCGGGCA
>JALORY010000119.1 GCA_025458675.1 Gammaproteobacteria bacterium | reverse complement strand
GGCGGGTGCTCGGGCGCGAGCAGGGGGATGGCCACGCTCACCTCGGCGTCCCCGCCCGTGTAGGAGCGCAGCGGGGACGGGATGCGCACGCGGACCACCGCGGCGGCTTCGGCACTGGCCTTGGCCACGCTCGCCTTGGCCAGCCTAGGCCGCTTCCACGGCGTAGATGTGCGGCAGGTGCCGCGCCAGGCAGCGCCAGGTCCGGCCTTCGTCACGGCTGCCCCAGACCTCGCCGGAGGTCGTGCCGAAGTAGACGCCGGCCGGTTCACGGGCGTCGACGGTCATCGCCTGGCGCTTGACGGTCCACCAGGCCTGCGCTGCCGGAAACCCTTCGTCCTGGCGTCGCCAGGTACGCCCGCCGTCCAGTGATCGGTAGGCCGCCGGCTTGCCGCTCGGGGCGACGCGCGGCCAGACGTCCGTGCCGTCCATCGGGAACACCCAGAGCGTGTCGGCCTCGCGCGGATGGGCGACCATCGGGAAGCCGACGGAGCCGACCGACTTCGGCATGCCCGTCCCGATCTCGATCCAGACCTCGCCCGGACGGTCGAGCCGATAGATCCCGCAGTGGTTCTGCTGGTAGAGGCGGTCCGGGTTGCCGCCGGCAAAGCGCAGGCAGTGCGGGTCGTGCCCGTACTCGGGCGCGGGCTCGGGCAGGAATTCGGCACGGATGCCCTTGTTGAGCGGTCGCCAGCTCGCGCCGGCGTCGCTCGACTCGAACACGCCGCCGCTCGACATCCCGATGTAGACATGCGCGGGATCGCGCGGATCGACGAGGATCGAGTGCAGCTTCGCGCCGTCGGGCGTGCCGTCCTCGTCGCCCGCGCACCACGCCTTGCGCTGCGGATGATCGTTGAAGCCGTCGACCCCGGCCCAGGTCGCGCCGCCGTCGTCCGACCGGAACAGCCCCTGCGGCGACGTGCCGGCGTACCAGACCCCCGGCTGTGACGCGTGACCCGGAGTGAGCCAGAACGTGTGGTCCACGGTCCGGCCGCTCCCCGGCTTGAACGCCGGCGGCTGGCTCGCCTCGACCCAGCGCCGGCCGCGGTCGGTCGAGCGGAACACCGTCGGGCCGAGGTGTCCGGTGCGCGCGGCCGCGAGCAGCGTGCGGCCGTCCCGGGGATCGGGCACGACGTGATGCACGATGTGGCCGAGGAAGTGGGGCCCGGCGAGCTTGTAGCCGCGCCGCGCCGGGTCGCTGGTCAGCGTCCACAGCCCCTTGCGGGTGGCGATGAAGAGCGTGACCGGCCGCGCCGGCGCGGTCGCCGGCCGGGTGCGTGCACGAGGCATGGCAGGACTCCGATGATCGCGACTGCCTCACGCTACGCCGGCCGCCGGCGGGCGGCAAGGGGCCCTGCGTCGCGACTGCGCCGACGACGCGGCGAACCTCGCTCGGCGCAGGGTTGCAATGCGGGCGCGAGGCTGCGAAAGTTTGGGATTCGGGACCGCGCCGCTCGGCGACCCGCGCTTCCCCCGCGACACCCACCACCGGAGACAAGGCATGACGATCAAGGTCGGCGACAAGCTTCCCGCCGGAACGCTGATGGAATATTTCGAAGTCGAGAAGGACGGCTGCTCGGTCGGCCCCAACGCGGTGAAGGTCGAGGACCTCACGAAGGGCAGGAAAGTCGTGATCTTCGGTCTGCCGGGGGCGTTCACGCCAACCTGCTCGGCGAAGCACGTCCCTTCGTACGTCGACAACTACGACAAGCTGAAGGCCAAGGGCGTGGACGCGATCGCCTGCATGTCCGTCAACGACGCCTTCGTCATGGGCGCCTGGGCCCGCGACCAGAAGACGGGCGACAAGGTGCGCATGCTGGGCGACGGCAGCGCCGAGTACACGAAGGCGCTCGGGCTCGAGTTCGACCTCACGGCGAAGGGACTCGGCATGCGCTGCCAGCGCTTCTCGATGCTGGTCGACGACGGCGTCGTCAAGGCGCTGAACATCGAGGCGCCGGGCAAGTACGAGGTGTCCGACGCCGAGACGTTGCTGAAGCAGCTCGGCTGACGCGGCGGCGGCTGCTTCGCCATGAACAACGGCGGCCGGGTGGCCGCCGTTGTCGTTTCCGGCCGGCGGGCTGCGGCCCGCCGGAGGCTGCGTCAGAAGCTCGCGCCCTTCGCGCGACGGATGCCGAGGAGCGCGACGATGCCGTCAGCGGATGCGCTGCAGGACGCCGTCCAGCTCGTCGAGGCTCGAGTAGCTGATGATCACGCGACCGGCGCCGTTGCGCCCGGTCTCGATCCGCACCTTCGCGCCGAGGCGCTCGGCGAGCTCGTTCTCGAGGCGGGCCGTGTCGGCGTCGGCAGCGGGGCGCGCACGCCGCCGCGGGGAGCGTTCGGCCGGGTGCAGGAGCTCGTGCACGAGCCGCTCGGCGTCGCGCACCGACAGCTTGCGTTCGACCAGGCGCGCCGCGGCGCCGGTCTGCCGCGCCGCGGGCAGCGCGAGCAGCGCGCGCGCGTGCCCCATCTCGATCTGGTTGCCGAGGAGCATGTCCTGCACCGGCTGGGCGAGCTGCGTCAGCCGCAGCAGGTTGGTCACCGCCGAGCGCGAGCGGCCGACGGCCTTCGCCGCGGCCTCGTGGGTCAGGGCGAACTCCTCGATCAGGCGCGCGAGGCCGTGCGCCTCGTCGAGAGGATTCAGGTCCTCCCGTTGGATGTTCTCGATCAGCGCGAGCGCGAGCGCCGCCTGGTCCGAGGCCGCCTTCACCTGCACCGGCACCTCGTGGAGGCCCGCGCGCTGCGCGGCGCGCCAGCGCCGTTCGCCGGCGATGATCTCGAAGCGGCCGCCGTCGACCGGACGTACGAGGATCGGCTGCACCACGCCCTGCTCGCGGATCGAGTCGGCGAGCTCGGCGAGCGACGCCTCGTCCATGCGCCCGCGCGGCTGGTACTTGCCCGGCCGCAGGCGGTCGACCGACAGCGTCTGCAGCGCGTCTTGCGGCGACGTCTGGTCCGCGGTGCCGGCGAGCAGCGCGTCCAGGCCTCGGCCGAGTCCCTTGGGTCGGATCATCTTGGTCCCCGTTGCTCGCGCCACGCCGTCAGACGGCGGCATCCGACGTCACAGCCGCCGCGGCCGCCGCGCTCGCGCGCGCCTCCATGCGCCGCAGCACCTCGCCGGCGAGCGCGAGGTAGGCCTGCGCGCCCTTCGACTTCGCTTCGAGCTTCAATGCCGGCATGCCATGCGAGGGCGCCTCGGCCAGCCGCACGTTGCGCGGCACGATCGTGCGGTAGAGCTTGTCGCCGAAGTGCCGCTCGAGCTCGGCGGCGACGTTCTGCGCCAGCGTGTTGCGCGGGTCGTACATCGTGCGCAGCAGGCCCTCGATCTCGAGCCGGGGGTTGAGGTTCGCGCGCACCTTCTTCAGCGTCTGCACGAGGTCGGACAGGCCCTCGAGCGCGTAGTACTCGCACTGCATC
>JALORY010000060.1 GCA_025458675.1 Gammaproteobacteria bacterium | reverse complement strand
CCTCGAAGTCTTCCGGCGTCGACCACAGCGCCCGCTCGAGCGGCGGGTAGGCCTGCTCGTAGAGCTCGGCGAGGGCGTCGGGGTCGTCCCCGCCGCCCAGCTGCCGCAGCCGCTCGGCGATCCGCGCCAGGGCAGGGATGGCGCCGGCCCAGCGGGCGAGACAGTCCTCGAGGCGTGCCGTACCCGGTGCCGTCATGGGCGGCTAGCGCCGGGACGAGTAGTTGGGATAGGCGTCCTGGTCGATGCGCACCTCGACGAGGTTGATGCCCTGCAGGAAGTCCAGCCCGTCGAAGGCTCTGTCCAGGTCCTGCCCGTTCTCGACGAGCACGTGGCCGATGCCGAAGGCACGCGCCAGTGCGGCGTAGTCGGGGTTGACGAAGTCGCAGTCGATGAACCGGTCCCGGTAGTGCTGGTGCTGGTTCTTGCGGATCAGGCCCATGGTGTCGTTGTTGAGCAGCAGGATGTTGAGCGGCAGCCGGTAGTTCACCGCCGTCATCACCTCCATGGCGCACATCTGGAAGCCGCCGTCGCCGATCACGGCGAACACGGGCCGACCGGCATCGAAGTCCGTTGCGAAGCGGGCCCCGATGGCCGCCGGTACCGCGCGGCCGAGCGAGGAGATGCCGGTGTTTGGATAGAAGCGGTCCCTGTCGGACACCCGATAGAAGTTCTGGGCGAACACGATGTTGTCGTCGAACATCACGAGGCCGTCGGGGAAGCGCTGCTCGAGCCAGCGGTACAGCGCCCGCACGTGGTCGAACTGCGCGTTGAAGATGGTCTCGCCGGCGCCGTCCATTCGCGTCTGCACGTCTGCGACGAAGGCCGCGACGTCCACCGGCTCCTTTGCAGGGACCTGCTGCTGCTCGGCAGCGGCATCGAGGTCCTCCAGGAAGGCGCGAAGATCTGCCTGGATCGCCAGGTCGGCCTTGAACGCCTTCTCCAGCTGCTGGGCGTCGCTGTCGACCTGCAGCACCGTCTTTCCGGCCAGCAGGCCCTTGTTCCAGACGTAGCTGGTGCGCTCGTTGAAGCTCGCGCCGAGCACCAGCACCAGATCGGCCTCGCGCTCGAGGTAGCGCAGGGCGTGGCCGCCGGACGTGACGCCGAGGCTGCCCAGCGACAGGGGCGATCGCTCGTCGACGGCGCCCTTCGCCTTCAGGCTGCTGGTCACCGGGATGTTGAGTCGCGTGCTGAGGCGTCGCAGTGCCTGTCCGGCACCGGCGCGCAGGCAGCCGTGGCCCGCGATGACGAGAGGGCGCCTGGACTGCTGGACGAGGGCGAGGCTCTGCGCGACGTGGTGCCTTGCGACCAGCGGTTCGTTCGGCCGGTGGCCGAAGCCGATCCGTTCGAGAATCTCCGCGTCGACCTTCTCTTTCTGCAGGTTGAACGGGAGGCTCAGCACCACGGGCCCCGGCCTGTCGGAGGTCAGGTGCCGCGCCGCCTGGTTGAGCACGCTGGCCAGGTAGTCGGTGCGCTCGACGAGCTTGTGATAGCGGGTGATGCCGGCGAAGAGCGCGACCTGGTCGACGCTGCCGCCCTCGCCGGAGCTTTCCTGCAGGCCGCCTTTGCCGAACATGTAGGTTGGCGCCTCGCCGGTGATGGCGATGACCGGCAGGCTGTCGGCGTAGGCGTTGGCGATGCCGGTGACCAGGTTGGTCGCGCCGGGGCCGGCGGTGGTGATGCAGGCGCCGATGCCGCCGGTGTGCACGGCCTGACCGCAGGCCATGAAGGCGGCGGCCTGCTCGTGCTTCGCCAGCACCGTCCTGATGGATGAGTCGTAGAGCGCATCGTAGACGGGCAGGATGTGGGAGCCCGGGATGCCGAAGATGCACCGGACGCCGAGCCGCTCGAGGAACCGGACGAGGAGTTCGCTGACCTGCATGTCCATGGGCGTCACCCGGGAGTCCCTAGGCCCCCTCGTCCCAGATCAGGTTCAGCATCTCGACGTAGGGCAGGCGGTCGATCACCGGGCACTTCGGGCAGCCCTCGCTGCTCGGGGGGTGGCGGCACCCCGCGCACTGCTGGACGACGTTGCGCGCCGCGCGGAGCTCGACGCTCAGGCTGCGCAGGTCGTGCATGCGCTGCTCGATCTCGGCGAGCAGTTCCTCCAGGCGCGCCGAGACGGCCTGCCGCGTTTCGTCGCCGGTCGCGCACTTCGTGCGCAGCTCGGCCAGCGCGCGGATCGACTCGAGGGAGTAGCCGTTCTTTGCCAGCGCGAGGATGGCCCGCAGCCGGTCGACGGTCCGCGCGGAATAGAGGCGTGTGCCGCCGGGCGTCCGGACGGGTTTCAGCAGACCCTCTTCCTCGTAATAGCGGATGGCCCGGATGGTGGTGCCGAGCACTTCGGCCACGTCGCCGATCTTGTGGAGCCGCTCCGCCATGGGTCCTCCGGAAGGTGCCGTCTGCGGCAGATGAGCCGGGCCGCTGCGGCGCATTGTAAGCGCGCCCCGGGTCAGGCGCAGACGTGCACCTCGATGGTCGAGTGCACGATCTCCTCGTGCACCGAGAGCCAGTCGCGCACCCGGTCCGGCGTGAGCGTGGCGTCGTGGGTCACGACGCTGAGCGCGCAGGCGTAGGCGCGCCGCCCGACGCGCCAGACGTGCAGGTCCGCGACGTGATGCGGGCCCGGCGCGGGGCTGCTCTCGACCGCCGCGCGGATCTCCGCGACGACCGGGTGGTCCATCTCCCGGTCCAGCAGCACCTTGCCCGTGTCACGGAGCAGGTTGCGGGCCCAGAGCGCGACCAGCGTCGCGCCGACGATGCCCATCGCCGGGTCGAGCCAGGACCAGCCGTAGAGCCACCCCCCCGCCAGCGCGACGATCGCGAGCACCGAGGTCGCCGCGTCGGCGAGCACGTGCAGGTAGGCGGACTTGAGGTTGAGGTCGTGGTGGTGGTCGTGCGCGTGGCGGTGATGGCCGGCGTGGCCCCCGTCGTCCGCGTGCTCGTGGGTGTGGTCGTGGGCGTGGCCGAGGATGAGGGCGGAGACCAGGTTGACGGCGAGGCCGACGGCGGCGATCACCATCGCCTCCGCGTAGTGGATCGGCTGCGGCGCGACGAGCCGCTCGATCGAGCCCAGCACCATCATCGCGGCGACGACGAGCAGGAAGACCGCGCTCGCGAAGCCGCCCAGGATCTCGATCTTCCAGGTGCCGAACGCGAAGCGCGGGTCCCCGGCGTGCCGCCGCGCGGCTGCGTACGCGTAGGCGGACAGGCCGATGGCGAAGGCGTGAGAGCTCATGTGCCAGCCGTCGGCGAGCAGCGCCATCGAGTTGTAGACCCAGCCGGCGACGATCTCGACGACCATCGTCGCCGCGGTGAGCCACATCACCGCCCGGGTCCCGCGCTCGCCGGCCCGGTTGCCCGCGTCGAACACGTGGTCGTGCGTCCATCGCGACAGGTCGTGTCTGTTCACGGTCCGGGTCCCCAAGCGGCTCGCCCTTGCCAGTATATTGGCCCTACACCACGCCCCGCCGCGGCGTCTTGCGTCAACCGCCATGCTTGCCGAAGTCGTCTTCCTCCTCTCCCTCGTCCTGTTGAACGGCCTGTTCGCGATGTCCGAGTTCGCGCTTGCCACCGCCCGCCACGCCCGCCTGGCCCGGATGGCGGAAGACGGCGACCGCGCCGCCGCCGTCGCCCTGCGCCTCGCCGAGGACCGCACACGGTTCCTGTCCACGATCCAGATCGGCATCACGGCCATCGGCATCCTGAGCGGCATCGTCGGCGAGGCCGTGCTGGCCGAGCCCCTGTCGGCATGGATGGAGCGCTCCGGGATGGACGCCGACACGGCCTTCGTCGCGGCGACCGGCATCGTCGTCATCCTCGTGACCTACGTCTCGATCGTGCTGGGCGAGCTGGTGCCCAAGCGCCTCGCCCAGTTCCACCCCGAGGGCATCGCGCGCGTGGTGGCCCGGCCGATCCGGATCCTCTCCCTGGTGACCCGCCCGTTCGTGGCCCTGCTCACGGTGTCCACCGACGCCCTGCTCCGGCTGATGGGCAAGGGGGGCCAGGTGGCGCACGTCGTCACCGAGGAGGAGATCCACGCCGTCCTCGAGGAGGGGTCCGAGGCGGGCGTGATCGAGCGCCACGAGCACGAGATGGTGCGCAACGTGTTCCGGCTGGACGACCGCATGCTCGGCACCCTGATGGTGCCGCGCGCCGACATCGTCTACCTCGACTGCGCCTTGCCCTTGGAGGAGAACCTCCGTATCGCGGTCGAGTCCGCGCACTCGCGGTTCCCGCTCTGCCGGGACGGCCTCGACGAGGTGCTCGGCATCGTCGATACCAAGCAGCTGCTGTCGCTCAGCCTGAAGGCAAAGGCCGCGGACCTCGCCGACCTCGCCCAGACCGGCGTGTTCGTGCCCGAGACGCTCACCGGCATGGAATTGCTCGAGCACTTCCGCGCGTCCGCCTCGCAGATGGTCCTGGTGGTGGACGAGTACGGCGAAGTGCAGGGCCTCGTCACGGTGCAGGACCTGCTCGAGTCGCTGACCGGCGAATTTGCGCCGCAGCGGGGCGAGGAGGCGTGGGCGGTCCAGCGGGAGGACGGGTCCTGGCTCCTCGACGGCCTCGTGCCGATGCCGGAGCTCAAAGACATCCTCGGGCTGCGGTCGGCGCCGGAGGAGGACAGGGGGCGCTACCACACCCTGAGCGGCATGATGATGTGGCTGCTCGGGCGTTTGCCGCGCACGGGCGACGTCACGCAGTGGGGGCAGTGGCGCTTCGAGGTCGTCGACCTGGACGGCAAGCGCGTCGACAAGGTGCTGGCCAGCCGACTGCCGGAGCCCGCGGCACCCGAGGGGGGCGCGGCGACGCCGGGCGACGACTGACCGGGCCGTCGCGCGTCGGCACCGGATGTTTACCGATCGGTAAAGGACACGGCTGCGCCGGCCCGCCTAGCATCGGCGACGCTGCAGAAGCGTTAGTGGTCATCTCCGTAGTCGATTCGCCGGGCCTTCGGGCCCGGGCCTTTTTTCCACCCTCTGCGAGATCCCCTCTCGGGTGGACTCTGCGCCCCGCCGCACGGTGGGGCGATTTTTTTGGCGGCCGGACCCCGGCGGCGCGGATCTTGCTTGCGATTTGTGGGGGAACTATCGACCGGGGAGTCCATCCAACGGCTGAGGGATTGCGGTCCGCGTGGCCGTAACCCCACCGTAACCGAACGACGGCACAGTCGGATCACATGAACGTTCCGTGGAAGGACAGCGTCTACCTGCAGCGCGCCCGGCTGGCGCGTCTGCTGCACCAGCCGCTCGCGCGGGTGGCGGAGCAGTGCGCGCCGGTCTGGGGCGAGCGCGAGCGCCTCGACGCCGTGCTGGCCGACGCGCTCCCCACGATCCCGCACTGCGCGGCGCTCTACTGCCTCGGGCTCGACGGCGTCCAGACCAGCGACAACGTGGGGCCGCAGGGCATCGACCCCGCCCACTTCAGGCGCGACAGGTCGCAGCGCCCCTACATGACCGAGAACGTCCCCGCCTGGGGCTTCTTGCTGTCCGACGCCTACATCAGCCTCTCGCACCAGCGGCCCTCGCTGACGGCGCTGCAGCTGGTGCGCACCGCGGCGGGGGAAGTCGGCTACGTCGGCGCCGACTTCGATCTGCGCAACCTCCCGGCGACGCGGGAGCTCTACGAGGACCCGGGGGAGTGGCGGCAGGTCAAGGGCGACCCGGCGATACGCGGCGCGCTGTTCCAGCAGTGCCGCGTCGAGAGCCCGCTGGATCGGAACATCGACGAGGCGCTGGCGATCCTGGAGGAACTGCTCACGGAGCGCGGCGTGTTCCAGTGCCAGATCCACTTCTCGAGCAGCCAGGCGACGATCTGGACGCTCGGCGACCCGTTCCGGTACCGGATCCTGGACCACGAGGCGTTGCACGACCCCGACATCTGCCTCGCGTACCCCGCGCGCGCCTACCCCTCCGACGCCGCCATCCCGCCGCGGGCGATTGCCCGCATCCTCGCGCGGCTTCAGGCCCTGCGCACGGCCGACGAGAACATCTACCTGCGGACGTCGTCGATAAACGTGTTCAACGGCATGGTGAGCCTGACGTTCTCCTGCGACGGCTCGCACTACCTGCGTTGGGACGAGTTCCTGGGCCGGGACGCCGGGTTCTGGTTCGGCGTCGCGGCCTGAGGAAGCCGCGCGATCCCGACCGCGGGGGGCATTGGCCCGCGGGGGCGCCGGTGCGATGATGCCCGCCCCGTCGGACGCTGAGAGTCTCCTCATGGGCGAGCCACTCCGCTACACGATGCCGGCGCTGCTCGAGGCGTCGTTCCGGCAGCACGCCGACCGCGACGCGCTCGCGTTCGCCGGTCAGGTGCCCGAGCGATACGCCGACCTCGAGCGCGCCGTCGGCGCCGTCGCCGCCCTGCTGCAGCGGGCGGGGATCGGCCCCGGCGACCGCGTCGCCATTCTCGGCCACAACATGCCGAACTGGGCCAAGGCCTACTTCGGCACGACGTTCCTCGGCGCAGTGGCGGTGCCACTGCTCCCGGACTTCCACAGCACCGAGATCGGCAACATCGTCGCGCACGCCGAGGCCTCTGCGCTCTTCATCACCCGAAGCCTCGGGCGCCGGCTGGCGGAGATCGACACCTCGCAGCTGGACCTCATCGTCCGCATCGACGACTTCGAGATCGTCAAGTCGAGGATTCCCGGTGTCGCCTTCGATCCCGACGCGCGGCCGGAGACGTCGCCCGACGTGCAGGAGGAGGACCTCGCGGCGCTCGTCTACACGAGCGGCACCACGGGGCGGCCGAAGGGCGTGATGCTCACGCATCGCAACATCTGCTGGAACGCCCAGCAGAGCCGGCTGATCCAGCCGGTCGACGAGCGGGACCGCTTCCTGAGCATCCTGCCGCTGTCGCACACCTACGAGAACACGCTCGGCCTCGTGCTGCCGCTGATCTGCGGGGCCTCCGTGCACTACCTGACGAAGCCGCCGACGCCGGCCGTGCTGCTGCCCGCCCTGCAGGAGGTGCGGCCAACGACGATCCTGTCGGTCCCGCTGGTCATCGAGAAGATCTACAAGAACCGCGTCCTGCCGGCACTGACACGCAACCCGGTGATGCGGCTTCTCTACCGGCTGCCCCCGGTGCGCCGCGCGCTGCACCGGGTCGCGGGCGCGAAGCTGATGGCCACCTTCGGCGGGCAGCTGCGCTTCTTCGGTGTCGGCGGCGCGAAGCTCGATCCGGCAGTCGACCGGTTCCTCGACGAAGCCCGCTTCCCCTACGCGATCGGTTACGGCCTGACCGAGACCGCGCCCCTCGCCGCAGGCTCGGCACCGTTCTCGACGAAGGTGGGCTTCATCGGCCCGAGGCTGCCGGGCACGGAGATGGAGCTGCGCGACGTCGACCCCCGCAGCGGCGAGGGCGAGGTGTGGATCCGCGGCCCGAACGTGATGCAGGGCTACTTCAAGGAGCCCTCGCTGACGGCGGACGTGCTGGACGCCGACGGCTGGTTCCGCACGGGAGACCTCGGCGCGCTGGACCGCGACGGCAACCTCGCCATCCGGGGCCGGCTGAAGAACGTCATCGTCGGTGCGAGCGGGGAGAACATCTACCCCGAAGACATCGAGATGCTGATCAACTCGTTCCGCTACGTGGTCGAGTCGATCGTGGTGCAGCAGAAGGGCCGGCTGGTGGCGATGGTGCACCTCAACCGCGAAGAGCTCGGGCAGCGCTACCACGACCTGCGCGACGGCGTGGAGAAGCGCGCCGACGAGGTGCTGCGCGAGCTCAAGGCCTACGTGAACGCCCGCGTCAACCGCTTCTCGCAGCTGCAGCTGGTGGTCGACTGGCCGGAGCCGTTCCAGAAGACGCCGACGCAGAAGATCAAGCGCTTCCTCTATCAGGAGCCCGCGGTCTGACGGGGCAGGGTGCGCCGATCAGGCGGCGCCCAGCTCCCTCAGCAGCGATTCCCAGGCGGCGCGCTCGCGCTCCGGCGTGAACAGCGGGCGCCTCGCCGCGCACCGCGACTCGAGCTCGGCGTAGAACGCCCGATCGGACTCGGCGCGCAGCAGCAGCGCCCGCAGTGCCGCGGCGTCCCCGACCGGGTAGTAGCCCGGATAGTCCGCGCCCAGCAGCCCCACCGAGCCCGCGATGCGCGACGCGACCACGGGCAGCCCGGCCGCCACGGCCTCCGAGATCACGTTGGCGCCGCCCTCCATGCGGGAGGGCAGCGCGAGCAGGTGCGCGCTCGCGTAGACGCGCCGCAGCCGGTCGTGGCCGATCTCGCCGTGCCAGCGGTAGCGCGGGTTGGCGGCCATCTCGGCCCGGGCCGCGTCCGCCCACTCGGGGGTGTGCGCGCCGCCGTAGTGCTCGACGCGCAGCCGGCTCGCCGGCGGGAGGTCCCGCACCGCCCAGGCCGGTCGCAGGGGGTCTTTCTCGTCGCGCAGGTGGCCCGCCACGCAGACGCGGAAGCTGCTGCGCACGGGGGATCGACGCGCCAGCGGCCGCGCGGACTGGTGGATCACGCGCACCTTGCCGCGGTGCTCCGCCGGGACGACGTCGCCGATGAGGTCGTGCAGCCCGACCAGACGGTCCGCCAGCACGATCGACCGAAGCGTCGGCGCGGGGTCGCTGTGGATGAACCGGTAGGCGTCGGTGCCGGTCAGGGCGACGACCAGGGGCCGGGCCGGTCGCCGCGCCGCGAACCGCGCGATCGCGTCGGCGCTGCGCCAGGCGTGCAGCGCCACCATGAGGTCGGCGGACTCGCCGGCGTAGTCGACCGAGATGTCGACGCGGTGCCCGAGGCCCCGCAGGATGGCGGCCCAGCGCGCGGCAGTCGCGCGATTGCCGGCGCGGGAGCGCGGTGGGGCGGGGGTGACGAGGCGGATGCGCATGTCGGGCTCCGGGGCAGCCGCGAGAGTTTCCGCGGCGGCGGCCATGCAGGGCAACCGCTGGCGCGCGGGTCGGCGGCGTGCGGGCGCTGCCGACGGACGGGGTGATGACCGCCCCCGGAGTTTGGCAAGATGGCGCGCAGAGGAGGGCCCATGAAGCTGCCATCACCCGCCGAGCTCGCCGCCCAGATCGCAGACACGCGCTCGCGCACGCTCGCCCTCGTGCACGGGCTGGACGCCGCGCAGCTGATGGGTCCCAGGCTGGCCATCGTCAACCCGCTGCGCTGGGAGATCGGGCACACCGCCTATTTCTACGAGATCTGGGTGCTGCGTCGGCACCTCGGCGAGGCCCCGGAGCGGCCCGACGCCGACAGCCTCTACGACTCGATCACCATCGCCCACGACGACCGTTGGGATCTCCCGCTGCCGTCACTTCCTGACACCCTTGCCTACATGCGTCGAGTGCAGGAGCGCGTGGCGGTGCACCTCCTCGAGGACCCGCCCGACGCCCGGCGCGACTACCTCGCCCAGTACGCCGTGTTCCACGAAGACATGCACACGGAGGCCTTCACCTACACCCGTCAGACGCTGAGTTATCCGACGCCGGCGATAGGTTCCGAGCGCTCGCCGGCCTGGCAGGCCGGTCCCCTGGGAGGCGACGCCGCGATCCCGGGGGGCGAGTTCCTGCTCGGGGCGCAGCCGGGAGCCGATTTCTGTTTCGACAACGAGAAGTGGGCCCACCCGCGCGAGGTGCGGCCCTTCCGCATCGCGCGCGCGGCGGTGAGCAACGCCGAATACGCGGCCTTCGTCGACGACGGTGGCTACCGACGACGTGAGATGTGGGACGACGAGGGGTGGGCCTGGCGGGCCGAGCGCGGCCTCGACCACCCGGTCTACTGGCGATGCGGCAGCGCAGGCTGGGAGCTGCGCCGTTTCGACGGCTGGCTGGCGCTGCCGCCGCACGCCGCGGTCATCCACGTGAGCTGGCACGAGGCCCGGGCGTACTGCCGCTGGGCCGGCCGGCGCCTGCCCACCGAGGTCGAGTGGGAGGTGGCCGCGGCGGGGGAGCCGACGGCCGACGGCCGCGCGCTGGCGCCGACCAGGCGCCGCTACCCGTGGGGTGACGCGCCGCCGACGCCCGCGCTCGCCAACCTCGACGGCGGCGCCCTCGGCACGATCGACGTCGGCGCCCTTGCGGCGGGCGACAGCGCCTTCGGCTGCCGGCAGATGATCGGCAACGTGTGGGAGTGGACGGACACGGTGTTCGGCCCCTACCCGGGCTTCACGCCCGACATGTACCAGGACTACTCGCAGCCGTTGTTCGGCTCGACGCGCGTGCTGCGCGGCGGCTGCTGGGCGACGCGCGGCCGGCTCATCCGCAACACCTGGCGCAACTACTACGGCCCCGACCGCAACGACGTGTTCGCGGGCTTTCGCACCTGCGCGCT
>JALORY010000118.1 GCA_025458675.1 Gammaproteobacteria bacterium | reverse complement strand
CGGCAATACCGCTCCAGGTGACGGGAAACGCCGGATACGTGATCCGTACGTCCGGTGTTGTGGGAGGGCGGCGGGCGTGAGCCCGCCCCCTACCCGATTGGCCAGGCGGGCTCGCGTGGTGAGCTTCGAGAAATTTGCGAACCCGGAAGTTTCTCGCCCGACGGCCGCCACGAGGCGCGCCACGCTGGTCGCATGACCGCCTGTAGAAGTGCCAGCGTGTGTGCCGCGTGTTCCTGGCGCGGCTGATTCCGTGCGCTTTCCGTACGGACCGCGGCAGGCGCCGCTAACTTATTGATTTAGATGGCGCTCCCAGAGGGATTCGAACCCTCGTACCAGCCTTGAGAGGGCTGTGTCCTGGGCCTCTAGACGATGGGAGCGTGCCGTGGACCGGCGGACTGACGGGTCCGCGTGAGGGCGCGTATTATACGCAGCCGTTTGCCACGGTCCAGCGGAAGCCGATTCATTGCACCCCTACGAAGAAGAACCCTCCGCGGGTCACCCGCCACCGGTCATCGTCCCGCGCGCCGAGCACCCGATCTCGCGCGCCGACATCTCGCCCAACGCGCTCAAGGTGCTCTACCGCCTGAAGGACGCGGGCTATCAGGGCTTCCTGGTGGGCGGCGCAGTCCGCGACCTGCTGCTCGGCCTGCACCCGAAGGACTTCGACATCGCGACCGACGCGCACCCCGAGCAGGTGCGCAAGCTCTTCCGCAACTGCCGGCTGATCGGCCGTCGCTTCCACCTCGCGCACGTGCGCTTCGGCATGGACATCATCGAGGTCGCGACCTTTCGCGCGGCCCACACCGAGGTGGACGAGGACCACGGCGTCGACGAGGCCGAGCACCGCGTGCTCGACGTGCACGGCCGCATCCTGCGCGACAACCTCTACGGCTCGATCGAGGAGGACGTCTGGCGACGGGATTTCACCGCCAACGCCCTCTACTACAACATCGCCGACTATTCGGTCTGGGACTACGTGGGCGGCGTGCCGGATGCCCGCGCCCGCGTGCTGCGCCTGATCGGCGACCCCGAGACCCGCTACCGCGAGGATCCGGTGCGCATGCTGCGCGCCGCGCGCTTCGCGGCGAAGCTCGACTTCACGCTGCATCCCGACACCGAGGCGCCGCTCGCGCGGCTCGCCTACATGCTCGACAGCGTGCCGCCGGCGCGGCTCTTCGACGAGACGGCGAAGCTGCTGCTCGCCGGCCACGCCGCGTCTTCGTTCGGGCTGCTGCGCCGTTTCGAACTGCTCCCGCACCTGATGCCGGACGTGGCGACCGCGATCGCGGAGGCGCCGGAATCGCCGGGCGCCCGGCTGCTGCGTCTCGGCCTCGAGGGTACCGACCAGCGCGTGCGCGACGACAGGCCGGTCACGCCCACGTTCCTGTTCGCGGTGCTGCTGTGGCCGGCGATCCTGCGCGCCGCGGGCGCGCCGGACGGCCCGCTGCCCGCGGACCCGCAGCTGCTGCTCACGGCGACGGACGAGGTGCTCTCGCGCCAGCTCCGCCGCATCACCATCCCGAAGCGCTTCGGCCTGCCGATGCGCGACCTCGTGATGCTGCAGCCGCGCTTCGAGCGGCGCTCCGGCCGGCGCGCACTGCGGCTGCTCGAGCACCCGAAGTTCCGCGCGGCCTACGACCTGCTGCTGCTGCGGGCCGCTTCGGGCGAGATCGACCCCGGGATCGCCGAATGGTGGACGCAGCTGCAGACCCTGCCCGAAGCCGAGCGCGTCGCCGAGGTCGAGGGCCAGCCTGCCGAGGCGGCCGAGTCGCCGCGTCGGCGGCCGCGTCGGCGCCGTCGCAGACGGCCGGCCGCGGACTGATCGACCGGTACCGGCGATGGCCGCCTCCCGTCTGGTGCCCGCCTACGTGGCGCTCGGCAGCAACCTCGACGACCCCCGTGCCCGGGTCGAACAGGCATTCGAGGCGCTCGACGCGCTGCCCGGCACCCGCGGCGTGCTGCGCTCGTCGCTGTACCGCTCGCCGCCGCTCGGACCGGTCGAGCAGCCGGAGTTCGTCAACGCGGTCGCCGGCCTGCTCACGAGCCTCGAGCCCGACGTGCTGCTGGCGGCTCTGAAGGATATCGAGTCGCGGCTCGGCCGCACGCAGCCCGTCGTCCGCTGGGGCCCGCGGCGCATCGATCTCGACCTGCTGGTGCACGGCGCGGCACGGGTGTCGACCGAAGCGCTGACGTTGCCGCATCCCGGCATCGCGGGGCGCGCCTTCGTGCTGCTGCCGCTCGCCGAGATCGCGCCCGATCTCGAGGTGCCCGGTCTCGGGCGCGTGCGCCGCCTGCTCGAGCGCGTCGACGCGGCGGGCGTGGAGCGTCTCGCCGCATGAACGCGCACGACGACGCCGAAGAGGTCGTCCGCACGCCCCATCGCTACGTGGCGATCGAGGGCCCGATCGGGGTCGGCAAGACGAGCCTCGCGCGCCGTCTCGCGAAGAGCTTCGGCAGCGAACTGGTGCTGGAGCAGGGCGAGGAGAACCCGTTCCTCGAGCGCTTCTACCGCAATCCGCGCGCGGCGGCTTTCCAGACCCAGCTCCACTTCCTGTTCCAGCGGGCGCGGCAGATGCAGGAGCTGCGCCAGGCCGACCTCTTCGAGCGCGTGCGGGTCGCCGACTACCTGCTCGACAAGGACCGCCTGTTCGCGCGGCTCACGCTCGACGACGAGGAGTACGCGCTGTACGAGCAGGTCTACGCGCGCCTCGCCATCGACGCGCCCGTGCCCGACCTCGTCGTGTACCTGCAGGCGCCGGTGGACGTGCTGCTCGAGCGCATCGCGCGGCGCGGCATCGCCTGCGAGCAGCTGATCGAGCGGCGCTACCTCGAGCGGCTGGTCGAGTCCTACGCGCGGTTCTTCCTCGAGTACGAGGCGGCGCCGGTGCTGATCGTGAACGCCGCCGAGATCGACCCGGTGGGCCGCCCGGGCGACTACCGGGCGCTGCTCGCCGAGATCGTCCGCGCCCGGCGCGGCCGGCACTACTACAACCCGATGAAGAGCCTGCTCTAGGGATTGCCGGCGTTGATGTTTCCGGGGCGCTCGGTCATCCTTGCCGCCTCATCCGAGGCGGTCCATGTACACACAACTCCAGCTCAGGGACTCGGCCCGCCCGCCTGTGAACGTCTCGACCCTGCGCCGCATGAAGGAGCAGGGCGAGAAGATCGCGAGCATCACCTGCTACGACGCGAGCTTCGGGGCGCTGGTGGACGAGGCCGGGGCCGACGTCGTGCTGGTGGGCGACTCCCTCGGCATGGTCATCCAGGGCCACGACACGACCGTGCCCGTGACGCTCGAGCACGTGATCTACCACTGCAAGGCGGTGGCCCGGGGCCTGTACCGGCCGTTCCTGATGGCCGACATGCCGTTCATGACCTACACCTCGCAGGAGCAGGCGCTGCAGAACGCGGTGCGGCTCATGCAGGAGGGCGGGGCCAAGATG
>JALORY010000117.1 GCA_025458675.1 Gammaproteobacteria bacterium | reverse complement strand
GCCGATCGGCTGCCCAGGTACGGCGGCGCGTCGAAGCCGCCGCGCACCGCGAGATAGGCGCGTGCGCCCGCGCCCTGCACCGCGCCGATGCGCAGCACGCTGCCCGCGCGCACGCCGAACGGCGCCCAGGGCGGAACGGCCTCGCCGTCGACGTGCGCATCCATCGTCGCCCCGCACAACGCAATGACGGCATCCCGGTTGAAGCGCAGCGCGGGGCCGGCGAGCGTGATCTCGAGCGTCGCGCTGTCGGGCGGGTTGCCGAGCAGACGGTTGGCGAGGCGGTGCGACAGGTCGTCCATCGGGCCGGACGGCGGCACGCCGACCGCCCAGTAGCCGACGCGCCCTGGGAAGTCCTGCAGCGTCGTCTGCGTGCCGCCGTCCAGCACGTCGAGCGTCGCCGGCCGGTAGGCGAATGACTCGAGAAGCCGCGTGTACTGACGGCCATCGCGGAACACCGGGTGGGCGAGCACCTGCGCGACGTAGTCGCGGTTGGTCTCGATCCCGGCGACCTGCGTCGCTGCGAGAGCCGCGTCCATGCGGGCGAGCGCCGTCCGCCGATCCGCGGCGGTGACGATGACCTTGGCGAGCATCGGGTCGTAGAACGGCGACACGGCCACGCCCGACTCGACCCACGTCTCGACGCGCACATCCGGGCCCGAGGGCAGCTCGACATGGGTCAGCAGGCCCGCGCTCGGCTGGAAGGCCTTCGCCGGGTCCTCCGCGTAGAGCCTCACCTGAATGGCGTGACCGCGCGGCGCGGCTGACCGCGCCCAGTCGTCGAGGAAAGCAGTCTCGCCGGCGGCGACGCGCACCATCCACTCGACCAGGTCGCAGCCCCAGACCTGCTCCGTGACGCCGTGCTCGACCTGCAGCCGCGTGTTGACCTCGAGGAAGAAGTACTCGTCTCGCTCGCCGTCGTAGACGAACTCGACCGTGCCCGCCGAGCGGTAGCCGACGGATCGGCCCAGCGCGACCGCGTCTGCCTGCAGCCGCGCGCGCACCGCGTCGGGGATGTTGGGGGCCGGCGTCTCCTCGATCACCTTCTGGTTGCGGCGCTGCACCGAGCAGTCCCGCTCGCCGAGCGCGACCACACGCCCCGCCCCGTCGCCGAAGATCTGCACCTCGACGTGGCGCGCGTAGCCGACGTAACGCTCGAGGAAGATCCCGGCGTCGCCGAAGTTGTTGCGCGCGAGGCGCTGCACGGAGGCGTAGGCCGCGGCGAGCGCGGCCTCGTCGGCGCACAGCTGCATGCCGATGCCGCCCCCACCCGCCGTGCTCTTGAGCATCACGGGAAAGCCCACGTGGCGGCCCTGCGCGCAGGCCTCCTGCGCGTCGGCCAGCAGGCCGGAGCCGGGCAGCAGGGGCAGGCCGGCTGCCTGCGCGAGCTCGCGCGCGGTGTGCTTGAGGCCGAAGGCGCGCAGCTGCGCCGGCGTCGGCCCGATGAAGTCGACGCCCGCCACCGCGCAGGCCTCGGCGAAGTCGGCGCTCTCGCTGAGGAAGCCGTAGCCGGGGTGTATGGCCTGCGCGCCGGTCGCGCGCGCGGCCTCGAGGATGCGCTGCGGGTCGAGATAGCTCTGCGCCGCCGGCCCCTCGCCGATGCGCACGGCCTCGTCGGCCTGGCGCACGTGCAGCGACGCCGCGTCGGCGTCCGTGTAGAGGGCGACCGAGCCCACGCCCATGCGGCGCAGGGTGCGGATCACGCGGCTGGCGATGGCGCCGCGGTTGGCGATCAGGACTTTCGAGTACATGGCGTCTGTCGCGATGAGGGCGGGGCGTCCCGCCGCTGCTGCCTCGGCGCGAGGGCCGTCCCCCGCGCCCCGCCGGCGACCGTCAGGCCGGGTCCCAGATGAGCATGCGCACCGGCGTGGGGTTGTAGGCGTTGCAGGGGTTGTTGAGCTGCGGGCAGTTGGAGACGAGCACCATGACGTCCATCTCCGCCCGCATCTCGACGTATTTGCCCGCCTCCGAGACGCCGTCGGCGAAGGTCAGGCCGCCTTCGGGGGTGACCGGCACGTTCATGAAGAAGTTGATGTTGCTGGTGAGGTCGCGCTTGGTCATCCCGTTGTCCGCGCGGCCGAGCGCGCACAGGAAGCTGTCGCGGCAGTTGTGCATGTGCCGCTTGTCGAGCGCGTAGCGCACCTGGTTGCTCTCCGCCGCGCAGGCGCCGCCGAGCGTGTCGTGGCGCCCGCAGGTGTCCGCCGTGATCGTGAGCATCGGGTTGCCCTCCGTCGAGTACAGCCGGCTGCCGGCGGTGAGGTAGAGTCGGCCTTGGCGGCGGATGGTGTCCACCGCGCTGTAGCGCTCGCTCGGGTGGTGGGCGTTGTAGAACAGCGTGTCGACCGCCTGGTTGCCCTCGAGATCGACGATGCGCAGGATCTGGCCGCGCCGCAGCGGGTGCAGCCAGGGCTCACCGGCGGCGACGACCTCGTCGTGCACGGCCTTTGCAGGATCCAGTGTGCTTTCTTTCAGCGTCATGGCTCGCAGCTCCACGCGAAAGTCAGAGGCCCAGGAACAGGCGCTCGGTGTTGACGAAGCCGCGCGCGTTCTCCGGGCAGGCGTTGCGGCATAAGTCATCGGGTCCCGGCGGGTCGGATCGCCAGACGGTGAGGCCCACGCGCCGGGGGCGCCAGTGCGTGTCGGGGTCCAGGGGGTGCGGGCAGCCGGAAAGCACCACGAGCACGTTCATCTCCGCCCGCAGGTCCACGAAGTCCCCGGGCCCCGAGTTGCCCCCCACGAAGCTGAGCACCCCCTCCCCGTCCGCGACGACCTTGCTGAAGAAGTTGACGTTGGCGACGATGTCGCGCGCCCCCAGCCCGTGCTTGCCCAGCTCGACGAGGAAGCTTTCGCGGCCGTTGCGGTGGAAGTCGTTGCGCAGCTCCTGGTAGCGGCCGGGACCGTACTTCTCCATCACCAGCGCGGCATCGGAGACGCCGCAGACCGTGTCGTGCCAGCCGCAGGTGTCGGTGGTGATTGAGACGAGCACGCGACCCATGTCCGAGTAGCAGACGTGGCCCGCGGTGAGCCGCGCGGTGTGCTGGGCCTTGAGCGTATCCGCCATGTTGTAGCGCTCGATCTTTTCGTCGGCGTTGTAGAACAGCGCCGAGACGTTCGCACCGCCTTCCCGGTCGGTGATGCGCAGGGACAGGCCGCGGCGCAGCACGAAGGACCAGTGGCTGCCCGGGTGGAGGTCCTCCTCGAGCAGGATGCGGGCGGTTTCCAGGGCACTGCCGGCCATCTCGGTTCTCCTGTCTCAGTCCATCAGCGTGATCGATTCGTCGACGATCCCGTCGCGCCGGAGCACGCCCTCGAGCTCGATCAGCTCGCGCGGCGCTGCGCGCGCCAGGGGGATGTCGTAGGTGATGCGCGAGCCATAGGCCTCCGGGTAGTCGGGGTCGTGGCGCACCTTGTCGAAGACGAGCAGGCGCGTGCCCAGCGAGAAGGCCTCGCGCAGGTCGTGCGTCACCATGAAG
>JALORY010000116.1 GCA_025458675.1 Gammaproteobacteria bacterium | reverse complement strand
CCGGCGGCGCGGGCCACGCGGGCGGCGACCGGCCCGCCTCGTGAGCACGGTCGGCGAGTACCACGAGCGCTCGAAGCACCGACCCGAGCGCTATGCCCCCGGTCCGGGTCGGCTCGACTGGGCGACCCAGCCCGACCCGTTCAGGCGCTACGCCGGCGCGCCCGTGGTCGACCTGCCGCTGCTTGAAGACGACCTGCCGGCGCGCTGGGACGAACTGTCCGTGCCCGGTGCTATCGACGCCCGCCCTTTCGGGCTCGACAGCCTGGCGCATCTGCTCGAGCTGTCGCTCGGTCTCGCCGCCTGGAAGTCGTACGGTGGCAGCCGCTGGGCGCTGCGCTGCAATCCGTCGAGCGGCAACCTCCACCCGACCGAGGCCTACCTGGTCTGCCCGGACCTGCCGCAGCTACGCGCCGGCGTCTATCACTACGCCCCGCACGACCACCGGCTCGAGCGCCGGGCAAGCGCCCCCTTCGCCTGGCAAGACGGCGTCCTGGTCGCACTCACCGGCATCCACTGGCGCGAGGCCTGGAAGTACGGCGTGCGCGCCTTCCGCTACTGCCAGCACGACTGCGGCCACGCCCTGGCCGCGATCGCGTACGCTGCGGCCGCGCTGGGCTGGCGTGTCCGGCTGCTCGACAACTGGGGCGACGACCAGATCGCCGCGCTGACCGGGGTGGCTCGCGCCGACGACCGCGCCGGCGCGGAGCCCGAGACGCCCGAGGCGATGCTCTGGATCGGTCCCGGCGTGCCGCCCGCTGCCCCCGACGTGCTGACCGCTTCGGCGGCGGCCACGTGGCACGGCACGGCCAACGCGCTGAGCGCAGGACACCGCGACTGGCCGGACATCCCGGCCGTCGCGGCGGCGACCCGCAGGCCTGCGGGCACGGCGCGGCTGCGTGCCCCGCTCGCCCGCCTGCCACCCCTCACCCGCATCTCGCGCGAGCCGGTGTCCCGGCTCGTCCGCCGGCGGCGCTCCGCGCAGGCCTTCGACGGCGAGACGCCGCTGTCGTCCGCGGCGTTCTTCCGCGTGCTGGACGCCCTGCTCCCGAGACCGGACGCGCCCCCGTGGTCGCTACTCGACGGCGCGCCACACGTCCACCCGGTGCTGTTCGTGCACCGTGTCGACGGCCTGCAGCCTGGCATCTACTGCCTCGCACGCGACCCGGTGGCACTGCCCGCCCTGCGCACGGCGATGCGGCCCGACTGGCTCTGGACCGAGGTGCCGGGTTGCCCGCCGCACCTGCCGCTCTTCCTGCTCGCGGCGCTCGACGCGCGGGCCTTCGCCGCCGCGGCGTCCTGCCACCAGGACATCGCCGCCGACTCGGCGTTCGCGCTCGCGATGCTGGCCCGCTTCGACGACGTCACGGACGAAGCGCCGTGGCGCTATCGCGAGCGGTTCTGGGAGGCGGGCATCGTCGGCCAGGTGCTCTATCTCGAGGCCGAGGCCGCCGGCGTGCAGGGCACCGGCATCGGCTGCTACTTCGACGACGCGGTGCACGCCGCGCTCGGGCTGGACGACGCGCGCTTCCAGGACCTCTACCACTTCACCGTCGGCGGCGCGCGCGTCGACGCGCGGCTCGCCACCGAGCCGGCCTATGCCCACCTCGTCGGCCGGCCAGCGTGCGGACTGACTACAGGCCCCTGAGCTCGCGGTCGCGCAGGCCCGTCAGGATCGCCTCGCCGCGCCCGTCGACCCGGAACTCGCCATAGCGCGCCTCGGCGTAGCGGCTGGCCGAGCCCTCCTCGAAGAAGAAGGCGTTGGTCGCGAGCTTCGGCGTTCCGCCGCGGACGCGGAAGCGCATGCGGATCTCGTCGGCTGCGAGCGGCGTGGCGTCGTCGAGGCGGACGAACTGCGCGACGCCCTTTTCGTCCAGGCGCAGCACCAGGTGCCCATCGGCCGCGTCGGCGGCAACTCGGCCCGGGCCGAAGGCCTCGTTGGCGGCGTGAAAGCGCAGTGCCATGTAGTCGCCCTGCATCAGCGAGCGCGGGTCGACGGGCGCGAGCTCGAGCAGGACCACGCGGCCGGTCGTGACGAGCCGCTCGCGCTGCCAGACGGTCCAGTTCACTGCCGCGAGGATCGCGAGCCCCGCGAGCAGCGCGACGAGCCTACGCAAGGTCCGCCTCCCCGCCGCCCGGCCAGAGCCGGCGCAGTGCCAGCCAGGCGAGCAGCAGCGCGCCCCCAGCCGCGGCCATCAGCAACGACTTCTCGAACAGCGTGACGTGCAGCGCGTAGTAGTAGTGCGAGAGGGTAGCGAGCAGCGCCAGCACGCCGAGTCCCGTGAGCTCGCGGCTGCCCGCCGCGAAGCCCACCAGCAGCAGCACCATCGCGGGCGCGAGTCCCGGCGCCTTGACACCCAGCAGCGCCACGACGGCCACACCGACCAGCGCGACGAGACCGGTGCCCGATGCCGGCGAGCGTCCCTCGCGCACGATCAGCCAGCCCGCCAGGGCCACCAGCACGGCGGCGGACAGGCCGACACCGACCCAGTCGACGACAGCATAGGGCGCCGGCACACCGGCCACCCCGACGAGGCGCCTCAGCTCCCACAGCATCGCCATCACGACGGCCAGCTGGGCGACGGTGAGCGCAAGCCCCCAGCCGGCGGCCTGTGCGCGTTCACCGAACCGCGCGAGGGCCGCGTCGCTCAGCCACAGCCAGGCAAGCGCCGCCGCCAGCAGGCCCGGCGCGAGCGGCGCGAGCTCGGCGTCGAACAGCACGAGCCACACGCAGCACGCCGCGGACCAGGCCGTCCAGATGCGGTGCAGGGTGCTCGGCGCGAGCAGGAAGAGCCCGGCGAGGGTGAGCCCCATCGCCGCCGCGACGACGCCCAGCCGCTCGCCCAGCAGCTTCCACAGGCCGTAACCGATCATCGCCTGCCCCGCGAGGCTGACCGCGAAGGCGAGCTGCCCGGTGAAATCGCTGTCCGGCCAGCGCCGGAAGGCCAGGATCGCCGCGCCGCAGGACGCCACGCCGAGCACCAGCGTCGCCTCCGGGCTGCGGAACAGCAGCGAGAACAGGCCGCCCACGAAGCTGAGCAGGAACAGCGCGCCCAGCCAGCCGGAGCCGCCCTGCATCACCCGCACGTACCACGGCGACCGCAGTCGCGTCGCCGGTGGCTCACCCTGCACGAGGCCCGAGGCCGCGAGCCTGGCCCAGGTCCGCGCGCGTGCGGTGGCGCTCACCGGTCCTCCTCCGCGGCCACGGCGCGCAGCCACTTCGTGCCGACGGCGGAGAGGCCGATGACGACCAGGGCGACGATCAGGAAGCCGCCGGCTTCGTGACCGACCAGGTGCCTCGCGACGAAGGTGACGACGACGGCGATCGCTGAAGAGACACCGACCGCCAGGACGAACAGGTCACGCTGCCAGCGGCGATAGACGAAGTAGGCGACGACCAGCCAGCCGAGCCAGGCGATGAGACCCCAGCCGGACGCGCCCCGCCAGGAGAGGACGTCGAGGATCGCGAGCACGGTGACCAG
>JALORY010000115.1 GCA_025458675.1 Gammaproteobacteria bacterium | reverse complement strand
CCGGAGAGATTCGAACTCCCGACCTTCCGGTTCGTAGCCGGATGCTCTATCCAACTGAGCTACGGGCGCGTGAATGGGGCAGGCCGCCGGCAATGGGGCAGGCCGTGCCGTAACCTCTGGCGCCCGTTGGAGTTCTGGCTCCCGTGTTCTGGTTCGTAGCCAGTTATCAGAATCGGGAAAACTGATGCAGAATCATCAACGTTTGATAACGCGGTGCCCCATTCAGCGTGCCGGCGCCGCGCAGAAAACCCGCAACCCCACGAGACGAGGAGGCTTCAATGGGACAGCAGAAAGAGCCGGATCGGCCGGATGTCGTGTTCCGCCCCTACACCTGGAAGGGTGAGGACTGGGTCGCGATCTACATCGACGGGAAGGACGTGCGACTGCCGCTCGACCGGGGCCGGGTCGGGTGGCTCGCCGAGCGGCTCGGCGCGCCCGTGCACGGCACCCTGGAGGCGCGCAACCCGGAATACTTCCGGCGCAAGTACCCACCGCCGTCGCCGGGGCCGTGGCAGAAGCCCGTGACGGGCGTCATCCGCCACCCGATGCAGAACGAGGATGGGACCTGGCGGGTCGGGCCGAGCAGGAGCTTCGGCCCGGATGCGTTCAGCGATAGTAGCGGTTCACCCAGTCCTGATGAGCCTTGATCGCGGGGCCGAGTAGCCCCTCCACCGCCTCGGCCCGGCGCTGCAGCGTGTTGGGCCGGGCGGCCTTCTGGGCCGCGTAGTCGCCCCAGCTCTCTTGGAAATAGGCGCTGTCCATCATGCCCCAAGTCTCGGTCGGCTTGCCGTAGCCCATGCGCTCGTAGTACGGCTCGACCTTCTTGAGCGCCTGCTCGATGATCTTGCGCATCGTCGCGTCGTTCTTCATGGCGACGGCGGCGCCCTCCTCGGTCATGTCTTCGATCATCGGCCGGTAGACCTCGACGCCGTTCTTGGTCGGTTGCACGACGAGCGGGATCGTGTCCTCGGGGTCGACGGTCTTCTTCAAGGCCGTGATCGTGTCCGCGAGCTTGGTGAGGTCCTGCCGCTTGAAGTCTGGCATCTCCACCCGTACCGCGTTCTGTGCGTACCGCTTCCCGCCCGCGGTGAACCGCGCCCAGGCCGCGCCCTCCTGCCCGAGCAGGCCGCCTTGCGTGACGGCGAGCGTATCGAGCGCCTGCCGGGCGCTGAGGTCGACCCGCGCCTTCATGCGCGTCGCGAGGTAGCGCTGCTCGCGCGTCGCGTCTGGCGAGAACTTGAATCGCTCGCCGACCTTCCGGCCGTCTTTCGTTATCGGCTCCAGGATGCCGTAGCCGCGCTGCGCCATGTCCGCGTCGATGTCCTTCGCGCGCACGAGCGGCACGGGTGCTTGCATGACCGCGTTCTGGTTGCGCTCCTCACCCCACACGCCCTGCCCGCGGAACTGCGGTGTCTGGTAGAGGCCCAGCTCGCGCGCCACGACGTTGTTGCCGAACGGGTCAGTCTGCAGATGGTCGATGTCGTTGAAGTACAGCGTGTTCGCCGGCCCCTTCCCGGAGGCGAGCGCGGGCACTGCGTTGGACCGCGCTTCGAACGGCACAGAGGCGTTGGCGCCCGCCATCGCGTCCGCCAAGTTGGCGCCGGCTTCCTCGGCCGCACGGGCTTCCTTCTTCGCCTTCTGCCCGGTCCAGATCGCCGCCTGGACGCGCTCCGGGGTCCAGTACGGGTCGGTCGGGAGCTTGCGCTCCGCGTTGAGCTGGTCGGAGATGCGCGCCACGGTGCGCTCAAGGAAGTCGTACTGCGCCTCGCCCAGCGAGTCCTTTTCGAAGCCCGCAGCGCGCGCCATCTGCATGTCTTCGGTCGTGCCCTGCTTGACCTCGTCCCACCACTTGAGCAGGTTGCCGCGGAAGCTCGCGCGCTTGCGCCCGAGGTCGGCCGCCGGGTCGTCCATCGTGCGCGTCAGCGTTTCCGCCATGTCGCCTTCGAAGCGCCCCGCGGAGTACGGCTGCCCGACCAGTCCCTGGTAACTGGCGCGCAGGCCCTCCATCGCGTTGCCCTGCACCTTGGTCTGCGGCGAGGTCACCGCGATCGCGTTCGCCAGCGGGTAGGCGCGCGCCGCGTCCCCCGAGGTGAGGTTCGCGATGTTCTGCGTGTCGCGCTCGTACCACTCCATGCCGGCGGCGCCCTTGCGGGCCAGGCCCTTGAGTCGGGTCGTGAGCGCCGACAGCGCTTGGGGCTTAGTGAACTCACCCGGCGATCCGGCGTACTTGCCGGGCGTCTTGCCGCCCTTCTGGCGCGGGTACTCGGTGCCGATCGCCCGGCCGACTTCGTCGGCCGCGCCCATCTGCTCGATGCCGATCAGTCCGTCGCGCGCGGCGGCCTTGTCGAGCTCCTGGCGCATCGCCATCGTGTCCATCTGGCCGGTGAGGTCAACGTCTTCAAAGACGGTGATGACCGGCCCCTGCTTGGCGTTGCGGTCGAGCACGCCGCGGTAGCCGCGATCGCGGAGCAACTGTTCGAACAGGGTGACGGCCTCGTCGCGAATCTGCGGCTCGGTGACCTGCGGAGCGAAGCCTCCCTGGCTGCGCAGGTACTCGCTGCGTTGCGCGTACTGCCGGCGCACGGTGTCGAAGGCCTGCTGGTAGAGCTTGTCCGGGTCCTTCTGCAACTCGTAGATGCCGGGCAGGTCGCGCGTGTACGGAATCGACCCGACACCCTGCTCGCGCGGCACGTCGCCCTCGCGCCCGAGATACCAGAACGAGCGTGGGCCGACCTCGTCGCCCACGTCGCCCGTCAGGCGGTTGCTCTCGCCGCCCCACGGGCCGCGACTGCCCCGCTTGCCGGCCAGGATCGCGTCGAGATCCGCCTGATTGCTCCAGTGCGTGGCCGTCACGGTCTTGCCGGGCGGCGCCAAGACCGGCGCGGTGTTGAACTCCTGCGCTGACGTGGGGATCAGTCCCTCGGGCGCCCGCGCGGGATCAAATAGCGTGAGCGCCTGCGAGCCCGCGGGCTTGGCGCCGATGACGCGCGAGGCGAGCCCGAGCGTCGGGTCTGCGGCGCGTTGCGCCTCCATCGCGAGCAGGCCGCGCGCGAGGTCCGGGCCGTGCTTGAGCGCGCCGCGGGCCAGCCCGCCGCCGAGCGCCGCTACGTCGGCCGCGCCGAGGGCGTCGGCGAAGCGCTTGTTCAGCCGTTGGTTCAGGAAGCTCAGCGGTGAGTCGGGCGGGAAGGTGCCGGTCGTATCGGTGAACGACGCGCCCTCTCGCCGATCGCCTGCAGAGGGCCGCCGACCAGTCCGTAGAGGTACTCGTCCCAGGACTGCGGGACTCCGCGCATCTCGCCGATTATGCCCATCGCTTACGCCCTCAGAATCTTCTCAAGGTCGTCCAGGCTGAGTACGTCGTTCGCCAGCATGGTCGCGGCGTCGGCCTGCGCCTGCGTGCGCGCCCAGTTCTGCACAGCGGTCTTCAGGGTGTCGCCGATCTGCTGCGTCGCCCGGTTCTGCACCGCGGCGAGCAGGGCGGCGCGCTGCTCGGTCGTCATCGCCTGCACGGCGAGGATGAGCTGCGCCCAGGTCAGCGCGCTGATCCGGTCGTCGACGAGGTGGCGCGCGAGGCGGGCGACGATCTGGTCCTTAGTCAAAGGCACGAGGCGCCTCCAGTGCAGCGGGCTGCGTCATGGCGGCCAGGAGCAGCGCCGAGTCGTGCTGCCCCTTGACCATCTCGTTGCGGAACGATTCGACTGCGGCGCCGGTCTGGCGCTGCTGCTGCGAGTTCTCGATGAGCAGTATAGGCAGCCAGGACACCGCGCAGTCGAAGCGGTTGACCGGCTCGCCGGTATTCGGGTTGTGGCCGAACACCTGAATCCAGAACCGACACCCGTGCTCGACGCACGGTTTGCCGAGGAGCGGGCAGAGTGGGTCTTTCTTCGCCATCAGTTCTTAGTCGCTATGATCACGTCGACGTACTGTACTTGCATATCGATGTTGTGCGAGTGCGCGCTACCGCTGCCGACGCTGCTGGAAGACCCGGACACGGTATGAGTGTGCGCCCCATTGGACTGTGCCGTTGCCGCCTGGTTGCTAGCGCCAGTGCCGGCTGCGAAAGCCGACGCCCCGCCCGCCCCGGACATCACGAGACTACCCGAGCTAGCGACGACGTTGTGCGTATGCGCGCCAGCCGAGGCCGCCGAGTAGGTTCCCGCGTCGTGCGCGTGCGCCGGGAGTTGCGCTTCGGTCAGCGTATGTGCGTCAGTCGCCGTGCGGGCGAACAGCGTGCTGAACGCGACACTGCCGCCGCTACCGCCGCCGCTGCCGCTGACGACGCGCAGCGTCTTGTCGTTGTGCGTCGCGCTTTTGGTCCAGCCAGTGGGCGCCGCCGCCTGGGCGAACATCATGGCAGTGGTTGAGGGCAGAGCGTCGACGGCGACGCCGTTCTTCGTCAGCGTGCCCGTGAAATTGATCGCGCCGGTCACAGTGCCGCCCGCAAGAGAAGCGCCGGCGGGCTGGTACTGCGCGCAGCGCCAGACCCCGCTCGCGGTCTGGACGAAGAGCGCCCAGTCGCCGGCCGCTGTCGTGATGTTCGCGGCGCCAGGCAGCGAGAAGTTGCTCGCGTTGTGCGTGAGTTGCAGGGCGCCGTCAAAGCGCAGTAGCGCCGCGCGGCCGTTCCAGCTCGCGGCGATGCCGGTGATCGTCGTCGTGCCGGTGACTCGGAAGACCTGCCCGTCGTTGGGCAGCGTGATGGTGCTCGCGCTCGCGATGTCGGTCCCGAGACTCACCATCTGTTTCAGGATGCCGAAGGCGGCGCGCAGGTAGTCGTCCATCGAGGTGCCGATGGCATCCGGTCCCGCGGGCGAGTTGCTGGCGAGGACGGTAGACAGGTCGGCAGCGCTAGTTGGTACGGGCATGGGTCTACTCCACTTGACCGGCGCCGACGGTCGCCGCGGTCATGCGGCGCGTCATCGCCTTGGCGAACGAATCGGCAGACATTGCGTTGGCGCGCACCAGCAAGTGCTTCGCCATCTCGGGATCGAGCAGGGCGTCGGCGAGGCGACTGATGACCTCCTCGTCGGCCCCGCCGGTTAGCTTCACCGGCACCTTGTCAGCGATCATGCGCACCCACTTGGGGGCATCATCGCCCAGGCCGCCGCCGGCGACCAGGCGCCCCACCAGGGCACCCATCGTCATGTTCTTGAAGGTGTCCGAGCCGCGCATCCGCGCCGCCCCGAGCATCGCGCCCTTGCGCAACTCGGCCTGCACGTCGACCAGCGCCTGCTTCTGGCCCGGCGTGAGCCGGGCGAAGTCGCTCGGCTGGTTGCCGTGCTGCTTCGCCGCGTTGCGCATCGCGGTCTCGAAACGCGACGCCTGGACCATCGGCGCGCCTTTCAGGTCGGTCTGCGCCGTCGCGCTCGCGCGCTGCACGAGGTCGTCGAAGATCTCGCGCCGCTCGGCCGCCGCGGACATCTTGGCGTAGGGGCGCATCCAGTAGTCGCGGAAGCCCGGCATCCCGTCGTCGATGACCTGGTCGAGCGAGTCGCGCAGCTTGAGCAGCAGCGCCTGCGAGTTCTTGGTCAGCGGCGTGTCGCCCGCCGACTTGCTCTCGATCATCGCGTTGATCGTCTTGCGCGGCCCCTGGTAGAGGTACATCGGGTTGGTGATCCAGTCGTAGCCGCCGCGCTCAAACAGCGTGTCGAACTCCTTGCGCACCGCGCTGACGACCGCACGCGCCTCGACATCCTGACCGCGCGGGACCATCTCCAGGGCGTCGAGCTTCGCCATGAAAGGCGTCGGGTTGGTCGGCCGGCTCTTCTGCGCCAGTTCCTTGATGCGCCCGCCGATCGCCGCCTCGCGCTTCGCGATGAGCTGCGCCCGCTCCGGGCCGAACTTGCGTGCGAGGAAGCCGAGCAGCGCCTGGTTGTTCTGTGTCTCCTGCTGCACGAAGCGCCCGGTCTGGCCCGGCATCCCGCGCACCGTCTCGTGGATCGCGAGCAGGCCGGGGTCGGCCGACTCGGTCGCCGTCATCGGCCGGAACGGCGGCACGCTGGGGTCGGTCTTCGGCGCCCGCAGGCGCTGTCCGCCGGCGATAGAGTCGTCGAGTCGCGCGAGCGCGGCGTCGGGGTCGTGCGCGAGCGCCCGCAGCGCCTGCGCCGCGGTGTCGTAGCGTCCGCCACTGGTCGCCAGCGAGCGCGCCATGCTGCCGGCCCCGCCGACTGCCGGCGCGAGCGTGGCGGCGGCCATGCCGGCGGCGAGCTGGCCCCCCTCGCCGGCGCCGTGCTCCTTGGCGACGTGCGCCCCGTAGGCGCCGGCGCCGGCCGCCGCGCCCTGGCCGAGCGGGCGCTCGCCGAGGGTGCGCAGCACGCTGGCCGGCACGCCCTGCGTGTTCGCGGGGATCGCGGCGGCCCGCGCCATCAGGCCGGCGCCCGTGATGCCGCCGGCCCCGGCGCCCGCCAGGTTCTCGATCAGTTGGCCGGGGCGGCCCTCCAGGCGCGGCACGCCGAGCCGGTCGGCGGCCATGTCGACGCCCTCGCCCATCTGGACGAAGTCGGTGCCGAAGGCCTCGTTGATGGCGGCGACGAGCGGGTCGGTAACCAGCGCTGGGAGCCCCAGAACGCCCTTATAGGCGCCGCGCACGGCCGACCCCGTACCTTCGGCCACGTCGTCCATGAACGTGCGCCTGGCGGGCGGCGGCGGCCCGTATTCGGTGAACTCTGGCGACGTGAAGTCGGGCAGCGCCGCCGGCGCCCCGTA
>JALORY010000014.1 GCA_025458675.1 Gammaproteobacteria bacterium | reverse complement strand
CACATGTCGGCCGGCTGGTCGTGGGCGTTCGACACGCCGTTCGACTGGTTCAAGCAGAATGCGTCCAGGCTCGGCGGCATCAACCAGAACATGGTCGTGTCCTGGCCAAGGCGCATCAACGACAAGGGCGGCCTGCGCGAGCAGTTCGTCCACGTCATCGATGTCGTGCCGACGATCCTCGAGGCCGCCGGCATCTCGGCCCCGGAAATTGTGGACGGCATCAAGCAGGATCCGATCGAGGGCACGAGCTTCGCCTACACGTTCGATGCGGCCAACGCGAAGGTGCCGTCGCGCCACAAGACGCAGTACTTCGAGATGATGGGCCAGTGGGCGCTGTACGACGACGGCTGGCTGCTCTCCACCAAGGTCAACCGTGCGCCGTGGGAAGCCTTCGGCCCGGCCAACCCGGATCCGCTCAACAACCAGGTGTTCCAGCTCTACGACCTGACGAAGAGCTTCAATCAGACCGAAGACGTCGCAGCCAAGCACCCGGAGAAGGTCAAGGAGCTGAAGGAGAAGTTCATCGCCGAGGCGCGCAAGCACCAAGTGTTCCCGATGGACGCCTCGGTGGCGGCCCGCATCGTCGCGCCGCGGCCGAACATCACGGCTGGCCGTACCGAGTTCGTCTACACGCGGCCGATGACGGGCCTGCCTCAGGGCGACTCGCCGATGCTCCTGAACTCGTCTTACACCATCACGGCAGACATCGAGGTGCCGCAGGGTGGGGCGGAGGGCATCATCCTGACCTCGGGCGGCCGCTTCGCCGGCTATGGCTTCTACCTGCTCAAGGGCAAGCCGGTGTTCCTGTGGAACCTGGTCGACCTCGAGCGTCTGAAGTGGGAGGGCCCCGAGGCGCTGGCGCCCGGACGCCACACGCTCGAGTTCGACTTCAAGTACGACGGCATGGGTGCCGGTACGCTCGCGTTCAACGATTTCAGCGGCGTCGGGCGTCCCGGTGTCGGCGCGCTGAAGGTGGACGGCAAGGTGGTGGACACCAAGGAGATGAAGCGCACGCTGCCGATGATCCTGCAGTGGGACGAGTCCTTCGACGTCGGCTCCGACACGCTCACGGGCGTGAACGATACCGACTACAGGCCGCCGTTCCCGTTCACCGGCAAGCTCGACAAGCTGACGATCCGGGTCGATCGCCCGCAGCTGGCGCCCGAGGAAGTGAAGAAGCTGGAGGCGGCGATGAAGGCAAAGGCGGCCGCCGACTGACCCCGGGTCGTCGCCTCCGCGCGTTGCGCGTCACCGATCGGCACATTCGAGGAGAAGCGCCATGAGGAACCGTCATCTGGTTGTTGGTTCGCTTGCCGGGCTGTTTGCCGCAGGAGCGGCGCTCGCCCAGTTCCCGATCATGGACATGGTCGCGGACAAGGTGGTGCACAAGTACCGGAGCTCCACCTGCGAGGACCTGTGGGCGAGCAAGGGTAAGCACGGTCCGGAGGAGCAGCGTCTGGTTGCGCTGCTCCAGGGTGACCCGCAGATGCGGGAGGCGTTCTTCAACCGGATCGCCGGGCCCGTCGTGAACAAGATGTTCGAGTGCGGGATGATTCCCTGATTTGCCGGTCGCGAGACCGAGCGCTTTCCTGAGTCAACGGAGCAGACGATGTCGGTGACCCTTCGTTTCACGACCCCACTCCTGTTGGGGGCTGCAGCGCTGCTGTGCCTCGCACCAACCGCCGGCGCTGCGCCGCCGGCACCCGCCGAGCATCGGGCGTCCACGCCCGCGGCGAAGCCGGGGCAGCAGGCCGACCCGAACGCGTTCCAGATGATCCTGGAACCGCGGGCGATGGGCCTCCTCAAGGCGACCAGCGAAAAGCTGGCGGCGGCCAAGACGCTGACCTTCACGGCCGTCGTGGGCTACGAGTACCCGAGCAAGCTCGGCCCGCCGATCGTCTATACGTCGCGCTACGACGTGACGATGCAGCGCCCCGACAAGCTCCGCGTGGTGATGCCCGGTGACGGCCCCGCCTCCGAGTTCTACTACGACGGCAAGACGATGGTCGCTTACGCCCCGACCGAGGACCTCGCGGCGATCGTGGCCGCGCCGCCGACGGTCGACGAGGCGCTCAAGGCCGCCTTCCAGAAAGCGGCGATCTACTTCCCGTTCACCGATCTCCTGGTTTCGGATCCCTACGCAGCATTGGCGGACGGCGCCAGGCTAGCCTTCTACGTCGGGCCGTCGGGCGTGGTCGGCGACGTGAAGACCGACATGGTCGTCTGGGCAAACGACGAGGTGTTCCTGCAGATGTGGATCGGCACCGAGGACAAGCTCCCGCGACGCATCCGAGCAATCTATCGGACCGATCCCCTGGCCCTGCGGCACGAGGTGACTTTCGGCAACTGGCAACTGGACCCGGTCGTCGGCGCCGAGACGTTCGCCGCGACGAAGGCGCAGCGCGCGGGGCGGATGGAATTCAACGCGCCGGCACTGCCGCCGAAGGGCGTCAAGCCGATCGTGCCGGGCATGACGGACAAGCCGGCCGCGGCGGCGCCGAAGTCGAACTGAGGGGGAGACGGGAATGAGAGCGATCCTTGTGGCGACGATGGCAACGCTCGGCGTTGCGGGGCTTTGGTCGACGGAGGCGTCGGCCTGGGGGAGCGCCAACCGCTTCGGCGGAGGCGGCTTCCACGTTCCCGGGGCGAGCGGTCACGAGAACCGCTGGGGCGGCAGCACCGAGCACGTGGCCGGCGAGGGGACGGAGCACACCAACGCCTTCGGCGGTGACACGGCGCACGGCTACGGCGAGGGCACCGAGCACACGAACGTCTACGGTGGCAGCACCTACGGCAGGTACGGCGAGGGTGCGTACCACACCTACCCCTCGGGCGCGACGGCGTACCACCCGCCCGGCTACCCTGCCTACCCCACCTATCCGGCGTATCACCCCCCCGTGGCCGTGCCGTACTACTCGGCGGGGTGCTATGGCTGCGCGGCGGCGGCCGGCGCCGTGGTGGGCGCGACGGCCGGGGCCGCGGCCGCCTCCGCCAGCTCGGCGGCGGCCACGGCGAGCGCGTACGACGCGGGCGTCGCTGCCGGCAGCGCGAGCATGGCCGCCGCGCCAGCCAGCGGGACCTACGTCATGGGAATGAGCTACGCGGTGCTGCCGGGCGGGTCGATGAAGATCAACAGGGACGGGCAGGTGTACTACCTGAACGGCAACACCTGGTTCAAGCCTGCCTACGGAGCCAACGGCGTCCACTACGTCGTGGTGCCGACGCCGTAGCCATCAGCAGAGGAAGAGCAGATGTCGAGCAAGACCGATCGACGTACAGGAGCATCGCGGGGAGCGGCGCTGATCGGGGGTGCGCTGCTGGCGGCGATTACCGGGGGCGCGGCCGCGGTCGGCAGCACGGCACCGGCCGAGTCGAGCGACTGGCAGTACGGCCTGATGATCTACGGTTGGCTGCCGAGCGTGAACGGCGATATCAAGCTCCCGCTGCCCCGCGGGCTCGGCAACGAGAGCGTCAGCGTCAGCGCGGACCAGATCCTCGACGCCCTGCAGTTCACCGTGATGGGCTCGTTCGAGGCACGCAAGGGTGACTGGTCGCTGTTCACCGACCTCATCTACCTCGACCTGGACGGCAGCGACTCCAAGGCGGCGACGTTCTCCGACGGCGCGACGCGCACGGTGCTCGACGGCAACCTGCAGCTCACCGGCTGGGTCTGGACCTTCGGCGGCGGCTACACGGTGTGGCGCAGCGAGGGCTCGTACCTCGACCTGCTCGCCGGCGGGCGCCTGCTCGCGCTCGACGCCGACCTCACGCTGACGGGGCCCGGGCGCTTCCAGCTCGGGCGCAAGACGGCCGATTCCGTGGACCTGTGGGACGGGATCGTCGGCGTGACCGGCCGGGCGAAGATCGACGCCAACTGGTTCGTCCCCTACTACCTCGACGTTGGCGCCGGCAGCTCGCAGGTTACCTGGCAGGCGGCGGCGGGCGTCGGCTACGCGTTCCGGTGGGGCGACGTCATGCTGCTCTACCGGCACCTGCAGTACGACCAGAACGACGACGAGCTCCTGCAGAACGTGTCTTTCGGCGGCGGGATGCTCGGCGTCAACTTCCGGTTCTGACCGGACCACCCGTATCCGTAGGCTGGCCGCAGGCCGATTGCGGCAATTCGCGCCCGCTGGCTGTCTCTCCCGGGATCGAGCCAGCGGGCTGTTTTTTCCCTGACCCCGTGCGGACGAGTCAGGGGAGCGGTCAGTCGGTCGGTCCGGCGGCCGCCCGGTCGGCGAGGACCAGCGCGCGGTCGCGGCGCACGCGTCCGGCCGGGATCGACGGGTCCCCGGCGCGCAGCCGCGCGAGCATCGGCGCCTTGTCGGCTCCCGTGACGACCCACAGGATGCCTCGCGCGCGGTCGATGAGCGGGAACGTCAGCGTCATCCGGCGGTGGCCGAGGTAGCCGTCGGTGACGGCGACGTCGCGGTCGGCGACGACGAGCGCCGGATCGCCGGGGATCAGGGACGCGGTGTGTCCGTCCGCGCCGAGCCCGAGGTGCACGAGATCCAGCACGGGTGGCGTCCCCGCGATCGCGCGCAGGGTGGCGGCGTACTGCGCCGCTCCGGCCTCCAGGTCGTTCAGCTCCACGGGCATCGCGTGCAGCTGCTCCTCGGGCAGCGGCACACGGGCGAGCAGGCTGTCGCGCAGGTGCGTGAGGTTCCGGTCGGCGTGCCCCTCGGGCGCGACGCGCTCGTCGACCTGCAGCAGGTGCACCCCCGACCAGGGAACGTCGCGGTCGGCGAGGGCGCGCAGCATGAGCCAGGGCGTCCTCCCGCCGCTCACCGCCGCCACGAACCGGCCGCATGCCGCGACCGCTGCCCGTGCTGCCGTCGCGACGTGATCGGCCGCCCGCCGTGCCACCGCGTCGGCGTCGGCAAGAATCTCGATGTCCATGGGTGTGGTCGCCGTCTGGTGCCCGCCCCATTCTCGCGGGGGCGCCGCCGCCGTGCCAGGAGGTCGGGCAGATGACCGGTGCGGGCAGGGCCCGTACGATGGCGGGGTGCGGCACCGGAACCTCAGCAGGCAACTGTCGCCGCGGCGTCGGTGGCCACCCGCGCTGCGATCCTGCGCGTGGGCGGTCGTCGCGCTGCTCGGGCTGGCGCTCGTTCCGGGTGCCCCGGCCGGGGGCGCGGCGGCACCCAAGCGCGTCCTCATGCTCGACTCCTTCGGCCACCAGTTCGCGCCGCTGCACGCCTTCGGTCCGGCCTTTCGCGCCGCGCTGGCCGAGCGCTGGCCCAGCCCCGTCGAGTTCCACGCCACCGCGCTGGAGACGGCGCTGTTCGGCGAGTCCGGCGCCGAGGGGCCGTTCCGGGACTACCTCGTCGCGTTCTACCGCGAGCGGCCGCCGGACCTCGTGGTGGCGTTCGGCGCCCCCGCCGTGCGGTTCGTCCAGCAGCACCGGGCGGAGCTCTTTCCCCGGAGCCCGGTGCTCAACACGGGCATCGATCAGCGCGTGGTCGACCGGCTCGCGCTGGGCGACGCCGACGGGGTGTCGGCCGTCGCGCTGGACCTGCCCGCGATCGCACGGAACATCCTAACCGTACTGCCGGACACGTCCGGGCTCTTCGTCGTTCTCGGCGCCTCGCCGCTGGAGCGCTACTGGCGGGCCGAGCTGCGCCGGGAGCTCGCGCCTCTCGCGGACCGGCTCACCCTGTCGTTCTCCAACGACCTGACCTTCGACGAGATCCGCGAGCGCGTCGGCGCCCTGCCGCCCGGCTCGGCCATTCTTTACGGCATGCTCATCGTCGACGCCGGCGGCGTGCTGCACGAGGAGAACCGGGCCCTCGTCGCCCTCCGACAGTTCGCGAGCGCCCCGCTGTTCGGCGTCTTCCGCAGCCACCTCGGTGAGGGCATCGTCGGTGGTCCGCTCATCGACGAGAACGAGACCGGCCGACAGGCCGCTGCCGTCGCGGCGCGCATGCTCGCGGGCGAGACCGCGGCCGGGTTCAAGGCCGAGCCGGTCGGGCCGTCCGTGCCGGTGTTCGACTGGCGCGAGCTCAGGCGCTGGGGCATCCCGGACGACCGGCTGCCCGCCGACAGCGAGATTGCGTTCCGCGAGCCCGGCCTCTGGGAGCGCTACCGCTGGCACGTCGTCGCCACGGTGCTGGTGGTCGCGGCGCAGGCGGTGCTGATCGTGGCCCTGGTGACCAACCGCATCGTGCGCCGTCGGGCGGAACGCCGTCTGCGCGAAAGCGAGGATCGCCTCGCGCTCGCCGCCGCCGACGTCGGCATCTGGGCGTGGGACGCCGGCAGCGACCAGGTGGCCGGCAACGCGCGGTGGCGCCAGCAGTTCGGCTTCGACGCCGCCGACGTGCTCGACTACCGCGCCGTCACCGACCGGATCAGCGCGGCCGACAGGCCACAGGTAGAGGCCGGCGTCCGGCGCGCGCTGGCCGAGGACAGCGAGTACGTGGGGGAGTTCCGTGTCGACAGGCAGGACGGCGAGTCGCGCTGGCTGGCGGCGCGGGGCCGGTGCCAGTCCGACGCCGGATCTGCGCAGACCCGGCTGATCGGCACCACGATCGACATCACCGAACGCAAGCGGGCGGAAGAGGAGGCACACGCCCTGAGCGGCAGGCTGATCGCGGCGCAGGAGCAGGAGCGGGCGCGCGTCGCGCGCGAGCTGCACGACGACCTGACGCAGCGCCTGGCAAGGCTCGTCATCGACTCGGCCCAGCTCGAGGGCGCGGCGCCCGATGCGGGCGGGCGCGCGAAGGTCTCGGCGTTGCGGCGGGAGCTGGTGCGTCTCAGTGAGGACGTTCACGCACTCTCCTACCGACTGCATCCGGCGGTGTTGGAGGATCTGGGGCTGGTCGATGCGCTGCGCGTGGAGTGCGCGCGCGTCTCCGAGGCGCGGCCGGAGCCCGTCGAACTGACGCTCGGGGACCTGCCCGAGGTCATCCCGCCGGCGCACGCCCTGTGCCTCTTCCGCATCGCGCAGGAGGCACTGCAGAACGTGGCACGCCACGCCGGCCCCTGTGCCACCCGGGTGACGGTGACCCGCGCCGACGGCGGCCTGCAGCTCGTGGTCCAGGACAACGGTGCCGGCTTCGACCGGACGGCGCCGGGGCGGTCTTCCTCGCTGGGCCTGGCCAGCATGCGCGAGCGGGTGTCGCTGCTGGGGGGGGACCTCGACGTGGACAGCGCACCCGGCGTCGGCACGACGATCCTCGCCTGGGTTCCCCTGGAGGGTGGGGCGTCGTGACGCGTCCCCGCATCCTGCTCGCGGACGACCACCGCATCGTCGCAGAGGGTCTCGGGGCCATCCTCGCCGGGGAGTTCGATCTCGTCGGCGTCGTCGAGGACGGTCAGGCGCTGATCGATGCGGCCCGCGCGCTGCGCCCCGACGTCGTCGTGGCCGACATCGGCATGCCCCGGCGCAACGGCTTCGACGCGCTGGCGGAGATGAGGAAGGAGGACCCCGGCGTCCGGGTCGTGTTTCTGACGATGCACCCGGAGCCCGCGTATGCGCGGCGCGCGCTCGAGGCCGGCGCGCTCGGCTACGTGGTCAAGCACTCGGCCACGGAGGAGCTGGTGACGGCCATCCGTTCGGCCCTGGCGGGCCAGACCTACGTGGCGCCCGCGCTCGCGGCCGAGCTGGCGAGGCCCGCGGGGCAGGCCGCCGGCCGCGCGCGCCCCGCCGGGAGCATGACCCCGCGCCAGCGGGAGATCCTCCAGTTGCTGGCGGACGGCTACGCGGTCAAGGAGATCGCGCGCCGGCTCGACATCTCGCCGCGCACGGTGGAGTTCCACAAGCGGCAGATGATGGAGTCGGTGGGCGTGCACAGCACCGCCCAGCTGATCAACTGGGCGGTGAAGGAAGGACTGGTGGTCATCTGATTCCGCCGCGTCAGTAGCGGAACGTCCTGCCGAGCACGAGGAAGCCCGCCCACTGCCCGCCCTCGGCGACGCCGCCGTCGGCGTAGCCGGCGCCGAGGTAGAGCGGGCCGATCGGCGTGTCGACGCCGAAGAACAGGCTGCCGCTGTACACGAGGTCGTTGAAGCCCACGTCGCTGCGGTCCATCCAGGTGTTGCCGGCCTCGAGGCTGGCGCCGAGGTAGGCAGGCATGAGCTGGAAGTCGTTCACGCGCCGGAAGTAGGTTGCCCGGGCGAGACCGGCGTACTGGCCGCTCAGTTCGTTGAGGTCCAGGCCGGACAGGCGGAACGGTCCGCCGAGCTGGAACAGGTTCTGGATCGGTGCCTCGCCGCTCACGGTCGACGCGAGCCAGAGCGACGCGTTGAGCGTGTCGCGGTCCCACGACGCCGAGTAGGAGATGCCGCCCTCGAGCTGGTCGAACTCGGTGTCGGCGCCGATGCCCTCGCGCGAGCCCAGCCAGCCGACCGACCCGTACAGGCCGTCGCGCGGGAAGTTGACGTCGTCGAAGGTGTCTGCCGTGAAGCGGACGAACGCCTCCCCCGCGTCGAAGTCGTAATCGGGCAGCACCGGATCGCCGGTGCGCAGCTCCGCGTCGCCGGTGTACCAGCGCAGGCCCGTGCGCAGCTCGCCCCAGGTGTCGAAGTTGCGGCCGCCCGCGATCTCGCCGCCGTAGCTGCGCACCCGGTAGTCGGCGAGCCTGCGGCCGTCGACGAACAGGTTGTAGTCGTTGGCGCGCGCGAACACTCGGGGTGCGACGAACCAGTTGCCCTCGGGGTCCAGTGGCTGGTAGGCCTCGAGCCCGAGCGCCGGCACGGCCCCGATCTGCACGCTGGCCCGCAGCTCGCCGTTGAGCTCGTTGATGCCCGCGCGCCGGACCTGCGCACCGATGTTGAAGCTCGAGTCGCCATTGTCGGTCTGCGACAGCTGAAGGCCCACCTGGAGGAAGTTGGGCCCCCAGGACTTCTCCCTCGCCCTGACGACCACGCCGGTCTTGCCGTTCTCGGTGACCACCTCGTAACCCACGCGCTCGAAGTTGCCCAATCCGTAGATCAGTCCGATGTCCTGCTCCATCTGCTTCACGTCGAGCGGCTCGCCGACCCGCTGACCGAGGCGCGCCTCGATCACCGCGTTGCCGACCCCCGTGTCGTTCTCGACGCGCACGAACTCGACGACGGGCGTGGGCTCGCGTCGGCTCGCACGGTCGGCGAGATAGGCCTGGTACACCGCCGGCGTCGTGCCGAGCTTGCGCAGGTGCGGCGCCTGCGCGTCCGCTGCCTGCTCGCCCAGCGGGATCACCTTGCCCGCCTCGGCGAAATCCGCGGAGCTGAAGTCGCCGAGCGCCGGGCGGATGAAGGTGTCCCTCTTCCCCAGCGAGGCGATCTGGGCCTCCGTGTTGCGCGCGGTGAGGATCCAGGTCAGCTGGTTGGTGATGCCGAAGACCGAGTTGAGCTGGTCGCGGGTCAGGGCCGGGCTGCCGACGTCGATGGCGATCACGATGTCGGCCCCCATCTGCCGGACCACGTTCACGGGCACGTTGTTGGCGACGCCGCCGTCGACGAGCAGCCGGCCGTCGATCTGCGCTGGTGCGAAGATGGCGGGCACCGACATGCTCGCGCGGATCGAGCGCGCGAGGTCGCCGTGCGACAGCACCACCGGCTCGCCGGTGAGGATGTCCGTCGCGACCGCGCGGAACGGCGTCGGCAGCTTGTCGAAGTCGTCGATGCGTGCGACGTGCAGCGTGTTGGCCTTGAGGATCAGGTCGATTTTCTGACCCTCGATCAGGCCGGCCGGGAACTTGACCTTGCCGTCGTCGCCGATGCCGAGGTCGCGCTTGACGAGGTAGTTGTCGTCGTCGCGCTTGCGCACGAACGGTCGATCGGGGCGCGGCGACTTGTCGTTGAACGCGTCGCCCCAGTCGATGCTGTTCAGCACCCGCTCGATCTCGTCGGCGGAGAGCCCGGACGCGTAGAGGCCGCCCACGATGGCGCCCATGCTGGTGCCGGCGATGTAATCGACCTTGATGCGCTCCCGCTCGAGGACGCGCAGCACGCCGATGTGCGCCGCGCCGCGGGCGCCGCCGCCGCCGAGCACGAGCCCCACCTTCGGGCGCGGTCCGGCGCCTTCGACGGCGGTGGCCGCCGGCGCCCCGAGGGACAGTGTCGTCAGCAGCAGCGCGACGAGCCAGCGCGCGCCCGGCAGGCGGTTCCGGCGCCGGACGCTTGTTTGAGGGAGCGCGGGGGCATGGGCAGGACGCATGGGGAAGGATCCGTAGGCTGCCGGCTCGCCGGCCGGGCGGCGGGAAGAATAGCAACTGCGTGCCGCGCGGCGGTGACGGGATCGCGTGCGCCCACGGCGCCGCTGTTGCGGCGGGCGCCCGATCCCCCGATCATGCGTAGGCGACGGGACTGGAGAGGACACGAGCCGTGAGACAGGTGAGCGCGATCCTTCTCGCTGCCGCCGCCGGTGCGCTGGTGGTGCCCGCCGCGGCGCTGGCGGAGGAGGGCAGGATCACCAGCCAGAGCACGGCGCTGGTGCGGCCGAGCGCGGACTTCTCGTCGGACCCGAGGTCCGCGCGGGCGAGCTTTCGCGCCTTCGACTTCGAGGGCTACCTGCTCGGAGACGGCACCTGGCAGGTGGAGAGCAAGGTGGTACACCCGCGGCTGGTCTGCGCCACCTACCAGGTCGGCCTGCGTTTCGGCGTCGGCAACCCCGGCTGCACCGACGTGCGGTGGTTGTCCGACGTGAGCTACGTGACCCGCGAGCGGCAGTGCAACCAGGCGGAGGTGGTGCACTCCGGTGGGCAGACCGAGCCGCGGCTCGGGGCCGCGCTGCGGAACATCACCTGTGCGGAGCGCGTCGTGCGCTGCACGGGCAACTGCAACTGAACCCCGGGAGGCGGTTCCGCCGCGCCCCTCTGCACGGAGAACGACCCATGAACCGACTGTTCCCGATTCTGGCTCTCGCGGGGCTCTGTGCCGCGGCGCTGCCCGTTCGCGCGATGAACCTCATTCCCCTGCTGCAGGACACGCCGGCGCAGTTCTACGACGACGAGGACTACGCGCTGTTCGACGGCGCGCTCAAGAAGGCGTTGAACGAGCTCGCGGCGAACGGCATCTCACCCTGGCAGAATCAGAAGACCGGCGCGGGCGGGGTGATCACCGTGCGGGAGCAGTTCGAGCGCGGCGGCAAGCCGTGCAAGTGGCTCCGGGTCGAGAGCCACGCCCGCAATCGCACCGGGGAGTCGATGATGACCTTCTGCCTCCAGCCCGACGGCCGTTGGATGCTGCCGTCTCCCTGACCCCTGCGGGCAGGCCCGGTTGCCCCGGAAGGCCGATACGGAGAACGAAGCGATGCACGCGCGCTGGCTCGTGGCCCTGTCCCTGTCCCTGTGGTGCACGCTGGCGGCTGGCCAGCACCCGATCTACGAGTCGCAAGGTCCCTCCGGGCCGGTGTTCTCGGATCAGCCGTCGCCGGGTGCCCGGGAGGTGATCCTGCCGCCGCCCAACGTCGTCGTGGTGCCACCCTTGCCGCCACCGGAGACCGACGCGACGGCGCCGGCCGACCCGCCTGCTCCCTACACGGCGCTCGCCATCGCGAGCCCGGCGGAGGGGGACACCATCCACACCAACACGGGGGCGTTCGACGTGACGCTGAAGATCGCGCCCTTCCTGCGCGACGGCGACCGCATCGAGCTGAAGCTCGACGGCACCGTGCTGCGGCGTGCCTTCCGCTCCACCGCGATCAGCGTCACCGAGGACGACTGGCAGTCGGCCGCGGCGGAGAACGTGCAGCACACGCTGCAGGCGGCGATCCTCGACCAGAACGGCAACCTGATCGTGGAATCGCCCGTCGTGAGCTTCTACGCGCACCGCGCGACCATCCACCGCGGCAGGCGCTGACCGGCCCGCGCGGGCCGCCCCCGGTAATCCTACGAGGTCCCCTGCGGCGGGAGATCGGGAAGACTTGGCGGCCACGTCGCCGGGCACGGCGGTGCGTCTCCCCGGCGTGCCGGCAGGCCCGTCGTTCCGTCCTGGAGGCCGAGCGTCATGTGCGGAAGGCTCGTGTTGCCCTTGGCCCTGGCTGCGGCGCTGATTGCGGGCTGCGCGATCCAGGCGCAGAGGCTCGACGGTCTGCAGGCGCCGGCGGTGCACACCGCGGAGAGCCGGGCCCAGGTCGATCGGAACTGTCCGGTGGGCGATGGTGGCTGCTTCGCTGCCGGGCCGGGCGGGTTCGTTCTCGCATGAGGACACCAGCGGAGCCGCGCGCACGTGCGGGGCTCGCGCGTCGCCTCATCCTGATCGGGGCGCTCGTGGCGCCCGTCGTGGTCGCCGCGCAGTCGGCCGAGACGTTCCAGTTCCCGCTGCCGCCGCAGCCACCGGCTACCCAGGATCTTTCCGTCTCGGAGCAGCAGGTCTTCAGCCAGGAAATGAACGACCCGACCAGCCTCGGCAACGAGTGCCAGGCGATGCTCCAGCGGCTCGACGCGATGCACGACGAGCCGGCGCAGTGGGCGGCGCTGCGGCGTCGCTACTGGGCGCAGTGCCAGTCCGGCTTCGACGGGGCCCCGCGCTACGTGCCGCATCTGCTCCCGTAGGCGGAGCCCATCCGTTCCACCGATCATCAACCCAGGGAGAAGAAACCAGTGAAGAAGACGTATTCCATTGTCGCCGCCGTCCTCGTCGGCGCCACGCTCGGCGGGTGCGCGAGCGACAGCAGCAAGTCGGCCGGGCCGACCATCGAGGAAGCGATCATCGCGTCGGAGGCCATCAGCCTGACCGCCAAGGTCGAGGCCGTGGACCAGGCGAAGCGCCTCGTCACCCTCCGCGGACCCGACGGCAAGGTGGTGAGGGCGAGGGTCGACCCCGCGGTGCGGAACTTCGCCCAGGTCCGGGCGGGCGACATCGTCGACGTCCGGTTCTTCGAGTCGATCGCGCTCGAGATCATTCGCGGCGGCGGCCCCGCCGGCGCGTCGGCCGAGCTGGCCGCCGCCCGGGCAAAGGCGGGCCAGAAGCCGGCGGGGGTCGCGGCCGAGCGCGTCCGCCTCGTGGCCAAGGTCCAGTCTATCGACGCCGGCAAGAACAAGATCCAGGTCGTCGAGCCGGACGGCCAGGTGCGCACGCTGCCGGTGCAGAACCCGGGCATCCTGCGCGACCTGAAGGTCGGCGACGACGTGGTGGTGGTGCTCACCGAGGTCCTGGCGGTGGCGGTGGAGCCGAGCAAGGCGAAGGCGAGGCCGCAGCCGAAGAAGCCCGTCGTCGAGGAGGCCGTGATCGCGGCGGAAACGCTGACCCTGACGGCGAAGGTCGATTCGGTGGATCACGCCAAGCGCGTGGTGACGCTGCGCGAGCCCGACGGCCGCGTGGTCCGCGCCAAGGTCGATCCGGCGGTGCGGAACTTCGACCAGGTGAAGGCCGGTGACACGGTCGTGATGCGCTACCGCGAGTCCGTCGCGCTCGAGATCGTGCGCGGCGGTGGTCCCGCCGGCGCGACGGTGGAGGCCGTCGGGGCCCGCGCCGCGCCGGGCCAGAAGCCGGCCGGCGTGGTGGCCGAGCGGGTTCGTCTCGTCGCCAAGGTCCGCGCGATCGACGCGGCGAAGCGGCGCGTCACCCTCGAGGAGCCGACGGGCCGCATCCACGTCCTGCCGGTTCAGAACGCGGCGTCGCTGCAGGGTCTGAAGGTGGGCGACGACGTCGAGGTGGTGATCACCGAGGTGCTCGCGATGGCGGTCGAGCCGGCGTCGAAGAAGCGCTAGCCAAGGGGTTTTCGTAGGTAAGTCCTCGCCGGGCAGGATGCGTCCTGCCCGGCGAATCACCAGAGGAGGCAAGACGATGCACGCGCGAGCCACTTATTTTGCGACGCTCAGGTGCGGCGCCGTCGGCACCGGCCTGGTCGGTGCGGCACTGCTGCTGACCGGCTGCGCCGGCCAGTCGGCCGGCGGCGGCGACTTCGGACAGGTGACCGTGGGGCCCGGGGACAGCAAGACCTGCTACAGCACGCCCTGCACGATCTACTACCAGATGCCGGCCGGACAGGGCACGTACACCGTGCGGGTGAACGGGCAGGTCGGCGCCAACGTGGCTGCCGGCACCGTCGGCAACCTCGGCGGCTTCTACCGCTACGACTCGCCGATCCGGATCACGGTCGACGGCATGGCAGTGAAGGATGCGGTGGTATTCATCGTCGCGACGATGTGACGCGGCGCTGGCCGCCCCCGCCCGCCGGGCGGGATGGCGGCGCGGCGCCGTCGGGTCGCTGGAGCGCTAAGGCTGCCGCCGACGGCGGCTCAGCCCCGCATCGCGTCGAAGAACTCGTTGTTCGTCTTCGTCTGCTTGAGCTTGTCGTAGAGGAACTCCATCGCGGCGAGCTCGTCCATGGGGTGCAGGATCTTGCGCAGGATCCACATCTTCTGCAGCTCGTCGGGACGCATGAGCAGCTCCTCGCGGCGCGTGCCCGACCGGTTGATGTTGATCGAGGGAAAGATCCGCTTCTCCGCGATGCGCCGGTCGAGGTGGATCTCCATGTTGCCGGTGCCCTTGAACTCCTCGTAGATCACGTCGTCCATGCGTGAGCCCGTGTCGATCAGGGCCGTCGCGATGATCGTGAGCGAGCCGCCCTCCTCGATGTTGCGCGCCGCGCCGAAGAAGCGCTTCGGCTTCTGCAACGCGTTGGCGTCGACGCCGCCCGTGAGCACTTTGCCGGACGACGGCACCACGGTGTTGTAGGCGCGGGCGAGGCGGGTGATCGAGTCGAGCAGGATCACGACGTCGCGTTTGTGCTCGACCAGGCGCTTGGCCTTCTCGATCACCATCTCGGCGACCTGCACGTGGCGCGCGGCCGGCTCGTCGAAGGTGGACGCGATCACCTCGCCGCGCACCGAGCGCGACATCTCGGTCACTTCCTCCGGCCGCTCGTCGATCAGCAGCACGATCAGGTAGCACTCGGGGTGGTTGTGCGCGATCGCTTGCGCGACGTTCTGCAGCATGACGGTCTTGCCTGCCTTGGGCGGCGAGACGATGAGCCCGCGCTGGCCCTTGCCGATCGGCGAGCACAGGTCGATCGTGCGGGCGGTGATGTCCTCGGTCGAGCCGTTGCCCACCTCCAGCTTGAGGCGCGAGGTCGGGAAGAGCGGCGTGAAGTTCTCGAACAGGACCTTGTTCTTCGCGTTCTCCGGCCGGTCGTAGTTGATGTGGTCGACCTTGAGCAGCGCGAAGTAGCGCTCGCCCTCCTTCGGCGGCCGGATCTTGCCGGCGATGGTGTCGCCGGTGCGCAGGTTGAAGCGCCGGATCTGGCTGGGGGAGACGTAGATGTCGTCGGGACCGGCGAGGTACGAGCTGTCGTTCGACCGCAGGAACCCGAAACCGTCCTGCAGGATCTCCAGCACGCCGTCGCCGAAGATGTCCTCGCCCTTCTTCGCGTGGGCCTTGAGGATCGAGAAGATCACGTCCTGCTTGCGGGAGCGGGCCATGCCCTCGATCTCCATGGACGTGGCGAGATCCACGAGGTTGGAGACGGGCATCTTCTTCAGTTCGGTCAGGTTCATAGTGCGGGCGGAGGGCTCAGGGGATCGCGGAGTGGGAGGGGTAAGGCCGCGCGGCGGCTCGGGGCGAATCGGCGGTCGAGGTCCCGCGGCTCGGCGGGGCGCGGGCCGGGACGGCGCCCGGTCCGCGCGGACGTCGTGCTCAGAGGTTGCTGTCGATGAACGCGACGAGCTGCGACTTGGACAGGGCGCCCACCTTTGTCGCCTCGACTTCGCCGTTCTTGAACAGGAGCAGCGTCGGGATGCCTCGGATACCGAACTTGGGCGGCGTCTGCGAGTTCTGGTCGATGTTGAGCTTGGCGACCTTGAGCCGACCCTTGTAGTCGCTCGCGATCTCGTCGAGCAGCGGTGCGATCATCTTGCACGGGCCGCACCAGTCGGCCCAGAAGTCGACGAGCACGGGGGTCGGCGACGAGACGACGTCGGCGTCGAAGCTGTCGTCCGTGACATGAACGATCAATTCGCTCACAGGAAGCTCTCCGGTGTTCGGTGGTGTCGGGAAGGGCGGGGCCGGGCGATGCGGGGACGCATCTCTTGAAGCGGGTATTGGGGCGCCTGCGGGGGCGCAGGACGGGCGAGCCCGGCGCAACGGCCGCCATTTGAGCCTATCGGCGCGGCGCTTGCAAGCCCGGCCCGGACGATTTCCAGTATCCTACCCGGCCATGACCGGACACCACCTCACCGACACCCGCTTCGACAGCTTCGGCTTCTCGGAGGTCATCCTGCGCGGCATCCAGGATGCCGGCTTCGAGTACTGCACGCCCATTCAGGCTCAGGCCATGCCGATGGCGCTGGCGGGAAAGGACGTCGCCGGCCAGGCCCAGACCGGCACCGGGAAGACCGCCGCCTTCCTGCTGGCCGTGCTTCACCACCTGGAGAAGCACCCGCCCGCGCCCGACCGCAAGCCGACCCACGCCCGGGCCCTGATCGTGGCGCCGACGCGGGAGCTCGCGGTGCAGATCCACAAGGACGCGGTGGCGCTCGCAGCCCACACCGGCCACCGCCTCGCCGTGGTGTTCGGCGGCACGGGTTACGAGCAGCAGCGCCGCGACCTCGAGGCGGGGGTCGACATCCTGATCGGCACCCCCGGTCGGCTCATCGACTATCTGAAGCAGCACGTCTTCGACCTGCGGGCCGTGCAGGCGGTGGTGCTGGACGAGGCCGACCGGATGTTCGACCTCGGGTTCATCAAGGACATCCGCTTCCTGCTGAAGCGGTGTCCCAAGCCGGACAAGCGGCTCGGCATGCTGTTCTCGGCGACGCTGTCGTACCGCGTCACCGAGCTCGCCTACGAGCACATGAACCACCCGCAGATGATCCGGATCGAGCCGGAGCAGGTGACGGCCGAGCGCGTGCGCGAGGTGGGCTACATGACGGCCAACGAGGAGAAGATCCCGCTCCTGATCGGCCTGCTCAAGCACAAGGCGCCGTCGCGCACGATCGTGTTCGTGAACACGAAGCGCGCGGCCGATCGGGTGTGGGGCTACCTCGAGGGCAACGGCTTCCACGCCGCGATCCTCTCGGGCGACGTGCCGCAGAACAAGCGCCTCGCGCTGCTCAAGCGCTTCCAGACCGGCGAGCTGCCGGTCCTGGTCGCGACCGACGTCGCTGCGCGCGGGCTGCACATCCCGGATGTGTCGCACGTCGTGAACTTCGACCTGCCCGAGGACCGCGAGGACTACGTGCACCGCATCGGTCGCACGGCGCGGGCCGGCGCCTCCGGCGACGCGATCAGCTTCGTCTGCGAGACGCACGCCTTCTCGTTGCCCGAGATCGAGGCCTTCATCGGTCACCGCATCCCCATGGAACGCGTGCCCGACGAACTGCTGGTCCACGTCGACCGCAAGAGCCGGGTGTACCGCGACGACGAGCCGATCCCGGGGCGCGACCGGCGCGGGCGCGGTGGCGATCGCCGCGGCGGTCGAGGCGAGCACCGGGGCGACCGCGGTCGCCCGCGGCGCCGCGATGCCGCGGCCACCGGCGAGACGTCCGCAGCCGTGCCACCGGCCCCAGGTCCGACGCCAGCGGTTGCGCCGGCCGGCGAGGCCGGCGGCGAGACGCCGAAGCCGCGGCGTCGCCGGCGTCGTCGGCCCGGTGGCGAGTCTGGTGCGCCGGCGGGCGATGCCCCGACGGAATCCTGAGGCCGCACTCGCGGTCGAGGGCAAGTGCGCCCGCTGCGCCGGGTCCACCTGCTGCACCTACGTCACCCAGAGGATTTCCGCGCCGCGCTCCAAGGCCGATTTCGACCACCTGCTATGGCAGGTGGCACACGCCGGGGTCGAGGCCTTCCAGGACGGCAGCGGGTGGTACCTGCTGATGCGCGGCCACTGCGAGCACCTGCGGGCGGGGGGCGGCTGCGGCATCTATGCCGCGCGTCCCCAGGTCTGCCGCGACTACGCCAACGACTGGTGCGAGCTCGACGAGCCGGCATCGCGTCACTTCAGCCATCACTTCCGCGACCACGCCGAGCTGCTCGCGTACTGCCGAAAGCGGTTCCGCCGCTGGCCCTGAACAAAATTGCCGCTATGCAGCATTCAAGCGGCTTATGGCGGCAGCGTTTTTTGCGATTTTCACCGAGATCAAGCGTCCGCTAGCATCCCGCTGCCACAATCGCGCGGCCTTCGGTCCCGGAGGCCGTCCAAATCAGTTCGGGAGGGAGATTCGCATGTCACTGGAACTCGTGTTCGCGCTCGTGTGCGCGCTCGGGGCGATCGCTTACGGCGTCGTCTCGACCAAATGGATCATGGCCAAGCCGACCGGCAACGACCGCATGCGCGAGATCGCAGCGGCCGTCCAGCAGGGCGCCACGGCCTACCTGCACCGCCAGTACACCACCATCGGCCTGGTCGGCGTGGTGCTGTTCCTGGTCATCGGCTTCGCGCTCAACTGGGTGACCGCCATCGGCTTTGCCATCGGCGCAATCCTCTCCGGCGCGGCCGGCTTCATCGGCATGAACGTGTCGGTGCGCTCGAACGTCCGTACGGCGCAGGCGGCGAGCGAGGGGCTCAACGCGGCGCTGCAGATCGCGTTCCGCGGCGGCGCCATCACGGGCATGCTGGTCGTCGGACTCGGACTGCTCGGCGTCGCCGGCTACTTTGCGATCCTCACCATCAAGGGCCTGAGCGCGATGGACGCGCTGCACGCCCTGGTCGGCCTCGGCTTCGGCGGTTCGCTGATCTCGATCTTCGCCCGACTCGGCGGCGGCATCTTCACCAAGGGCGCCGACGTCGGCGCCGACCTGGTCGGCAAGGTCGAGCCGGCGGTCATCGCCGACAACGTGGGCGACAACGTCGGCGACTGCGCCGGCATGGCGGCCGACCTGTTCGAGACCTACGCGGTCACGATCATCGCCACCATGCTGCTGGGCGGCCTGATGGTCGCCGGCGCGGGGCAGGCGAAGGCCGTGATGTACCCGCTGGTCCTGGGCGGCGTGTCGATCATCGCCTCGATCGTCGGCACCTACTTCGTCAAGGCGCAGCCCGGCAAGAAGATCATGTCCGCCCTGTACCGCGGCCTGATCGTCTCCGGCGTCATCGCCGTGGTCGCCTTCTACCCGATCACCACGTGGCTGTTCGGCGAAGGCGTCACCGTCGGCGGGCATCTCTACTCGTCGATGAACATCTACCTCGCGGCGCTGATCGGCCTCGCGCTGACGGCCGGCATGGTGGTCATCACCGAGTACTACACCGCGACCGAGTTCTCGCCGGTCCGCCACATCGCCCAGGCCTCGACCACGGGCCACGGCACCAACATCATCGCCGGTCTCGGCGTGTCGATGAAGGCGACCGCCGCGCCCGTGCTGGCGGTGTGCGCCGCGATCTGGGGCGCCTATGAGCTGGGCGGCCTCTACGGCATCGCGATCGCCGCGACCTCCATGCTGTCGATGACCGGCATCATCGTGGCGCTCGACGCCTACGGCCCGATCACCGACAACGCAGGCGGCATCGCCGAGATGGCCGAGCTGCCGAAGGAGATCCGCAACATCACCGATCCGCTGGACGCGGTGGGCAACACCACCAAGGCGGTGACGAAGGGCTACGCGATCGGCTCGGCGGGTCTCGCTGCGCTGGTGCTGTTCGCCGACTACACGCACGCGCTCGAGGCCCACAAGATCTCCGCCGTGTTCGACCTGTCCGATCACATGGTGATCATCGGCCTGTTCATCGGCGGCATGGTGCCCTACCTGTTCGGCGCGATGGGCATGGAGGCGGTGGGTCGCGCCGCCGGCTCGGTCGTCGTCGAGGTCCGCCGGCAGTTCAGGGACATCCCCGGCATCATGGAGGGCAAGGCCAAGCCCGACTACTCCAAGGCGGTCGACATGCTCACCAAGGCCGCCATCAAGGAGATGATCGTGCCCTCGCTGCTGCCGGTGCTCGTGCCGGTCGTGGTCGGCCTCGTGCTCGGCCCGAAGGCCCTGGGCGGCGTGCTGCTCGGCACCATCATCACCGGCATCTTCGTCGCCATCTCGATGACGACGGGCGGTGGCGCGTGGGACAACGCCAAGAAGTACATCGAGGAAGGCAACTTCGGCGGCAAGGGCTCCGAGGCCCACAAGGCGGCGGTCACGGGCGACACCGTCGGCGACCCCTACAAGGACACCGCCGGCCCCGCGGTCAACCCGCTCATCAAGATCATCAACATCGTGGCGCTGCTCATCGTCCCGCTGCTGCACTGACGGGACGGCCCCGGCGCGCCGGGGCAGGGCAGCGTAAGTGACGGACGGGGCCTGCGGGCCCCGTCCGTTTCTGTCACGGCATGCAGTCCGCGACGCCCGCGAAGACCCGCAGCGCGAGCGGCGGGTGAGGCGGGGCCTTGGCGGGCACGCCGAGGTCGAGCACCTGCAGCCACGCGGCGGAAGCGGTCTTCGGCTCGCGGCGGGGTGTCGTGTCGGGTCGGTCGTTCTTCATGTCGGCTCTCCACTGTGGCGACGGCTCGCCTCGGGGGGTGGCGCGTCGGGGCGTTGCGCCGTTCCGTGAGCAGAGTCTGCGGGCGTCGAGGCTGACCTTGAAGTTGATTGTTTATCTCGGCGCGATTGGGCTTGGCTATCGAGCGACGCCCCCTCGGCAAGGCCCCTTCCGGCTCGCCGCCGCGGCCGCCGTCACGCCGCGCCGGTGGTCGCGTTCGCTGCCGCCATCTGTTCGAGCTCCTTGTCCATGAGGTAGAGCCCCTCGCCGCCGTCGCCGACCAGGCGCAGGCGGCTCAGGATGTCGCTGACCACCGCCTCCTCCTCGATCTGCTCGGTCACGAACCAGTGCAGGAAGATGTCGCTCGCGTGATCCCGATGCTCGCGGGCGACGTCCACCAGGCCGTGGATGCTCCGGGTCACCTGCCGCTCGTGCGCGAGGGTCTGCTCGAAGGCGTCCACGACGCCGCCGAAGCGGGCGGGCGGCGCCGCGATCTCGCGCAGCACCACCGTCGCCTCCTGGCCGACGAGGTAGCGATAGAACTTCATGGCGTGGGTCAGCTCCTCCTGGTGCTTCACCATGAACCACTTGGCGATGCCGCGCAGCCCGAGGGACTCCCCGTAGGCGGACAGCGCCAGGTAGAAATAGGACGAGTACATCTCGCGGTTGAGCTGCTCGTTGAAGGCAGCGGTCACGGGGGCGGGAATCATGACGGGCTCCGGGCCGAGGTGGTCCTGCACCAAGGATGGGCCCTCGGGGGCCCACATTCACGTCCAGAAACCCTGTGCGTGACCCCGACTTTTCCCTCTGCCAACGGGGCGGCCGGGTCGCGGCAGTGGCGTCAGCCGACCGGCATCAGCTCGCTGAAGTCACGGATGGCCGGGAACTCGGTGATCGTGCGCTCGGGCTGCTGGGTGTCCGGCCGCAGTACGGCGCAGAGGTGGTGGATCCCGTACTCGCGCGCGGCGCGCAGCACGCTCGTGCTGTCGTCGACGAAGAGCGTGTGCTCGCGCATGAACGGCTCGATCGCGTGCAGGCGCGCCCAGAAGCCGACCTGCTCCTTGGGCAGTCCGAGCTCGTGCGCGCAGACGATGCGGTCGAAGTGGTCCGCGAGCTCCGTCTTCTGCATCTTGAGCGTGATCGCCTTCTGGTGGGCGTTGGTGACGAGCACCATGCGCTTGCCGGCGGCGCGCACCGCTTCGAGGAAGTCGACGACGTGGGGGTGCACGGCGATGAGGTGGTGGACCTCCTCCTTGAGCAGGGCGATGTCGAGCCCGAGCTCCCGGCTCCAGTGGTCCACGCAGTACCACTCGAGGGTCCCCTCGCGGCTGCGATAGCGCGCGAGGAGCTCGGCCTTGGCGGTGGCCTCGTCCATGCCGCGCGCCTGCGCGTACCGCTGCGGCACGTGCTCGAGCCAGAAGTGGTTGTCGAACCGCAGGTCGAGCAGGGTTCCGTCCATGTCCAGGAACACTGTGTTGATGTCGCGCCAGGGGATCATGGCAGACTGCTCCGGAAGGCCTAGCGGCCGCTGCCGATGATCGCATGAGACACGCCCTTCTGCCGCTGATCGCGGTCCTCGCCGCGCCGGCTGCCGTCGCTGCCCCGGACCCCGAGGTCCTGCTGTTCGACGACGCCGAGGAGCGGGCACGCCGGGTCAACGAGGGCGAACTGGTGCTGCTCGCCAGCCCGCCGGAACGGCCCGTGCACCATCACATGACGCGGCTCGAGATCACCCGCGAGGGCCTCGCCTCCGGGTGGGTGACGCTGCAGCAGTGCCACGAGGGCCTGGACCGGGTGCCCGACGCGCAGATCGTCTACCAGCCCGGCAAGCTGCGCCGGCTCGAGCTCGTCGCGCACCGCAACATCGAAGCCGCCTGGGTGGAGGGCGACTCGGTGCAGCTGCGCAATGTCGGCGCCGATGCGGCGGTGTGCATCGCCGCCGAGGCCCGGGCCCTGCACGCGGTCGGCGAGGGGCGGTACGAGCTGCGCAATGGCCCCTTCATGCGCCGATTCCTCGACGGCTACTTCCCCATGCACGTCACGCTCGAGGTGCTGCTGCCGGAGGGGGTGTCGCTCACCGGGACGAGCCCGGAGCCCCAGCCCGGCTTCACGCTGCGGCCGTCCGGCCGCTGGTGGCTGGTCGACGCCTGGTTCGAGGGGCGGTTGAGCACGGTGCTGCGCCTCAAGGACGACAGCTGAGGCGGGCGGGGGCGCCGCGCTCCGCTACACTCGCAGGCGCGCGAGTTCGCGCGGAGGCCCCCGGATGACCGACGACCAGCTGCTCGACGCGGTGCTCGACCTCGCCCGCCGCGCCGGAGAGGCGATCCTCGAGGTCTACCGCAGCGACTTCGCGGTCGCGGCGAAGGAAGATCGCTCGCCCCTGACCGAGGCCGATCTGCGGGCGCACCGGGTGATCGTCGCGGGCCTGTCCGCCCTGACGCCCGCCCTGCCGGTGCTCTCAGAGGAGTCGGCGGCGGCGCCTTACGACGTGCGCGCCGGTTGGAGCCGCTACTGGCTGGTGGACCCGCTCGACGGCACGCGGGAGTTCGTGAAGCGAAACGGCGAATTCACGGTCAACATCGCGCTGATCGGCGGACACGCGCCGGTCCTCGGCGTGGTCTACGCGCCGGCCCTCGAGGTCGCGTACGCGGGCGGCGCGGGGCTCGGGGCCTTCAAGGAGGCCGGTGGCACCCGCTCGCCGATCCGCGTCGCCACGCCCGCGGCGAGTCCCCTGCGCGTCGTCGGCAGCCGGTCGCACGCCGGGGAGAGCCTCGGCCGCTTTCTCGCCGGTCTCGGGGCGCACGCCCTGGTCAGCATGGGCAGCTCGCTCAAGCTGTGTCTCGTCGCGGAAGGAGCGGCCGACGTCTACCCGCGGCTGGGCCCCACGTCGGAGTGGGACACCGCGGCCGCCCAGGCGGTGGTGGAGGGCGCCGGCGGCGCAGTCACCGACACCGCCGGTGGGCCGCTGCGCTACAACGCCAAGGCGGACCTCCTCAACCCGCACTTCCTGGTCTTCGGCGACCGCGCCCGGGACTGGACGCGTTATCTTTGAGCCGATGCCGAGCGCCGTCGCCTTCCTCGCCCGCCGCCTGCTCCGGCCGCTGCTGCTGGCGGCCCTGGTGGCGTCGTGGCCCGCCGGCACGGCGTTCGCGGCGGCGCCCGACGATGCCATCGAGTTCGACGACACCCCGCTCACCGAGCCGCTCGAGCACCCCGACTGGTTCAAGCACAGCCTCCTCGACCTGCCTCAGGACCTCGCCGAGGCGAAGGCTGCGGGCAAGCGCGGGCTGATCCTCTACTTCGGACAGGCGCGCTGCGCCTACTGCAAGATGCTCCTGCAGCACGCGCTCGCGCTGCCGGACGTGGCGGCCTACGCGCGGGAGCACTTCGACGTCGTGCCGATCGACATCTGGGGACTGCAGGAGGTGACCGACCTCGACGGGAAGGTGCTCACCGAGCGCGACTTCGCGGTGCGCGAGGGGCTCAACTTCACGCCCTCCCTCGTCTTCTACGACACCCAGGGGCGCACGGCGCTGCGGCTGCGCGGCTACTACCCGCCCTACAAGCTGCGGGCGGCGCTCGAGTACGTCGCGGACGGGCACTACCGGAACGAAGGCTTCCCGGCCTACCTCGCGCGCGGCGACAGCGGGTTGCGCTTCGAGCCGGGGGACCTGATCGACGAGCCCTTCTTCCTGCCGCCGCCACACGTCCTCGACCGCTCGCGCGTGCCCGGCGAGCGGCCGTTGCTCGTGGTCTTCGAGCAGGGCGACTGCCACGCCTGCGACGTGCTCCACACCCAGCCGCTGCGCGATCCGGGCATCCGCGATCTGCTCGAGCAGTTCGACGCGGTGCAGCTCGATGTGCGCAGCGACACGCCCGTCGTGACGCCGGACGGCCGCAGGACGACCGCGCGGCAGTGGGCGCAGGACCTCGGCCTCTTCTACACGCCGTCGCTCCTGTTCTACGACGAGGAGGGCTGGGAGATCATGCGGGTCGACTCGGTGGTGCGCTTCTTCCGGCTGCGCAACGTGATGCAGTACGTGCTCGCCAGAGGCTATGTGGAGGAGCCCAACTACCAGCGCTGGCGCATGGTGGGCGGTCAGTGAAGGGGGCGGCGCCGTGAGCGACCGCGAGCTCGACCAGGCGGTGCTTCGCCGCGTGCGCCGCGGCGACGTCGATGCCGAGAACCGGCTCCTGCGCAAACAGCTCGAGGAGTTCAAGGAAGGCGCGCTGCACAACGCCGAGGTGCTGCAGCGCTTCAACGAGCGGGAGGTGGCGCTGCTGAGCGCAGACGGCCTGCCGACGCTGCTCAACACGCTGACCGGGACCCTGCGCCGCTCGTTCCAGATCGACGAGCTCGGCGTGGTCATCGTCGACGCCGAGTACGACATCCGCGACCTGCTCGCCCACGCCGGCACCCGCGCGGACGCCTACCCGGAGGTTCGGTTCGTCGAGGACATCGCGGAGCTGAGCCCGGTCTACAACCGGCTGACCGGTCCGGCCCTCGGGCCCTGGGTGCCGTACGAGCACGAGCGCATCTTCCGGCGTCAGGACCTGCGCAGCGTGGCGCTGCTGCCGATGGAACGCCGGCGGATGCTGATCGGCAGCCTGAACCTCGGCAGCTGCGAGCCCGACCGCTTCACGCGCGCGCAGGCGACCGACTTCCTCGGCCGCATGGCCACCATCGCCGCCGTGTGTCTCGAGAACGCGGTGAACCACGAGCGCCTGGTGCTGAGCGGCCTCACCGACGCCCTCACCGGCCTGTACAACCGTCGCTACCTGACCCGGCGCCTCGAGGAGGAGCTCGCCCGCGCGCAGCGCTACGCCCAGCCCCTGTCCTGCCTCTTCGTCGACGTCGACCACTTCAAGCGCATAAACGACACCTTTGGCCACGCGGCCGGCGACGAGGTGCTGCGCGAGCTCGCGGCCCGCCTGCGCTGCCACCTGCGGTCGTCGGACGTCGCCGTGCGCTACGGCGGCGAGGAGTTCGCGCTGCTGCTGCCGCAGACGGCTGCCCGCGAGGCCGCCCGTATCGCCGAGCGCATCCGCGCGAACGTCAGGGAGGAGCCGGTCGCGACCCGCGCCGGCCCGATCCCGGTGACGGTCTCCATCGGCGTTGCGCAGGCCCGGCCCGAGCTCGGGCAGCGCCGCGAGGTGGTCGGCACGGCGCTGCTCGCCGCCGCCGACGCGGCGCTCTACCAGGCGAAGGACAAGGGTCGCGACTGCGTGGTGCTGGACCGGGCTGGCGGCGCCTAGAGCTCGAGCTGCGCGCCGAGCTCCACCACCCGGTTGGGCGGCAGGCCGAAGTAGCTGCCCGGGCCGGCCGCGTTGCGCGTCATGGCGATGAACAGCTTCTGACGCCAGTAGGCCATCGGCGACTGCCGGTTCGGGATGAGCGTCTCGCGGCCGAGGATGAAGGTGGTGTCCGTGGGGTCGCATACGATGCCCCGGACCGCACAGGTGTGCAGCGTGCGGGTGAGGTTCGGGCGATCCATGAAGCCGAAGAGGGCACGCACCCGGTAGAACCGCCCGCCCAAGGGCTCGATCTGCAGGCGCCGACCGGTCGGCACGAAGGGCGTGTCGGCGAAGCCGATGCCGAGGATCACCACCTGCTCGTGCAGGCACTTGTAGTGCTTGATGCTGTGCAGCAGCGGGTGAGGCACCTGTTCGGGCCGCGGCGTCAGGTACACGGCGGTGCCGCGCACCGTCGGCAGCTCTGCCGTCGACAGGTCGGCGACGAACGCCTCGAGCGGGGTGCCGCCGCCGTCCCGCCGCGCGCTCACCAGCTCGCGGCCGCGGCGCCAGGTCGCCATCAGCGTGAACACCACCGCCCCGAACGCGAGCGGGAACCAGCCGCCCGCGCCGATCTTCGCGAGGTTGGCCGCGAAGAAGGCGCCGTCCATCAGCAGCAGGCCGCCGAGCACCGGGACGGCCAGCATCCGGCTCCAGCCCCACTGCCGGCGCGCGACCTGGTACACGAGCACCGTGGTGATTCCCATGGTGCCGGCAACCGCAACTCCGTAGGCCGCACCCAGGCGGTCGGACGACCCGAAGGTCAGCACCAGAACCACGACGGCGACGAACAGGGCCCAGTTCACGCCGGGCAGGTAGATCTGGCCGCGTTCCCGGCTCGACGTGTGCTGCACGCGCATCCAGGGGGCGAAGCCGAGCTGGATCGCCTGGTGCGTGATCGAGTACACGCCGGAGATCACCGCCTGGGAGGCGATCACCGTGGCTGCGGTCGCCAGCACGACGAGGGGGTAGAGCGCCCAGGAAGGTGCGAGCCGGTAGAAGGGGTTCTCCACCGCGCTCGGGTCGGCGAGCAGCAGCGCCCCCTGGCCGAAGTAGTTGAGGGTCAGTGCGGGAAGCGCGAGGCCGAACCACGCGAGGCGCACGGGCCGCGGCCCGAAGTGCCCCATGTCCGCGTACAGCGCCTCCGCGCCCGTCACTGCGAGGATGACCGCGCCGAGGGAGAGGAAGGCAAGGCCGGGCTGTGCCCCGAAGAAGGCGATCGCCGGCGCCGGCGACAGCGCCTCGAGCACGCGCGGCACCTGAACGATGCCCGCGATGCCGAGCGTGGCGAGCACGAGTAACCACGCCGCCGTGATGGGCCCGAACAGCCGCCCGACCCTCCCGGTGCCGCGCTCCTGGACGCGGAAGAGGGCGAGGAGCACGCCGATGGCGATGGGCAGCACCCACGGCCGGAGGGACGGGGTGGCGACCTCGAGCCCCTCGACCGCGGACAGCACCGAGATTGCCGGCGTGATGGCCCCGTCGCCAAAGAACAGGGCGGCGCCGAACAGGCCGAGGAGGGTGAGGGGACGGCTGCGGCCGGCCGCCGAGTGCTGCGCGAGCGCCATCAGCGCCATGATGCCGCCCTCCCCGTGGTTGTCCGCGCGCAGGATGAAGGCCGCGTACTTCAGCGTGACTACCAGCATCAACGCCCAGAACACGAGCGAGAGAATGCCGAGCACGTTCTCCGGCGTGACCGGGACGGGGTGATGGCCGCCGGCGAAGGCCTCGTGGAGCGTGTAGAGGGGGCTGGTCCCGATGTCGCCGTACACGACCCCCAGCGCCGCGAGCGTCAGGGCGGCCGTCGGCGATTTGTCGACGCGGTGGCGCATGGCCGGGAAGCATGACCCGCCCACCCCTCGGGGTAAATGCGAATTGACCCCTCGGCCCGGTTGGGCCGGTGCCGCGGGGCCCGGTACGATGTCGCGCGTGAACGCGCCTCGCCTCGCCATCGTCGCCGCCCTGTCCCGCAACGGCGTCATCGGCCGGGGCAACCGTCTGCCCTGGCACCTGCCGGACGACCTCAAGCACTTCAAGCGCCTGACGCTGGGCCGCCCGATCGTGATGGGCCGGCGCACCTTCGAGTCCCTGCCCGGGCTGCTGCCCGATCGCACGCACGTCGTGCTCACGCGCGACCCCGCGTACGTCGCCGAAGGGGCAGTGGTCGTCCACTCGCTCGCCGGGGCGATCGCCGCGGCGGACGGCGACGAGGTGCTGGTCGTCGGCGGCGCCGAGCTGTACGCCCAGGCGCTGCCGCTCGCGTCCCGTCTCTACCTCACCCTGGTCGACGCGGCGGTCGAAGGCGACGCGCACTTTCCACCGATCGACTGGGGCGCGTGGCGCGAGGTCGCGCGCGCGGAGCACGGCGTCGATGCGAGGCACGCCTACCCCTTCGCCTTCGTGACGCTGGAGCGCGACCCCGTGGCGGGCTGAGGCCGTGGGCAGGGCGCTGCGCGCGGCCGTCACGGGGCCAGGCCGTCGCCAACGTGCCGGACTCGTCAGCCGATCTCCGCGAGCAGCCGCCGCATCATGTCCTCGGCCTGCGCGCCGTAGCCGCCGCCGAAGAGGTTGAGGTGGTTGAGCACGTGGTAGAGGTTGTAGAGCGTGCGCCGCACCGCGTAGCCGGCGTCGAGCGGCCAGCCCTCGCGATAGCCTGCGTAGAACGCGCCGTCGAAGCCGCCGAACAGCTCGGTCATCGCGAGGTCGGCCTCGCGGTCCCCGTAGTAGACCGCCGGGTCGAAGATCACTGGCTCGCCGTCGGTCGCGTAGCCGATGTTGCCGCCCCAGAGATCGCCGTGCAGCAGCGAGGCGCAGGGTGCGTGGTCGATCAGGGAGTCGAAGCGCGTCAGCAGCCGCTCGCCCAGGTCCTGGAGCCGGCCGCGGTGGCCGTTGTGAGCGGCGAGGCGCAGCTGGAAACCGAGCCGGTGCGCGCGCCAGAACTCGACCCACGAGTCGGCCCAGTCGTTCGGCTGCGCCGTCGCACCGATGGTGTTGTCGCGGTGCCAGCCGAACGCCGGCGCCGTCCGGCGGTGGAGCGCGGCGAGCGCGCGTCCGGCGCGCCGGGCGCTGCCGGGTCCGGGGCGGCCGAAGGCGATGTCTTCCAGGATCAGCCAGGACTGCGCCCGGTCGCTGCCGACTGCGATGGCGAGCGGGACGCGGATCGCCTCCGCGCGTGCGAGCTCGTCGAGCCCGTCCCGCTCGGCCTCGAACATGTCCCGCCGCGCTGCGGCGTTCACCTTGACGAAGAAGCGGCGCTGGCCATCCGACAGGCGGACGGCGGAATTGATGCAGCCGCCCCCCAGCGTCTGCGGCGCAGCGGGGGCGAAGGGCTCGCCCGTGAGCTCGCCGATCTGCGCGGCGATGGTCTGCCAGACGCTCACGGGGGGCGGCTCAGTTGCGCGGCTGGCGGTCGTGCAGCGGGCTCGTGCGCGGGAAGTGCGCGCGCAGGAGCTCCATCTGGTCCGCGAGCACGTTGCGCCCCTGCAGGAAGATGTACTCCGGGTGCGTCGGCACGAACGGGATGGCGAGCAGTTCCATGCCGGCCTGCTCGGGCGTGCGCCCTGCCTTGTGGCCGTTGCAGCGCAGACAGGCGGTCACGACGTTGCTCCAGTGGTCCCTGCCGCCCTTGCTGAGGGGGCGGACGTGGTCGCGTGACAGGCGGCGCGCCGGGAACCGGTCGCCGCAGTAGAGGCAGAAGTGGTCGTCGCGCCGGAAGAGGGCGCGGTTGTTCAGCGGCGGCAGGTAGCCGGCGCGCAGCTTGTCCACGGCGTGGCGGGGGCCGCGCGTGGCGACGATCGAGCTTACCTCGATGCTGCTGCGCTGGTGGGTGCGGGCGTTCACGCCGCCGTGCAGCTCGAAGAGCGTGTTGCCCCAGGCGTACGCGAGCTGCCCGAGACAGTGCAGCCGCACCACCTCGCGGAAATCGATCCATTCCAGCGGCATGCCCGAGGCATCCGTGCGCAGGATCTGCTGCTCGAGGCCGTACACAGGAATCTGCTCGCCGAGGCCCGCGCGGCATCTTACCCCAGGCCCAATGACCCGCAAGCGATGGGCGGGGGAGCTCAGCGCCCGCCGCCGTCGCCCTTGCGGGCGCCCTGGCGAAGCTCCTGCTTGCGCTCCTTCGGCAGGCTCTGCCAGGCGTCGCGCAACTCCTGCTTACGGTCGTCGGGCAGGCTGCGGTACCAGTCCTGCCGCTGCTTCACGCGCTCGCGCTGTTCCGGCGGCAGCTGCTGCCAGCGGCTGACACCCTCCCGCGCCTTCTCGCGCTGCTGCGGGTCGAGCTGATGCCAGCGCTGCGCGCCCTGGCGCAGGCGCTGCTGCTGGTCGGGCGAGAGCTGATCCCAGCGCTGCTGCGCGCCGCCGAGCACCTGCCGTTCGCCCGGCGCGAGCTCGTTCCAGCGGATCCCCTGCGCTGCCGCGACCGAGCCGAGGGCCGCGAGCGCGACCGCCAGCCAAGCCGCGCGCCGCGTCACGCGCTGCCTCCGTTGCTCTCGCCGCCGTGGCCTTCCTCGTCGAGCCAGCGGAAGAACTCGAGCTTCTCGAACAGCTCGACGTCGTCCTCTGCGAGGGCCTCGATCTCGTCGGGGCTCGGCTGCGTCGCCGGATCCTTCGGCGCGTGGAGCAGGACGGAGAGCCCGAGCACGACGCTGGCGGCGAGCGCGAGCCCGCCGGCAGTCTGCAACGGGCGGCGGATGCGAGCGGCCCAGCCGACGTGGGCGGCCGCCCGCCGGCGTGCCGCGCCCAGCCGGGCGAGGGTGAGCTCGTCGAGGCGCGCCGCGCGGTCGTCGAGCAGTTCGGCGATCCGCTGCTCCAGTGGGTCCTTGCGTGTGTTCGTCATTGCCAGTGGTCCTCCAGCCGGGCGCGCAGTGCGTGCATCGCGCGCGACAGGTGGGTCTTCACGCTGCCTTCCGAACAGCCCATCGCCCGGGCCGTCTGCGCCACGTCCAGGCCTTCCCAGGTGCGGAGCAGGAAGGCCTGCTGCTGGCGCAAGGGCAGCGCCTCTACCGCCGCCACGAGGGCCTCGCCGGCGATGCCGAGGGCGACGGTGTCCTCGGGCGTCCGACCGGCCGGGTCGGGCGCTTCCTGGATGGGGTCCGGCGCGTCGTCCTCGTCGTCCCGGTCGTGGAGCCACACGAGCCAGCGATTCCGGACCTGCCGGCGGCGGTGCCAGTCGCGGATCCGGTTCTGCAGCACGCGGTGGAAGAGGGGCGCCCACTCTCCCGGCGCGTGCGTGGCGTAGCGGTCGACGAACGACAGCATCGCCTCCTGGACGAGATCCAGCGCGTCGTCACGGCTGCGGGTCGCGATCTCGGCCATCACCAAGGCTCGGCGTTCCACGCCCGCGAGGAAGGCGTCCAGGCCGCCCGCCGGCGCGGGGCGCTCACGCGCCACCGGCGCGCTCCGGTCCCCGGGCACGAATCCGAACGGCGGCCTCTGCGCCGGCAATGCCGCTTCCACCGTCTGCCATGCCCAGCCTCGCGGCGCCGCGCGCCGCCCAGGACATCCAACGTCGGGTGGATCGCCGCGTTGACAGCACCACCCTGCAGCGGCTTATGCACATTCTCGGTGCGCATGTCGAGTCTGTTGCGACAAAGTTGCCGCACCTCAGCACGATTCGCCCTAGCCTCGCTAAGTCTCTGTTTCTTATAGGGCGCGAAATCACCGTTCAATTTGTGCCCGCGCAACGATTTTTAAGGCGGAAACGGCCTTTAGCCGTCGTTTGCAGCGGCGTTCAACAGAGTTATCAACAGATTCTGTGGAAAATCCACTCCGCCCGCGCGGGCGGTCGGCCCGTCGTCTGCTAGAGTCCGCCAGATGCCCCCGCGACGCCTTCTGCGGGTCGCCGTCCCGGCGCCCGTCCGCACCCTGTTCGATTATCTGCCCCCCGCCGAGGGACCGGAACCCGCGGCCGGCACGCGCCTGCGCGTGCCCTTTGGCCGCGGCGAGCGCTGTGGCGTGCTGGTGGACGCCCATGACGGCGAGGCGGGCGCGGGGATGGACCTCAAACGCGTCGCGGCGGTGCTCGACGCCGAGCCGCTGCTCGGCGCGGCCGACCTCAGCCTGCTGCAGTGGGCCGCACGCTACTACCAGCATCCGCCGGGGGAGGTGGTGGCCGCGGCGCTGCCGTTGCGGCTGCGGCAGGGCAAAGCGCCCCTCGCGGGCGGCCGGGAGCTCTGGCGCCTCACGGCTGCCGGTCGGCTGCCCTCGTCCCGGCCGCCGCGTGCGCCGCGCCAGGAGCGGCTGATCGCGATGCTCGCGGCGGCCCCGGACGGCCTCGCCACGGCGGACCTCGCCGCGGGGGGCGCTTCGCCGCTCCAGCCCCTGCGCGCCCTGGCCGCGCGCGGGTGGGTCGAGCGCGTGGTGGTGCCGGCGCCGGTCGCGCCGACCCCGCCGGCCGAGCCCGGCCCGACGCTGAACGCCGCGCAGGCCGACGCGGTGGCATCGGTCACCGCGGCGCTCGGGCAGTTCGCCGCGTTTCTCGTCGACGGTGTGACGGGCAGCGGCAAGACCGAGGTCTATCTCGCGTTGGTGCGGGCAGCCGTGGCGCGCCGCGGCCAGGTGCTCGTCCTCGTTCCGGAGATCGGCCTCACGCCGCAGATGCTGGAGCGATTCCGCCGCCACGCCGGAGCGCGGATCGTGGTCCTGCACTCCGGCCTGTCGGAGGGCGACGGCGAGCGGGCCTGGCTCGCCGCCCGCGACGGCAGCGCGGACGTGCTCATCGGCACGCGCTCGGCGGTGTTCGCGGCGCTGCCCCGTCTCGCCCTGGTGATCGTCGACGAGGAGCACGATCCTTCCTACAAGCAGCAGGAAGGGTTCCGCTATTCCGCCCGGGACGTCGCCGTCGTGCGCGCCCGCGAGGCCGGCTGTCCCGTGGTCCTCGGGTCCGCCACGCCTTCGCTCGAGAGCCTGCGCAACGCCCAGCTCGGCCGCTACCGGACGTTGCGGCTTCCGCAGCGCGCGGGCACGGCGACGGCGCCGCGCATCGACCTGGTGGACATCCGCGCCGCGCCCCTCGCCGGCGGTCTGGGGCCGGTGAGTCAGCGCCTCGCGCGCGAGACGGTCGCGCGCGGCGAGCAGGTGCTGCTCTTTCTCAACCGGCGGGGCTACGCGCCGGTGGTGATGTGCCACGCGTGCGGCTGGGTGGCGGAGTGCCGACGCTGCGACGCCCGCATGACGTTCCACGGCGCCGACTCGGCGCTCTGGTGCCACCACTGCGGGGCCCAGCGGCCGCGGCCGCCGTCCTGTCCGGCCTGCGGCACGGCGGATCTGCGCGATCTCGGCCAGGGGACCGAGCGCCTGGAGGAGGCGGTCGCTCGGCTCTTCCCCGGCCATCCCGCGGTGCGTATCGACCGGGACTCCACGCGTCGGCGGGGGGCGCTCGAGCGGTCGATCGAAGGGATCCGCAGCGGGCGCTTCCCGCTGCTCGTCGGCACGCAGATGCTCGCCAAGGGGCACCACTTCCCGAACGTCACGCTGGTGGTGGTGATCGACGCGGACCAGGGCCTCTACGGCACCGACTTCCGCGCCAGCGAGCGCATGGCGCAGTTGATCGAGCAGGTGGCCGGCCGCGCCGGGCGGGCCGACAAGCCGGGCCGCGTGCTCATCCAGACGCGCCACCCCGACCACCCCCTGCTCCAGCTCCTGGTGCGCGACGGCTATGCCGCCTTCGCGCGCGCCGCGCTCGCGGAGCGCGAGGCGGCACGCCTTCCGCCCTTCGTGCACCAGGTCCTCTGGCGCGCGGAGGCCGCCCGGCCCGAGCCGCCTGCGGTGTTTCTCGAGGCACTGGCGGACCTCGTGCGTCGTCAGTCAGGCCCCTCCCTCGAGGTCTGGGGACCGGTGCCGGCGCCGATGGAGCGCCGCGCCGGCCGCTACCGGGCGCACCTGCTCGTGCAGTCGGCCGACCGGCCCGCGCTGCAGGCCGGGCTGGCGCACTGGGTGGAGGCCGCGATCGCCCTGCCCGAGGCGCGCCGGGTGCGCTGGTCGGTCGACGTCGACCCGGCGGAGCTCCACTAGCCGCGGCTCCGCGGCAATCCTGCTATCCTGCGACCCCTTTTCGAGACGGCGCGTCGGCTGGCGATGAGAGCGACGGTTCAGCAACTGGTGCAGGCGGCGCTGGAGGCGCTGGTTGCGCAGGGCGTCCTGCCGGCGGCCGCTGCCGGTGCCGCCGCCATCGAACGGGCGCGCGACCCGGCGCACGGGGACTTCGCGACCAATGCCGCGATGGTGCTGGCCAAGCCGGCGGGGCTGCGGCCGCGCGAGCTCGCCGAACGGATCGTCGCCGCGCTGCCCGCGACGCCGCTGCTGGCCGAGACCGCGATCGCGGGCCCCGGCTTCATCAACTTCCGCCTCTCCGCCGAGGCCTATCGCGGGGTCGTGGCGGAGGCCCTGCGGCTCGGCCCCGCCTTCGGCCGCAGCGATCGCGGCGCGCGGCGCCGCGTCCAGGTCGAGTTCGTGTCGGCCAACCCGACCGGGCCGCTGCACGTCGGGCACGGCCGCGGCGCGGCCTACGGCGCGGCCGTCGCCGACCTGCTCGCCGCCATCGGCTACGACGTGCACCGCGAGTACTACGTGAACGACGCCGGCCGCCAGATGGACATCCTGGCGACGTCCGTGTGGCTGCGCTACCTCGAGCTCTGCGGCGAGTCGCTCCGCTTCCCCTCCAACGGCTACCGCGGCGACTACGTCTGGGACATCGCCGCCACGCTGCACCGCGAGCACGGCGACGCCTACCGTCAGGACGCGGCGTCGCTGCTGCGCGGCGTCCCGGAGGACGGCCCGACGCCGGACGAGCGCGACGCCGGTGAGGGGCCGGCAGGCGACAAGGAAGACCACATCGACGCGCTGATCGCGCGCGCCAAGCACGCCCTCGGCGAGCCGCGCTATCGCTACGTCTTCGAGCTCGGTCTCAACGTCATCCTCGACGACATCCGCAACGACCTCGAGGAGTTCGGCGTGCGCTACGAGGAGTGGTACTCCGAGCGCTCGCTGGTCGAGTCGGGCGCGGTGAACCGGGCCATCGATCGCCTTCGCCACTCGGGGCACGCCTACGAGCAGGACGGTGCGCTCTGGTTCCGCTCCACCGCGTTCGGCGACGAGAAGGACCGCGTCGTGGTCCGGGACAACGGCCAGTCGACCTACTTCGCGTCCGACATCGCGTACCACATGGACAAGCTCGAGCGCGGCTTCGCCCGCGTCGTCGACGTCTGGGGGGCAGACCACCACGGCTACGTGCCGCGGGTGAAGGCGGCGCTCGCGGCGATGGGCGACGATCCGGCGAAGCTCGACGTGCTGCTCGTGCAGTTCGCGGTGCTCTACCGGGGCGGCGAGAAGGTGCAGATGTCGACGCGCTCGGGCGACTTCGTCACGCTCCGGCAACTGCGCCGCGAGGTGGGCCGCGACGCGGCGCGTTTCTTCTACGTGACCCGCTCCGCCGAACAGCACCTCGACTTCGATCTGGATCTCGCGAAGTCCCAGTCGGCGGACAACCCGGTGTACTACGTGCAGTACGCGCACGCGCGGATCTGCTCGGTGCTGCGGCAGGCCGCCGAGAAGGGCCTCGCCGTCGAGCCCAGCCCCGGGACGCGCAACCTCGAGCGGCTGACCGAGGATCACGAGACCGGGCTGCTCAGGACGCTCTCCCGTTACCCCGAGGTGATCGAGTCCGCGGCGCTCGCGCACGCTCCCCACCAGCTGACGCACTACCTGAGGGAGCTCGCGAACGACTTCCATACGTACTACAACGCCCACCCCTTCCTCGTCGCGGACGACGCGCTGCGCGACGCGCGGGTCAAGCTGGTCCTCGCGACGCGCGAGGCGATCCGCAACGGCCTGAACCTGCTCGGGGTCTCGGCGCCCGAGAGCATGTGATACGCGGATGTCGCGCGATTACAGGCGTCGCACCGAATCGCGATCGCGCCGCACCACGCCCGGCTGGGCGCTGTTCGCGCTCGGCTTCCTCTTCGGGGCCTTCGCCGTGGGCTACGCGTGGGTCCGGTACGGTCCGGAGGAGCTGAGGCAGCTCCTGCCCTCGAAGTCGGCGGCGGTCGCCAAGACGGAGTCGAAGGACGCCGAGAAGGAAAAAGAGCGAGAGAAGGAGCGCCCGAGCGGTCCCCGGCCGACGTTCTCCTTCTACACCGTGCTGCCCGAGATGGAGGTCGTGGTGAGCGACGAGGAGGTCAACCGTCGCGCCAAGCAGCCGCCGGCTGCCGCGGTGCCTCACCCGCCGCCGGCCGCAGCGCCGTCGCAAGCGCAGACGCAAGCCCCTGCGCAAGCGCCGGCCGCCCCTGCGCCCCCCCAGAGCGAATCGCTGCTGCTGCAGGTGGCGGCCTTCAAGAAGCCCGAGGAGGCGGACCGCATGAAGGCCAAGCTCGCGCTGCTCGGCGTCACCGCGGACATCCAGAGCGTCAGCATCAACAACGAGGCCGCGTTCTACCGCGTGCGGATCGGGCCCTTCAACAACGCCGCCAAGCTCAAGGACGTGCGCGACAAGCTCAAGGGCAACGGCTACGACAGCGTCGTCGTCCGGCTCAAGTAGGGGCCTCGGTCGCGCGGGGCCCGCGGTGCCAGGCAGCTACTTCGTGGACCGCTGGAACGGGCAGGTGCCGTGGCGCAGACTGCTCTGGCCCGAGATGCTCGGCGTGGGGACCTTCGTGAATCTGCTGGCGACGCTGCTCGCCCTCGTTGCGGCCATCGAGCGGGCGCCGCTGGCCGTCGTCGCGCTGCTGCACTTCGCGCCGCTGCCCTACAACGCCTTCCTGCTGGCAGCGCTGTGGCGGGCTCCCGAGCGGCCTGCCGTCGTTGCCGGCATCGGTGCGGCGTGGTTCGTCGCGGTCCTGTTCGTGTGAGGGGGACGGGGGTGCGTTGCGGGACGGGGTCGGCGTGACGGGCGCACGGGGTCGTGACGGCGCGGGCCGCGCGGCGGGTGTTGCCGCACCGGCGTGGCACGCTCTGGCGGCCACGGCGGTGCTCGACGCGCTGGGCAGCAACCCGGCCGGGCTCGCGTCGGAGGAGGCGCGGGCGCGTCTGCGCACGCACGGCCCGAACGTGCTGGCGCGCGCCGGCGCCGAGGGCCCCGCCGTCATCCTCTGGCGTCAGATCGACAACCCGCTCATCTGGGTGCTGCTCGCGTCCTCCCTGCTCGCGGTGGCGCTCGGCAAGGTGACCGACGGCCTGGTGGTGCTGGCCGTCGTCGTCCTCAACAGCCTGATCGGTTTCGTCCAGGAGTACCGGGCGGGCCGGGCCATCGAGGCGTTGCGGGACATGGTGCCGGACGACGCCACGGCGTTGCGCGACGGCGCGCGCCACACCGTCCCCGTCGCCGACCTGGTGCCTGGCGACGTCGTGCTGCTGGCCGCCGGCGACAAGGTGCCTGCCGACCTGCGGCTGCTGGCGGTGCGCAACCTGCGCGTGGGGGAAGCCGCGCTGACGGGCGAGTCCGTGCCGGTGGAAAAGGCGGTGGGCGCGGTGCCGCCCGAGGCGGCGGTGGGGGACCGCGCGTCGCTGGTCTACGGCGGCACGCTGGTGAGCTACGGCACCGCGACTGGCGTCGTCGTCGCGACGGGGGTGCGCACCGAGCTCGGCCGCATCTCCAGCCTGCTCGAGGAGACGACCGACCTCGAGACGCCGCTGACCCGCGCCCTCGCCACGATCGGCAGTTACATCGCGCTGGCCGTCGTCGCCGTCTCCGCGATCATCCTCACGATCGGCGTGTTCCGCGCCACGGGCGCCGGCCTCCCCCTGGCGGACGCGCTGCGCGAGACGCTCGTGTTCGCCATCGCGCTCGCGGTGGGAGCGATCCCGGAGGGCCTGCCGGCGATCGTCACGATCTCGCTGGCCATCGGCGTGCAGCGGATGGCGCGTCGGCGCGCCATCGTCCGCAAGCTTCCTGCGGTCGAGACGCTCGGGTCCACGACGGTCATCTGCTCGGACAAGACGGGCACGCTGACGCGCAACGAGATGACGCTGGTCGAGGCCTGGACGCCCGACGGCGGCGCCTGCACGGTGCAGGGCGTGGGCTACGCGCCCGAGGGCGCCTTCGTGCGCGGCGCCGGGGTGCCCGGTGCGGCGCCGGAGGACGTCCGGGCGCTGCTGTGCGACGCGGCGCTCTGCAGCGACGCGACCCTGCACCGGCGGGACGGGGAGTGGGCGATCACCGGTGACCCGACCGAGGCCGCGCTCGTCGTCGCGGCGGCGAAGGCGGGCGTTGCGGTCGACGAGGCACGGCGGGAGCACGCGCGGCGCGACGCGATCCCGTTCGAGTCCGAGCACCAGCTGATGGCCACGCTGCACGACGCGCCGGACGGCGCGCGCCGCGTGATCGTCAAGGGCGCCCCCGAGGTCGTGCTCCGTCGCTGTGGCGGGGTTCCGGCGGCCGACCCGGCCGCCGTGCACGCGGTGGTCGAGCGCATGGCCGCGAGCGGCATGCGCGTGCTGGCGCTCGCGCAGAAGCCGTGGCCGGGCGCCGGCGAGGCGCTGCAGCTCGACGATATCAACGGCCTGCGCTTCGTCGGCCTGGTCGGCATGATCGACCCGCCGCGGCCCGAGGCGGTCGCTGCCGTCCGGGCGTGCCAGGCCGCCGGCATCACGGTGAAGATGATCACCGGCGACCACAGGGCCACCGCGCAGGCGATCGGCCGGGAGCTGGGGCTGGCCGGCGACGGCCCGGCGCTCGATGGCCCGGCGCTCGACGCGCTCGCGCCCGAGCGCCTGCGTGCCGCCGCAGTCTCCACTTCGGTCTTCGCCCGCGTCGCGCCCGAGCACAAGCTGCGGCTCGTCCAGGCGCTGCAGGCGGAGGGACAGGTCACCGCGATGACCGGGGACGGCGTCAACGACGCCCCGGCGCTCAAGCAGTCGGACATCGGCGTCGCGATGGGGGTCGCCGGCACCGCGGCGGCGAAGGAGGCCGCCGACGTCGTGCTCACCGACGACAACTTCGCGACCATCGTCGCCGCGGTGGAGGAGGGACGGCGCGTCTACGACAACCTGATCAAGAGTCTCGCCTTCGTCCTGCCGACCAATCTCGGGCTCGCGCTGATCCTCATCTACGCGGTGCTGTTCTTCCCCTTCGATCCGCAGAGCCGGCTGCTGCTCCTGCCGATCGAGCCCGTGCAGATCCTCTGGATCAACCTCGTGGCAGCCGTCGCGCTGGCGCTGCCGCTCGCCTTCGAGGCGCGGGAGCCCGATCTGATGCGGCGCCCGCCGAGGGATCCGCGGGCGCCCGTGCTGTCGCGGTTCGTCCTCTGGCGGACGGTCGTCGCCGCCCTGCTGATGACGGCGGGCGGCGTGGGGGTCTTCCTGTGGGAGTACGGCCAGTACGTCGGCGCCGGCGACACGGATCACGCCGCGCTGGCCGAGTCCCAGACCATGGCGGTCACGACCGTGATCATGTTCCAGATCTTCTACCTGCTGAACAGCCGCTCGCTGCGCGACTCGGTGCTGACCATCGGACTGGGCAGCAACCCCGCGGTGTACGTCGGCATCGCGGCGGTGCTGGCCGCGCAGGCGGCGTTCATCTACCTGCCGCCGCTGCAGGCCGTGTTCGGGAGCGCGGCGCTCGAGTGGGACGACCTCGTGGTCGCAACCCTGGTCGGGCTGCTCATCTCGCCGGTGGTGGCGACCGAGAAGTGGCTGCTGCGGCGCCGCGTCGCGGGGCGCGGATCGGCGAGCTGAGCCCCGCCCGGCGACGGCGCGGTCAGCGCACGAGCCGCAGGTTGGCGAGGGCGTTGCGGTACTCGGCGTCGATCGTCAGCGTCCGGCGGTTGAACTCGCCCCAGCTGAGGACGCCGTTGTGGAGCGCCAGCAGGTTGGAGGTGTGGCGGCTGCGGGCCGCCTCGCCGAGCGCGATCACCTCGGGCGGCTCGACGGCCGCCGCATCGTCGAGCGCGCGTCGCTGCGCCGTGAGGGTGATCTCCGCCCACTCGCCGAGGGCGGCCTGCTCGGCCCGGGTCACCCGCGCCGGCGAGTTCAGCATGTCGAAGGTGACGTCCCGACCCTGCACCGGCATGCGGCTGCGCAGGACGTCGAAGCGGGGGGACTGCCACTGCGCGAGCTCCCACTCCGCGGGGCTCTCCGTCGCCGGGGCAGCGGCGTCGGGCGGCGGTGTCGTGGCGCAAGCGATCAGCGTCGGAAGCCCGGCGAGGAGCGCCAGCCATCGGAGAAATCGCATCGTCGCCTGCCTCCTCGTCGTCCGCCGCTCCACGGCGGCGGCGCATCATCTTGTCGGACCGCGCGGCGGGGTCTTTAGGATCCGCCGGGACAGGACCGGTCCTGGCGGTCGTGGGCCCCAAAAAAAGAGACCGCCCGGAGGGCGGTCAATCAAAGGAGGAGATGCGATGCGGAAGCAGAAGCAGTGCTCCCAACTCTCAGGCCCCGAAGGAGCCTGATCCAGCGGGCCTGGCCTTGCGGCCCGGCGGCAGGCGGCCGCTGTTCCGGTTGTCGCCTGCGCTTTGACCCTGATGCCCCGCGAGCGGGGTCTAGGCTGCAAACTAGTTAGCAAAGAGAGTGCCAGTTCATCGACCACGCGAAGCTCCCGTTCCAAACCATTGGAAAAGATAAGAACTTAATCAAGTACTGCGGGATATCCCGCAGGCTCTCGTTTGTCGCATCGCGCCTCGTCCGCGCCCAGAGTGACAAAAGTGGCATATAGTCCCGGTCATGAGTGACGAACTTGGCAGTATTGCCGGAATCGCCCAGGCGCTGCTCGAAGGCATCCACGCCCCGGCCGTGGCGATCGACCCGGAGCACCGGATCCTCGCCGCGAACGAGCGCTACCGGCTGGTCTTCGCCGGTGGCGACGAGGTGGTCGGCAGGAGTTGCCACGCGGTGTCCCACGGGGCGGATGCGCCGTGCGATCAGCGCGGGGAGACCTGCCCCATGCGGCTGGCGCGCGAGTCGGGCCAGCCGCAGCAGGTGCTGCACATCCACCACACGCCGCGCGGCGACGTGCACGTCTCGGTGGAGACGCGGCCGGTCTACCGGCCGGACGGCAGCCTCTGGATGTTTCTCGAGCGCCTCGAGACCTACGGGACGGCGGCCGCCGGGACGGCCGAGGGCGGGCTCGTGGGCCGTTCGCCGGCCTTCAACGCCGTGCTCGATCTGGTGCGCCGCGTCGCGCCCAGCATGACCGCGGCCCTGCTGCTCGGCGAGTCGGGCACGGGCAAGGAGCTCGTCGCGCGCGCCATCCACGACGCGAGCCCGCGCCGCGACCGGCCGTTCGTCCCGCTCGAGTGCTCGGGGCTCACCGAGTCGCTGTTCGAGAGCGAGCTGTTCGGTCACGAGCGCGGCGCCTTCACGGGCGCGCACGCGGCCAAGGCCGGGCTGGTCGAGGCGGCCAACGGCGGGACGCTGTTCCTCGACGAGGTCGGCGACATCCCCCTGCCGCTGCAGGTCAAGCTGCTGCGGCTGCTCGAGACCCGGAGCTTCCGGCGCGTGGGCGGCGTGGAGCCGCACGAGGCCGATTTCCGGCTGATCTGCGCGACGCACCGCGACCTCGAGCGCGCGGTCGCCGAGGGCTCCTTCCGGCAGGACCTCTACTACCGGATCAGCGCCTTTCCCATCCGCCTACCGCCCCTGCGGGAACGTCGCGAGGACATCCGGCTGCTCGCCGAGACCCTCCTCAAGCGCATCCCGGGCGGCGAGCAGATGACGCTGTCCGGCGCCGCGCTCGACTGCCTGGAGCGCTACGGCTTCCCCGGCAACGTGCGGGAGCTGCGCAACATCCTGGAACGGGCTGCGCTGCTCGCGGACGGCGCGGTGATCCTTCCCAAGGACCTGCCCGAGGCCTGCCGCGACAGCACCGGCGTGGTGGCGCCCGGATCGGGATCGGCGGGTGGGGAGGGGATCCTCTCCCTCGAGCAGGCCGAGCGGGCCTACCTGCGGCAGGTCGTCGAGCAGTTCCGCGGCGACCGCAAGGCGCTCGCGCAGGCGCTCGGCGTCAGCGAGCGCACGCTGTTCCGCAAGCTGCAGGAGCTGGCCGGCTAGACCGCCATCTCGGCGCTGATCGCCGGGTGGTGCTGGTAGCCGACGAGCACGAAATCCTCCGGCCGCACCCGCTCGAGCCACTCCGGCTCGTAGCGGCCTGTCTGCGCGCAGTCGGGCACGCGCGCGGCGATCTGCAGCGTCGGAGCAGGGTGGGGGGACCGGCCGAGCTGCTCGACGACCGCGGGGAGGTGCGTCTCGTAGACGTGGACGTCCGACCCGAACCAGGTGAGCCAGCGCGGCCGGTATCCGGTGAGGCGGCCGAACAGCGCGAGCAGCGCAGCGCCTTCCGCCAGGTTCCAGGGGAGCCCGAGGAAGGTGTCGACCGAACGCTGGTAGAGGCAGAGGCTGAGCTCGCGGCCGGCCACGTCGACGTTGAACTGGTAGAGCAGGTGGCAGGGCGGCAGCGCCATCTCGTCGAGCTGGGCCGGGTTCCAGGCGTGGAACAGGATGCGCCGGTCGTGCGGGCGCGCGTGGATGCGGTCGAGGCAGTCGCGCAGCTGGTCGATCTCGCGATGCAGCAGGCGCAGGCCGCCCGGGGCCTCGGCGAGCGGCCGGTAACCGTCCCGCTCCGCCTGCGCGAGCGCGGCCTGGGCGTCGGCCGGCAGCTGTTTGATCGCCGGCCAGCGCCGCCACTGCGCGCCGTACACGGGGCCGAGGTCGTCGGGCCCGCGCCGGTACGGGCTCGCGCGCCAGTGCGCGTTGTCGTTCGCGTTGGCGTCCCACACCTTGCAGCCGAGCTCGCGGAACTGCGCAGCGCTCGTCGCGCCCCGCAGGAAGCCGCACAGCTCGCCCATCGCGGACTTGAAGGCCAGCCGCTTGGTCGTCACCGCGGGAAAGCCGGTGGCGAGATCGAACTGGAGCATCGCCCCCGAGATCGCCTTGGTGCGGATGCCGGTGCGGTTCTCCTGCCAGCTGCCGTCGTGGAGCACGCGGCGGAGCAGGTCGAGGTACGGCTTCACTGCGCGTTTCCCGGGCGCGCCGGCGCCGCGGTGTCGCTGCGGTGCGCGAGCCACATCAGCGCCGCGCCGGCCAGCAGCATCGGCAGCGTGAGCAGCTGACCCATGGTCAGCCAGCCGAAGGCCAGGTAGCCGAGGTGCGCATCGGGCATCCGGACGAGCTCGACGAGGAAGCGGAAGGCGCCGTAGGCGATCAGAAACAGCCCCGACACGGCCATCGTCGGTCGTGGTCGCGACGAGTAGAGCCAGAGGATGAGGAACAGCGCGAGGCCCTCGAGCCCGGCCTCGTACAGCTGGCTCGCGTGGTGCGGCAGGCTCAGCGCGGCGTCGGGCGGCAGGCCTGCGCAGTGTTCCGGGAAGCGCGCGCAGGGCAGCTGCATGCCGAGCGCGGACGCGGTCGGCGCGCCCCACAGCTCGCCGTTGACGAAGTTGCCGATCCTCCCCGCGCCGAGGCCGACGGGGACGAGCGGGGCCAGGAAGTCCGTCACCGCGAAGAAGCGGCGCCCCTGCGCGCGGCAGAACAGTGCAACGGCGAGCAGCACCCCGAGCAGGCCGCCGTGGAACGACATGCCTCCCTCCCAGATGCGCAGCAGCCGCAGCGGGTCCGCGAGCCAGTCCTGGAAGCCGTAGAACAGGATGTACCCGAGACGCCCGCCGGCGACGACGCCGATGGCGCAGTAGAAGATGAGGTCGTCGACGTCCTGCGGCTTCCAGCCGGAGCCGGGTCGGCTGGCCCGCCACCGGCCCAGCCACCAGGCGGCGGCGAAACCGAGGAGGTACATGAGCCCGTACCAGCGGATCTTGAGCGGGCCGAGGTCGAGTGCGATCGGGTCGATGTCGGGATAGATCATGCGGCTCGGGCGGTGGGGAAAGGCGCGCGGCGGGGCGCGGGGCGCATCCCGGTCGGGGGCGCCGGGTCGACAGGATATCCGCCGACCCTTCCCGGCGAAAGGCGCTGTCTTTCAAGAAATCGCCGGGGCAGCCGTTAGCCCCGTCGCCTGCGCCGTGCAGGTGATGGCAGGGGAACGGGTGACCGCATGAGGGTGGAGACGATGCCTCCGAGCAGACCGTCGTCCATGCGCCTGCGCACGCTCGGCGAGCGCCTGCGCTACCGCCGGCGCCAGATGGGCTGGACGCAGGAGGAGCTCGCGGTGCGGGCCGGCACCAACCAGGCGGTGATCCAGAAGATCGAGAACGGCAAGAGCCTGCGGCCGCGCAAGATCGACGGGATCGCCGCCGTGCTCGAAGTGAACCCCGCGTGGCTGCTGTTCGGCGACGAGCGCGGCAGCGACGGCCTGAGCGTCGAGGAGCGCAGCTTCGTCGACTCCTGGCGTGCACTGCCGAGCGGGCAGCGCGAGCGCATCCGCGTCGAGGTGCTGCGGCTCGCCGGCCGCCGCGCCTGACGCCCGTCAGAAGGTGGGCAGCACCCGCAGGTAGAAGGTCTTCAGGTACGCCGTCTCCGGCATGGCCGGGTGGACCGGGTGGTCCGGTCCCTGCCGCCCCTCCTCGAGCAACTGCAGCGAGCGGTCGCAGTGCCGCGCCGCCTGCTGGACGGTCTTGAGCAGGTCGTCGCGACCCATGTGGAACGAGCAGGACGAGGTGACGAGCAGGCCGTCCCGCTCGAGCAGCGTCAGGCCGAGCTCGTTGAGCCGCCGGTAGGCGAGCGCCCCTTCCTCGAAGTCCTTGCGCCGCTTCACGAACGCCGGCGGGTCGAGCACGACCACGTCGTAGCGCTCGCCGGCGGCGCGCAGCGCCTTCAGCACCTCGAAGGCATCCCCCCGTCGCGTCTCGACGCGGTCGCCCACGCCGTTGCGCGCGGCGTTGGCGGACGCGCCGTCGAGCGCCGCGGCCGACGCGTCCACGCAGGTGGCATGGCCAGCCCCGGCACAGACGGCCCGCACCGCCCACGCGCCCACGTAGCTGCAGACGTCGAGCACGCGCCGGTCGCGGACGTACTTCGACAGCCGGTCCCGGTTCGCGGCCTGGTCGAAGTACCAGCCCGTCTTCTGGCCGAGCGCGGGGGTCTCGAAGCGGCACCCGCCCTCCTCGATGGACAGGCTGTCCGGCACGGTCCCCGCCCCGGTCTCGACGACCTCGGGGAGTCCCTCCATGGCGCGCACCGGACTGTCGTTGCGCAGCAGGACTCCGGCAGGCGCGAGGACCTTGTCGAGGGCCGCGAGCACGTCCTCGCGCAGCCGCTCCATGCCGGCGGTCGCGAGCTGGGCGACGAGGACGTCGCCGTAGCGATCGACCACGAGCCCGGGCAGACCGTCGGCCTCGCCGTGCACCAGGCGGTACCAGGGCCCCGGGTACAGGCGCTCGCGCAGCGCCAGCGCCACGTTGAGGCGGTGCACGAGCAGCGAGCGCGACAGCGGGTGCGCGCGGTCGCGGCTGACGATGCGCCCGCAGATCAGCGAGTGCGGGTTGACGTAGCCCGAGCCGAGCCACTGTCCGCGCTGGCTCACGACGTCCACGGCTTGCCCCGGCTCGAAGACCCCGAGCGGGGTCGCGGCGGTATCGACCTCGTTGGCGTAGATCCAGCAGTGGCCCGCCCGCAGGCGCCGCTCGTGGTCCTTGCGCAGCCGCAACTCTCCGCTCACGTCGGCCTCACCCTGTGCGGTGCAGCACGTTGCCGGCGGGGTCGCAGACCTCGACCGAGACCGGGATGCCGTCGCGGATCGAGGCCGTGACGACGCAGAAGTCCTCGAACAGGTCCATGCAGCGCTTGAAGCGCGCGGCCTCGGCGAGTGCGCCGTCCACCTCGATGCGCACGTCCATGCCGCCGACGCGCAGCCGCTGCTTGTCGTTGCGCACCATGCGGCAGGTGACCGCGGTCCGGACTGCCCCGGCCGGCGGATCGTTCTTGGCCACGCAGTAGAGCAGGCTCGCGCTCAGGCAGTTCGCCGCCGCCGCGGCGAGCAGTCGCGAGGGGTTGGGACCGGCGCGTCCGCCGAGCGGCGGGGGCTCGTCGAGCACGAGGTCGGGAAGGTCCTCCCAGTCGAACTTGAGCTTGAACTCGAAGCCCTCGAGCTGTTCCAGATGGAGCGTGAAACGGCCTTCCTCGGACATGGTCGCGGGTCTCCGGTTGCGGGGTGAAGGGTGGCGGGCCGGGCGGCGGCTCAGTCCGGCGTCAGCTCGATCTCGCCGGACGCCGTGACGGTCAGGGTCTGCGTGCCGGCTTCCAGCGTCGCGGGCGGTGCCGCCTCCGCGGCTGCCATCGTCCGCATCCGCGGCACCGGGGCCGGCTCGCCCCCGCTGGTGGTGACGTCGAGCCGCACCAGTCGCCAGCCGCGTCGCCCGTGACCCTCGGCGACGAGTCGCGCGCGCGCCTGGAAGCCGGCGATGGCCTCGCCGATCAGCCGGTCCTCGACCGTCTTGCGCGCCGCGCGCGAGACCTCGTAGTCCACGCGCTGCACCACCAGCTGCTCCTGCAGCGCGCCGACGAGCTCGGCGAGCGTCGCCGCGTCCTGGCTCTCGAGGCGCAGCGACTGCGTGACGCGCCAGCCGCTCATCGTGCCCTTCTGGTAGAGGGGCTGCGTGCGGTAGTCGAGCGTCTGGGCCTGGACACCGGGCACTTCCTTCGCGCGGGCCAGCGCCCAGGCCATCGCCTGGTTGACCTCCGCGCCGAGCCGGCGGGGGCTGGGGCCGTCACGCTGCGCGGCCAGCACCACGGTGAGCGTGTCGTTCGGCACCTCGGTGCCCGCGTTGACGGCGAAGGTCACCCGCTCGTAGGTCGGCGCTGCGTCGTGCGCCTGGGCCGGGGCGGCCGCGAGGAGGAGGGCCAGGGACGACGCGCGCAGGCTCGGGCTCATCGGGGTCTCCAGCAAAGGACGGGGCGCGCCACTCTCGCCCCTTTCCCGGCGCCCCGCAAGAGCACGCGCGGGCCGAGAATCCGGCCTAGAATCGGAACGCACCCGCAGGCGGCGACGAGGCCCCCATGAACCCCGAGAAAGTGGTCTTCGGTTTCTTCATCCTGCTCGCCGCGACGCTGAACTTCGGGTTCTGCATCGGCGAGATCGACAACCCCGTGCACCACAGCCCCTATGAGCTGTTCGCGGCCATCGTCGTGAACCTGATCGCCACGGTGCTCAAGTTCGGGGACCGCACGCAGATGGGCGCGACGCAGCTCGCGACGTCGCTGGTCGCCGACCTCGGGCTCATCACCGCCGCCATCATCTGGGGCGTGTCGACGTATGGCATGAGCCAGGAGATCACGCCGCACGCCATGGCTGCCGTCGTCTCGTTCGCGAGCGGCGCGCTGTTCGCCAACGTCACCTCGGTGGTGCTGCTCGTCGTCGAGACGGTGACCCTGCGTCGCTGACCGGCGCCGGACCGGCGGCATGAGCCCCATCACCTTCCTCATCATGCGGCGGATGCGCACGCCGCTGCTCATGCTGATCTGCGCGTATGCGGTCGCGGTGCTGGGCATGGTGCTCGTGCCGGGCCCGACGCTGGATGGCGTGCGCCAGCAGATGAGCTTCCTGCACGCCTTCTACTTCGTGACCTACACGGCGACGACGATTGGTTTCGGCGAGATCCCGTATGCCTTCTCGGACGCCCAGCGGCTGTGGGCGACCTTCACCATCTACCTCACGGTGATCCCGTGGTTCTACGGGATCGGCGCGATCATCAGCCTGTTCCAGGACCCGGCGTTCCGGGAGGCACGCACGCGCCAGGGGTTCGTGCGCGACGTGCGCCGCATCCGCGAACGCTACTACCTGGTCTGCGGCTTCGGCGACACCGGCAGCCTGCTGGTCAAGGCGCTCACCGAGCGCGGGCGCCGCGCGGTCGCCATCGACATCGACCCGCAGCGCGTGAACGCGCTCGCGATCCAGGACTACGACGTCTACGTGCCGGGCCTGTGCGCGGACGCGAGCCTGCCGGAGAACCTGATGGATGCCGGTCTCAAGTCCCGCCGGTGCCACGCCGTCGTCGCCCTGACCAACCGGGACCAGGTGAACCTGAGCGTGGCCATCGCCGCCAAGCTGCTGCACCCCGGGCTCGCCGTGATCAGCCGGGTGGGCAACCGCGACGCGGCCGCGAACATGGCGTCCTTCGACACCGACCACATCATCAACCCGTTCGAGGCGTTCGCCGAGCACCTCGCGATGGCCCTGCGCTCGCCCGGGACCTGGCTGCTGCACGAGTGGCTGAGCGCGGTGCCGCAGACCGCGCTGCCCGAGCCGCGCTACCCGCCGCGCGGCGGCTGGATCATCTGCGGCTATGGGCGCTTCGGCAAGGCGATCCACCGCGAGATGAAGCGCGCGGGCATGATGACCGTCGTCGTCGAGGCCGACCCCGACCGAACGGGGTGCAAGAACTGCGTGCGCGGCCGGGGCACCGAGGAGGAGACGCTGGCGGCGGCCGGCGTGTTCGACGCGGTCGGCATCGTGGCGGGCACCGACGACGACGCCAACAACCTGTCGATCGTGATGACGGCGAAGTCGATGAACCCCGCGCTGTTCGTCGTGATCCGCCAGAACCGGCACGCGAACGACGCGCTGTTCCGCGCGGTAGAGGCGGATCTCGTCATGCACGCGAGCGAGAGCATCGTCCACGAGGTGATCGCCCTGATCACCTCGCCGCTGCTCTCGCGCTTCCTCGCCCGCTCGCGGCGCGAGAGCAACGCCTGGGCCAACGAGGTGCTGGCGCGCATCACCGCGGTCACCGAGGACGTGGTTCCCGACATCTGGGAGGTGCGCATCGGCGATCGGCAGGCGAGGGCCGTCGGACGGGAAGTCGCCGGGGGCAACCGCGTCGCGGTCGGCGACGTGCTCCGGGACCCGCGCGATCGCACCGGCGTCCTGCGCTGCGTGCCTCTCCTGCTCGCGCGCGGCGAGACGGTCACCCTGATGCCGGCCGACGGAGAGCCGCTCGGCTTCGGCGACCGCCTGCTGTTCTGCGGACTCGCCAGGGCGGAGACGTTGATGACCTGGACCCTGCAGGACGACCGCGTGCTCGACTACGTGCTGACGGGGCGGCCGGTGACCCAGGGCCACGTGTGGCGCTGGCTGGAGCGGCGAGCGCGGCGCCGGGAATCAATCGACCCCTCGAGGGTCTAAGGAGACTCCGGGTCGTGCGCAGATGAAAAAGCTCCTCGCTCTCCTGTTCCTGCTTGCCGGCGCCGCCGGATGGTGGTTCTGGCCTGCCGGCAAGGAGGCCCGGACCGACCAGTACCGGACCCAGGAAGTCGATCGTGGCGACATCGTCCAGACGATCACGGCCAACGGCACGCTGAGCCCGATCACGGTCGTGCAGGTCGGCACCCAGGTGTCGGGGACCGTCTACAAGATCCACGTCGACTTCAACGACGCGGTCAAGGAGGACCAGGTGCTCGCGGAGCTCGACCCCGCGCTGCTGCAGGCGGCGCTCAAGCAGAGCGAGGCGAACCTCGACAACGCCCGCGCGACGCTCGAGCTCGCGCGCAGCAACGTCGAGCGCACGCAGACCCTGTTCCGCAAGAACCTCGCGCCGGACTCGGACCTCGACCAGGCCCGCGAGCGGGCGCGCGTGGCGGCCGCGCAGGTGAAGCTCGCCGAGGCCCAGGTGGACCGCGACACCACCAACCTGCGCTACGCGATCATCCGGTCGCCGATCGCGGGCGTGGTCATCAACCGCAACGTCAACGTCGGCCAGACCGTCGCGGCCAGCTTCCAGACGCCGATGCTGTTCCAGATCGCCGAGGACCTGCGCCGGATGCAGATCGACACGAGCGTCGCCGAGGCCGACGTCGGCGGGCTGGACACCGACCGGCCCGTGACCTTCACCGTCGACGCCTTCCCCAAGAGCGAGTTCACCGGGCACATCCGCCAGATCCGGCTGAACCCCACCATCGTGCAGAACGTCGTGACCTACAACGTGGTGGTCGAGGCGGAGAACCCGGAGGGCAAGCTGCTGCCGGGCATGACCGCGCACGTCAGCATCCGGCTGGCCGAGCGAAAGAACGTGCTGCGCGTGCCGAGCACGGCCCTGTCCTTCCGGCCGAAGGACGGCGACGAGCGGCCGGCGCGGGACGGCAAAGGCGGTAGCACCGTGTACGTGCTGGACGGAAGCAAGCCCAGGCCCGTGAAGGTGCGCACCGGGATCACGGACGGCACCCTGACCGAGATCGTCGAGGGCGACCTGTCACCGGGCGACCGCGTTGTCGTGCGCGAGCTCGGCGCGAAGAAGAGCGAGAGCGGCACCACCTTCCGCTTTCGCATGATGTGATGGCCGCGGCGGCCGAGCTGCTTCGCGTCTCCCGCCTCTCGAAGCACTACGACGTGCCCGGCGGCGATCCCGTGCCCGTGCTGCACGAGGTCGACTTGTCGGTGGCCGCGGGCGAGTTCCTTGCGATCATGGGGCCCTCGGGGTCCGGCAAGTCGACCTTCATGAACCTGCTCGGCTGCCTGGACGCGCCGACCGCGGGCGAGTACTGGCTGCAGGGGCGCAACGTCGCGGGCCTCGCGCCCGACGAGCTCGCCGCGCTGCGAAACCGGCTCATCGGCTTCGTGTTCCAGGGCTTCAACCTGCTGCGGCGGGTGAGCGCGATCGACAACGTGGCGCTGCCGCTGCTCTATGCGGGCATCCCCCGCGCCGCGCGCCGCGCGCGCGCGCAGGTCCTTCTCGACCAGGTGGGGCTCGGCAGCCGGGCGGCCGCGTTGCCCAACCAGCTGTCGGGCGGCCAGCAGCAGCGCGTGGCGATCGCCCGCGCCCTGGCCTGCGAACCGGCGCTCATCCTGGCGGACGAGCCGACCGGCAATCTCGACACCCACACCAGCCAGGAGATCATGGGGCTCTTCACGCGCCTCAACCTCGAGCGGGGGATCACCATCGCCCTGGTCACGCACGAGGCGGACGTCGCGCGCTACGCGCGCCGGCTGGTCCGCTTCGTGGATGGGCGGGTCGTCCACGACGGCGAGGTGACGCCGTGAAGCTGCGCGCGCTGCCCGGCGAGGCCTGGCGGGCGATGGGCCTGAACCGACTGCGCACCGGCCTGACGATGCTCGGCATGGTGATCGGCGTCGGCGCCGTCGTGCTGATGCTCGCCGTCGGCGACGGCGCCCGCCACACCGTCAACGAGCAGATCCAGGCGATGGGCAGCAACCTGTTCATCATCCTGTCGGGCGCGAGCACCTCGGCAGGGGTGCGGATGGGGGCGGGCAGCCGGCCGACGATCACCGTCGGCGACGCCGAGGCGCTCGAGAAGCTGCCCACGCTCGACGGGGTTGCGCCGGTGCAGTTCCAGACCGCGCAGCTCGCCCACGCCGGCAGCAACTGGAGCACGACGGTCCGCGGCGTCACGCCCGACTACTTCCGCCTGCGCGAGTGGGCGATCGACTCCGGTCAGGGGATCAGCGACGCCGAAGTGCGGTCGGCGGCGCGCGTCGCGGTGCTCGGCCGCGTGGTCGCCAAGGAGCTCTTCGGCACGGACGACCCGGTCGGCAAGTCCGTGCGCATCGGCAACCAGCCCTTCACGGTCGTCGGCGTGGCCGAGGAGAAGGGGCAGAGTCTCTCCGGCTCGGACCAGGACGACATCGTCTTCGTGCCCCTGACGACCGCGCAGGGCAAGCTCTTCGGCGTCTCCTTTCCGGGCACGGTGACCTCCATCACGGTTCGCGCGAAGTCCAGCGAGCTCATGGAGGACGCCGAGGCCGACATCCGCCAGACCCTGCGCCAGCGCCACCGCCTCAAGCCCGGCCAGCCCGACGACTTCACCGTGCGCAACCTGGCGTCCACGGCGGAGACGGCTGCCACCACCGCGCGCGTGCTGACGGTCATGCTCGGCACGATCGCTTCCATCTCGCTGATCGTCGGCGGCATCGGGATCATGAACATCATGCTGGTGTCGGTCACCGAGCGGACGCGCGAGATCGGCATCCGTATGGCCGTCGGCGCGCGGCGCCGCGACATCCTGCTCCAGTTCCTGCTGGAGGCCGTCCTCATCTGCACGATCGGCGGCCTCGCCGGCGTGGCGCTCGGCGTGGCCGGCGCCTGGGCCGTCTACGAGTTTGCCGGCATGACCACGTTCGTGTTCTCCGCCGCCACCGGGATCTTCTTCGGCTACTACCCGGCCCACCAGGCGGCCCGGCTCCAGCCGGTCGAGGCGCTGCGGTACGAGTAGGCGCCTCGCGACACCCCGTCCGCGGGTAAAGTGTTCGCGCAAGCCGACCGATACTCGTCCCGATGATTACCCTGATCGCCCGAGCCTTCGGTTTCGCCTTCCTGCTGAGCCTCCTCGTCCTCGCCGCGACCTGGTGGCGGCGTGACGAGCTGCCGCTGCCCGAGACCTACGACGCGCAGGCGCTGAAGGCGCCGCGCCAGCAGCCGACCGAACGCAAGCCGTTCTGGGTGGAGGCGGGGGATCAGCGCTACGCGATCGAGCCGCTGTTCGACTATCAGCTCGATGGCGTGATCGTGAGCTACCACGACGCCGACTCGATCGCCGACATCTGGCATCACGGCGCGTGGCAGGACTTCCTCAACGTCCGCGACCTGTGCGTGATCTGGGGCGACAACGTGCGCAGCGGCGTCTATCGCGACATGGACTTCCGCAACGACAGCTGGACCTGCTGGGCCTACTGGCCGGACGCGCAGACGGGCGCGCGCTTCCGCATGGACGAGCTGTCGAACAACCACCTGCTGGCGGACGATCCGCGGGTGAAGAAGGCGCTGATGAGCGCGCGGCCCGGCGACCACGTTCGCTTCAAGGGCACGCTGGCGCGCTACAGCAATCCGGCAAACGGGTTCAACCGCGGCACCAGCGTGACCCGCGACGACACCGGCAACGGCGCCTGCGAGACGGTCTACGTGACGGACTTCGAGGTCGTCTCGGCGGCGAACGGCGGCGCGCGGCGCCTGCACTCGGCGGCGCGGTGGATCGCCGGCCTGTCGCTGGCCGGCTTCCTGATCGCCTTCGTCGCGGCGCCGGTGCGCGCGATCAGGTAGCTGGTCTCAGGTGACGCTTGCCGACACCGGCTGGCCGAGCATCTCCGGTGTCACGAGGGTGATGCCCTTCGGTGTGACGCGGAAGCGCTTCGCGTCGTCCTCCCGGTCCTCGCCGATGACCGTGCCCTCCGGCAGCACGCAGCCGCGGTCGATGATCGCGCGACTGATGCGGCAGTAGCGGTTGATCACGACCTCCGGGAGCACCACCGTGTCGGTGACCGTGCTGAAGGAGTGCACGCGCACGTTGGAGAAGAGCAGCGAGTTGATGAGCGTCGCCCCCGAGATGATGCAGCCGCCCGACACGATCGAGTCCAGCGCCTTGCCCTCGCGGCCCGGGTCCCGGAACACGAACTTGGCGGACGGCAGCTGGCGGTGGTAGGTGAGGATCGGCCAGTCCTCGTCGTACAGATTCAGCTCCGGGGCCACCGACACCAGTTCCATGTTGCTCTCCCAGAACGAGTCGAGGGTGCCGACGTCGCGCCAGTAGGGCTGCTGGCCGGTCTTCGGGTCGCGGAAGGGGTAGGCGTAGACCGCGTGGCTGCCGATGATGGAGGGGATGATGTCCTTGCCGAAGTCGCGGCTGGAGGCGGGATCCGCCGCGTCCCGGTGCAGCTGCTCGAAGAGGAAGTCGGTGTTGAAGAGGTAGATGCCCATGGACGCGAGCGCCTGGTCGGTCGAGCCGGGCATCGGCCGGGGGCTCGCCGGCTTCTCCTCGAACCCGGTCACGCGGTGGCTCTCGTCCACCGCCATGACGCCGAAGCCCTTGGCGTCCTCGAGCGGCACCGTCAGGCAGGCCACCGTCATGTCGGCGCCCTTCGCGACGTGGTGCGCCAGCATCTCGCCGTAGTCCATCTTGTAGACGTGGTCGCCGGCCAGGACCAGCACGTGCTTGGGTCGCAGTGCCTCGATGATGTCCCAGTTCTGGAAGATCGCGTCGGCGGTTCCCGCGTACCACTCGCCCGACGTCCGCTGCGAGGCCGGCAGGACCTCCACGAACTCGCCCAGCTCCGTTCGGAAACCGGACCAGCCGCGCACCAGGTGCTGGATCAGCGAGTGCGCCTTGTACTGGGTCAGCACGCCGATCCGGCGGATGCCGGAGTTGACGCAGTTCGACAGGGGAAAGTCGATGATCCGGAACTTGCCCGCAAAGTAGACCGCCGGCTTGGCGCGGCGGTCCGTCAGCTCGTAGAGGCGGGAGCCCCTTCCCCCGGCGAGCACCAGGGCCAGCGTGTCGCGGGTCAGCAGGCTGACGAAGCGCGGGTTGGCGGCGTTCATGGGATCCCCCCGTTCGTTGGGTGCGTTATGGAATCTACGGCCTATGCCGCCGCGGCGGACAGACGAAAGTCAACGGTTCGCCATCTGCCGGCTGGCCGCCCGCCCAATCGCGTCTCAGCAGCGCCGCCAGGACCACGTCCTCGTAGACGCCCCACTTCTTCACCCGCTGCCGCAGCAGCCCCTCCTGCCGGAAGCCGAGCCGGGCGAGCACGCGGCCCGACGACGGGTTGCGGACCATGTGGTAGGCGACGAGGCGGTTGAGGCCGTCGCTCGTGAAGGCGTGCGCAATGACCGCGCCTGCCGCCTCGGTGGCGTAGCCGCGGCCCCAGGAGGCGACGCCGATCCAGAAGCTCAGCTCCGCCTCCTCGTGCTCGCGGTCGATGGCGCGCAGGGTGGCCATGCCGACGAGGGCGCCGGTGTCTGCCGCGCGGATCGCCCAGTGCCGGGCCGTCCCCGATGCCGCGCCCGCTCGAAGCCGGTCGAGCCACTGTCGTGCGGCGGCCGCATCGAGGGGGTGCGGGACGCTGATCATGGTGTCGGCAATGCGCCGATCCCCGGCGAGGGAGACGAGCGCAGGCACGTCGGCATCGGTCAGCGCATCGAGCACCAGTCGGGGGGTACGCAGCACGGCGGGGGTCGTCACGGCTCAGGCGAACAGCGCGCGCGCCGCGTCCCAGTAGGCACGCCGCGAGGCCAGGCCCTCGCGCCCGCCGTTCACCAGCACGCAGATGGTCTCGAAGTCGGCGCCGTCGTTGTCGTCGCTGCGGTCGTCGGCGAGCTCGTTCAGGCCGCGCGACTGCCAGAACTGCGCGGCCGTGAGCGCCGCGACCTCCGGCTGCTCGACGCGCGCGGGCTCGTCCTCGAGCGGCAGGCCGAGCGCCTCGCCGATGCGCCGGTAGTTGCCGCGCCCGGTGATCTGGAATATCCCGCGGCCGCGGTAGCGCCAGCCGTCACCGCTCGCGGCGTCGCCGTTGCCGAGCCGGTTCGCGTAGACGAAGTTGGCGAGCCGTTCCGGCGCGTTGGCGTAGCCCTGCGCGATGGCGAGCGTCGGGAAGCGGCGCGGCCACACCGCCATCAGTCGCGGCGCGCTGTAGCCCAGGCGCTCGACCAGCCAGCGCAGTTCGCCCGACTCGTGCGCGGCCTGCGCGAGAAAGGCCGCCGCCCGCGCCGGCGTGTTGATCTCGAAGCGCTTCATGGCTCCATTGAGCGGGCTGACCCAGCCCTTCGGATCGGGGCAGAGCGGCATCAGGGTCTGCAGCCTGGCGGCGGTCAGCCGCACCGTGACCGCGCGTCGCCGGGGTCGGGGTTTCGGGGAGTCCTTGCGCTCCACCCGGCAGTCCTCAGCGCGAGCCGACCGCCTGGTGCGCGAACGCGACGATCTCCTCCGCGAAGCCGATCGCCTCGTCCGTCTGGATGTGGCCGAAGTGCTCGAGCGGCGCGCCCTCGGGGTGGGCGCTCGGATAGCGGGTCGCGACGTAGAAGTTGTCGAGCACGCAGGCCTTGTCGATCAGGGCCTCCGGCGCGGTGCCTGGCACTTCCTTGAGCAGCCGCGCGATGGCGTGGTGCGTCGGCGTCAGGCCGTTGGCGACGTGCACCGCGGCGATGGCCTTCTCCGCGGCCTGCTGCGCGGCGAAGCAGGCCCACTCGTGACGCCCCGCGCCACGGCAGTCGAGGGCCTGCTCGAGGTCGCGCTTGGCCTGGGCCAGCCAGTCGCGGGCGCGGGTGAGGGGCAGTTCGGTCATGGCCGTCGCGTCCCTACGGAAGCTGGCGAGATGCTAACCGAAACCGCCACGTGACGGCGGCACCCGGAGGGCGCGGGGTGAAGCGTGGTCCGCCCCCGGCGAGGGGCGGCGCCCGCGGAGTGCCCTATCGGGCGGTCTCGGCCACGAACGTCGCCACCACCTCGACCATGTCCTCCGCATACAGGTCCCGGAAGAAGTGGTCGGCGCCGTCGATGGTGACGAGCCGCACCTTCTTGCCGTCCGCGGCGGGTGCGGCCCGGGCCGGCAGGTCCTTGACGAGCTCGTCCCCGCCGGCGGCGACCACGAGCACCGGCTCGTTGACCCGTGGGAGCAGCGTCGGTGTGTCGAGGCGCTCGTCGGGCGCGTAGTAGCCGACGAACGCGGCGGCGGTGACCGAGGCGTTGGCGCAGTAGACGAAGTCCACCTGCTCCATGAACGTGTCGCCCTTGCCGGCCGCGACGAGCGACTTCGCCTTCTCCAGCACCGGCGCGAGCGGCTTGCCGTAGCGCGTCTCGTAGCCCCGCGCGGCTTCCGCCGCAGTCCAGGTGGCAGGCGCGGCGAGCACCACCGCGCGCAGCGCCGGGTCGTCGCGCTCCGCGGCGAACCAGGCGGCCTGGTTGCCACCGCGCGAGTGCCCGAGCAGCACGATCTGTCTCGTGCCCTGCTGCTTCAGCCAGTCGATCCACGCGCCGATCTCCGTCACCGCGTCGGCGTGGCGGTGGCGGTGCGGCGTCGCGCAGTCGTACATGCCGCGGCGGTTGTCGACGCCGAGGCCGAGGTTGATCGCGAGCGAGGACAGCCCCTTGGCGGCGAGCAGCGGCTGGAGGCCGGCGATCAGCTCCATGCCGTTGTGCGCGAGCGTGCCGTGGACGATGAGCACGACGGGGCCGGCCGGCCAGCTCGCCGTCTTCTCGAGGTTCGCGTTGAGGGTCAGGCCACCGTGCTTCAGCGTGACGTCGTCGGCGTGGGCAGGTGCGAGGCAGAGCAGGGCGAGCAGGGGCAGCAGGCGTGTCACGTGACTCCTCCTGATTCGGCCGAAGGGTGAGCAGCGCGCCCATCGCGCACCGCCGTCGGGTTGCCGCTTGACGTCCGGCGCTCCTCGGCCGAATCTCGCATTCAACCCTTGATTCGACGAGGCGCTCTGCGGACGGTGGCCGAAGTATAGCGGAGCGGTTTCTCCGTCCGCCGGATGGCGCCGACCACGTGCCCGGAGGTCCGATGGCTCTGACACCCGTCACCGGCCAGCCCGTGATTCGCGCGGGCGCCCTGCTCGCGACGATCTGGGGCGCTCCGGTCGTCGCCGCGACGACGCCTGCGTGGGACGCGACGAAGGCGACCCAGGCGATGATCCTTCTGGCCGTCTTCACGGTCGCCCTGGTGGTCGGTCTCGTTGCGATTGCCCGGACCTTCTCGCGCCTGCGAGCTGCTCCGCGCATCGACGTGGCCGAGCTCAGGCGGCGTCTCGACGCGGGCGATGACCTGCTGCTGCTCGACGTCCGCACGGCTGCCGACTTCGTCGGCGAGCAGGGTCACGTCGCCGGTGCGACCAACATTCCCCTCGAGGCGCTCGAGTCGCGCCTCGGTGAGGTGGCGGGTGACCGGAGGCGGCCGATCGCGATCGTCTGCCGCACCGACCGGCGGTCGGACAAGGCCGCGGCGCTGCTCGCGCGACGCGGGTTCGCGGACCTGCGCGTGGTCGAGGGCGGCATGACCGCGTGGCTCGGCA
>JALORY010000059.1 GCA_025458675.1 Gammaproteobacteria bacterium | reverse complement strand
GCTCGAGGCGGGAGGCGATTGAGACCGCGGGCGGCACGCCCGCGTGCAGGCCGTCCAGTTACTCGCAGATCACCGGGCTGTCGTAGAGCGCCGCGCCGTCGTCGCGGATCGGCGTGGGCACCTGCGCGAGCGGATTGCGCGCAACCAGCTCCGGCGCCTCGGCCGCGAGGTCGGTCGGCACGAGCTCGATCGCCTCGGCGAGAGCCAGTTCGTGGGCGAGGACGCGTACCTCCGGGTGTAGAGAAGCTTCATGGCGACTCCCCGCGCCGCAGCGCGTCGATCACCGGTCCGGTGTCGGGCATCACGCCGCGCCAGACGAAGAAGGACTCCGCGGCCTGCTCCACGAGCATGCCCAGCCCGTCGAGCGCCTTCGCCGCGCCGTGCGCGAGACCCCAGCGCACGAAGGCCGTCGGCCCGGCACCGTACATCATGTCGTAGGTCCAGCCCCCGGCGGCGAGACAGTCGTCCGGGATCTCCGGCACGTCGCCCGCGAGGCCCGCCGCCGTGCCGTTGACGACGAGGTCGAACTGCCGCCCCGCGAGCGCGTCGAGGCCACAGCCTTCGACCGCGCCGCCCAGGGCGGGGTCTGCCGCGAGCTGCTCGGCCTTCGCCGCGGTGCGGTTCGCGACGACGAGCAGCGACGGGCGCTCCGCCAGAAGCGGGCGCAGCACGCCGCGCGACGCGCCGCCCGCCCCGAGCAGCAGCACTCGGGCGCCCTCGAGCATGAATCGGTGGTTGCAGCACAGGTCCCGGACGAGGCCGGCGCCATCGGTGTTGTCGCCGGCGAGCCGACCCGCCGCGAGGACGGTGAGCGTGTTCACCGCCCCTGCCGCCGCGGCGCGCTCGCTGCGCTCGTCGGCGATCGCGAACGCGGCTTCCTTGAACGGCACCGTGACGTTCAGCCCGCGGCCACCCTCCGCCACGAAGCGCCGCACGTCCCCGGCGAAGTCCTCCGGCGACCCGAGGATGCGCCCGTAGTCCATGTCCTGCCCGGTCTGCCGCGCGAAGGCCGCGTGGATCAGCGGCGACCTGCTGTGCGCGACGGGATTGCCGATGACGGCGTAGCGGTCGGTCACGACGCGGAGCCGTCGGCTACTCGCCCAGCCACCGCGCCGCCTTCTTCGCGAAGTAGGTCAGTATGCCGTCGGCGCCTGCGCGCTTGAGGCAGACCAGCGACTCCATCGCCACCGCCCGCTCGTCGAGCCAGCCGTTGCGCGCCGCGGCCATGTGCATCGCGTACTCGCCGCTGACCTGATAGACGAAGGTCGGCGCGCCGAACGTCTCCTTCACGCGGCGGACGACGTCGAGGTACGGCATGCCCGGCTTCACCATCACCATGTCGGCGCCTTCCTGCAGGTCGAGCGCGACCTCGCGCAGGGCCTCGTCGCCGTTCGCGGGGTCCTGCTGATAGGTGTGCTTGCTGCCCTTGCCCAGGTTCGCCGCCGAACCGACGGCGTCGCGGAACGGGCCGTAGTAGGACGACGCGTACTTGGCCGAGTAGGCGAGGATGCGGGTGTGGATCTGCCCCGCCTGCTCGAGCGCGTGGCGCACCGCGCCGATGCGGCCGTCCATCATGTCCGACGGCGCGACGACGTCGGCGCCGGCCGCGGCGTGGGACAACGCCTGGCGCACGAGGGCGTCGACCGTCTCGTCGTTCATCACGTAACCCGCGGCGTCGACGAGGCCGTCCTGGCCGTGGGTGGTGAAGGGGTCCAGCGCGACGTCGGTGATGACGCCGAGCTCCGGCACCGCGTCCTTGATCGCCTTGACCGCCCGCTGCGCCAGTCCGTCCGGGTTCCAGGCCTCGCGCGCGTCCTCGCTCTTCGCCTCCGCCGGCGTCACCGGAAAGAGCGCCATCGCGGGCACGCCGAGCCGGCAGAGCTCCCGCGCCTCGGCGACGAGCAGGTCGATGCTCATGCGCTCGACGTCCGGCATCGACGCCACCGGCTCCCGGCGACCTGCCCCTTCGAGCACGAACACCGGGCAGATGAGGTCGTCTGGCGTCAGCACGGTCTCGCGCATCATCCGGCGGGAGAAGTCGTCGTGGCGCATGCGGCGCATGCGCGTCATGGGGTAGCGGCCGTTGACGAAAGGCGAGGCGGTCATCGTGGCTCCGGGCGGCGGATCGCGGGGGCGGGGCGGGCGGCGCCGCGTCGGCGGCCCGAGGCTATCTTTGCGGAGCGGCGTTTCGTGCGCAACACGCGGCGCCGGGTGCGACGGGCGCTGCCTATCCCTCGTGGACCCAGGCGCGGATTTCCGGCAGGTGGCGACGGCTCACCTCCAGGCGCTCGTCCGTGCCGCGCACCTGCACGAAACAGGTCCCGGACGCGTCCTTGACGAGTCCCGCCACCGCATCGCGGGCGACCAGCGCGTTGCGGTGCACGCGCAGGAAGCGGTCGCCGAAGCGCTCGGCGAGCGCGCGCAGCGACTCCTCGAGCAGCGCCTCGCCCCCGCTGTGGCGCGCGACCACGTACTTCTGTTCGGCACGCAGGTACAGGACGTCGTCGACGGGGACGCGGAGCACGCCGCCTCGATAGGTCGCCACGAGGTGGGGGCGGGGCTCCGCGAGGGCGGCGAGCTGGGCGCGAGTGAGCGCCTTCGCCCGGCTCAGCGCGCGGGCCAGGCGGTCACCGCGCACCGGCTTCAGCAGGTAGTCGACCGCGTGGGCCTCGAAGGCGGCAAGGGCGTGCTCTTCGTGCGCGGTGACGAAGACCACCGCCGGCGCCTCAGGCAGCTCCGCGAGGGCGGCCGCGCAGGCCAGGCCGTCCATGCCGGGCATGCGGATGTCGAGCAGCGCCACGTCGATCGGCCGAGCGCGACACAGGGCCAGCGCCTGAGTGCCGTCCGCCGCCTCCGCGACCACGTCGTGCCCGAGCTCGGCGAGCAGCCGCCGGAGGCGGTCGCGCGCGGGGGCCTCGTCGTCCGCCACCAGCAGCCTCACGCCTCCTCCTCCACGAACGGGTGCGGGATCGTCAGGCGCACCTGGTACTCGCCGTCGACCTGGCCGACCGTCAGGGTCGCCTCGTCCCCGTAGCGCACCGCAAGCCGCGCGCGGACGTTCTCCACCGCCATCCGGTTCCCGCTGCGGTGCGCGCCGGCGCCGGGGGGCGGCCGGGTATTGCGGACGCTCAGGTTGACGGTGCCCCGGCGGAAACGGCCAGCCACCGTGATCACCCCGCCCTCCGCCGCCGGCTCGATGCCGTGGTAAACCGCATTCTCGACCAGCGGCTGGAGAATGAGCTGCGGGACGCGCGCGTCGTCGGGCAGGCCCTGCAGGTCCCAGGCGACACGCAGCCGCGGCCCGAGCCGCTGCGCCTCGATGCGCAGGTAGGCGCGGGTCAGATCGAGCTCCTCCGGGAGCGTCGTGAGGCGGCCTGCGTCCGCCAGCGTGGCGCGGAACAGGTCGGCGAGGTCCTCGACGACCGCCTCCGCGAGGGCGGGGTCGGCGCGCGTCAACTGGGCGATGGTGTTCATGCTGTTGAACAGGAAGTGCGGGCGGATGCGGGCCTGCAGCGCCTCGAAGCGCGCCCGCGAGGCCGCCACGGCCCGCTCCCGCTGCATGTGCTGGACGTAGAGGTAGCGCAGGAGCAGGGCCGCGACGATGGCGGCGACGGCGACGGTGCGGGCGGCGAAGGCCCAGGGCTCGAACGGCTGGGGCACCAGTCGCGTGGCCGCGACCGCGACCCCCGCCGCCGTCAGCGTGATGACGGTCCAGGCCGCCGCGCCCGCGGCGCCGTGCGAGAGGCGGGAGAGCGGGCGGCGCAGCGCGCAGAGCGCGACGGTGGCGAGCACGGCGATCCACTGCACGTAGAGCGAGCGCAGCGCCAGCGCCGGCCAGAAATCCGCGGGGGACGCCTCGCCCGCGAGTGCCAGGACCATCGCGAGCAGCTCGGCCGAGACGAGGACCACGAAGGCGCTGCGGAGGCTGCAGAAATTGGGCAGGAAGTTGCCCGGCGCCGTACCCGGCGTCTGTCCAGTCATGGCTCGCCTGTATACTTCCGCTTCAATTCGCCAACTCCCGTGCCTCCCTCTGATGACCGACAAGAAGCCCTGGGCCGGCCGCTTCAACGAGCCCACCGACGCCTTCGTCGAGGCCTTCACGGCCTCCGTCGGGTTCGACTGGCGGCTCTACCGCTACGACATCGCGGGCTCGATCGCGCACGCCCGCATGCTCGCCCGCCAGGGCATCCTCTCTGCCGAGGAGCGCGACGCCATCGTCGCCGGCCTCGAGCGGATCCGCGAGCGCATCGACCGTGGGGAGTTCGAGTGGCGGGTGGCCCTCGAGGACGTCCACATGAACGTCGAGTCCGCGCTCACGGCGGATATCGGCGTCGCCGGCAAGAAGCTTCACACCGGCCGCTCGCGCAACGACCAGGTGGCCACGGACGTGCGCCTCTGGCTGCGCGACGAGATCGCGACGATCCGCGACGAGATCCGCCGCCTGCAGCGGGCGCTGCTGGACCTCGCCGAGCGCGAGGCGGACACCGTCATGCCCGGCTTCACCCACCTGCAGACTGCCCAGCCCGTCACGTTCGGTCACCACCTCATGGCCTGGTTCGAGATGCTGGACCGCGACCACGGCCGCCTCGTGGACTGCGCCCGCCGCCTCAACGCCATGCCGCTCGGCGCGGCGGCGCTCGCCGGCACCAGCTACCCGATCGACCGTCACTATACCGCCGAGCTGCTGGGCTTCGACGCCCCGGCCGAGAACTCGCTGGACGCGGTGTCCGACCGCGACTTCGCCATCGAGTTCGCGGCGGCCGCGAGCATCCTCCTGATGCACCTGTCGCGCTGCGCCGAAGAGCTGGTGATCTGGTCGTCCGCGCAGTTCGCCTTCGTCGAGCTGTCCGATCGCTTCTGCACCGGCTCCTCGATCATGCCGCAGAAGAAGAACCCCGACGTGCCCGAGCTGGTGCGGGGCAAGGCAGGCCGCGTCTTCGGCCACCTGTTCGGGCTGCTGACCCTGATGAAGGGTCAGCCGCTCGCGTACAACAAGGACAATCAGGAGGACAAGGAGCCGTTGTTCGACACGGTCGACCAGGTGCGCGGCTGCCTCAGGGTCTTCGCCGACATGGTGCCGACGATCCGGCCGCGCCGCGAGGCGATGCGGGCGGCGGCGCTCAAGGGCTTCGCGACGGCAACGGACCTCGCCGACTACCTCGTCCGCAAGGGCCTGCCGTTCCGCGACGCGCACGAGGCCGTCGGGAAGGCGGTCGCGCTCGGGGTTACGAAGGGCTGCGACCTCGCCCAGCTGTCGCTGCCCGAGCTCCAGAGCTTCTCGCCGCTGATCGGCGAGGACGTCTACGACGTGCTGACCCTCGAAGGCTCGGTGGCCGCGCGCGATCACTTCGGCGGCACCGCGCCGGCGCAGGTCCGGGCAGCCGTCGCACGGGCGCGCCAGCGGGTCGCGACCTGATCGGAGCGCGCGCCGTGACCGACCCTCAGCCCCTCGCCCCGGAGCGCCGCGCCCAGCTGCTGCGCTTTGCCACCGGCGCCTCGGTGACCGTCGCCGGCGTGCTCATCGTCGGCAAGCTCGGGGCCTGGCTGGCGACGGGCTCGGTCACCGTGCTCGCGTCGCTGGTGGACTCGCTCATGGACGCCGTCGCGTCGGCCATCAACCTGATGGCCGTCCGCTACTCGCTGCTGCCGGCCGACGACGAGCACCGCTTCGGGCACGGCAAGGCGGAGGCCCTCGCCGGCCTCGGTCAGGCGACCTTCATCGCCGGCTCCGCCCTCTTCCTGCTGCTCGAGGCGGTCAACCGCCTGCTGCACCCGGAGCCGCTCGAGGCGGTCGGCGTGGGCATCGGCGTGATGGTCTTCGCGATCCTCGCCACGCTGGTGCTGCTCGGCATACAGCGGCGGGTGATCCGGCTCACCGGATCGACCGCGATCCGGGCGGACGCGCTCCACTACGCGACCGACCTCGTGACCAACATCAGCACCATCGCCGCCCTGACCCTCGCGGTCTTCGGGTGGCACGGCGCCGACCCGCTCTTCGCCCTGGCGATCGCCGGCTACATCCTCTACAGCGCCTTCGACATCGGGCGCGAGGCGGTGGAGCTGCTGATGGATCGCGAGCTGCCCGACGACATGCGCGAGCGCATCCGCGCGCTCGCGTACGCCCGTCCCGAAGTGCTCGGCGTGCACGACCTGCGCACCCGTCAGGCAGGCCACCAGTACTTCGTGCAGCTGCACCTCGAGCTCAAGGACGACCTGCCGCTGCGCGAGGCTCACGCGGCCGCCGACGCGGTGGAGGAATCGATCCGCCGGGCCTTCCCGAACGCCGAGGTGATCGTCCACCAGGATCCCGTGAGCGAGGTGGACCGCAGCCGGATCCGCGCCGAACCGCGTCCCGCCCCCGGCTGAGCGCCGGCCCGCGGGCGGCCGAGCGCGCTTGCTAGAATGCCGGCAGCCTCGAGGAGGATGCCGTGAGACTCTCGCCCGCGGAGTTCCGTTCCTGGAAGAACCGGTCGATCACCCTGCTCGGCATGTCCGGCGTGGGCAAGACCCGCCTGTCGCGCATCCTGCGCCGCGCGCACTGGTTCCACTACTCCGGCGACTACCGGATCGGCACGCGCTACCTCGACGAGGCGATCCTCGACAACATCAAGCAGCAGGCGATGGCCGTGCCCTTCCTGCGCGAGCTGCTGCGGTCGGACTCCATCTTCATCCGCAACAACCTGTCGGTGGACAACCTCACGCCGGTGTCGAGCTTCCTCGGCAAGCTCGGCGACCCCGAGTTGGGCGGGCTGCTGCTGACCGAGTTCAAGCGCCGCCAGGAGCTGCACCGGATCTCGGAAGTGCACGCCATGCGCGACGTGCCGGCGTTCATCCGCAAGGCGCACGAGATCTACGGCTACGACCACTTCGTGAACGACGCGGGCGGCAGCCTCTGCGAGCTCGACGACCCGGAGGTCCTGCGCGTGCTGGACGAGCACACGCTGGTGCTCTACATCCAGGCCACGCACCGCGACGAGGAGGAGCTGATCCGGCGGGCGGAGCGGGACCCGAAGCCGCTCTACTACCGTGCGGCCTTTCTCGACGAGCAGCTCGCGTCCTACGAGGCGGAGCGCGGCATCGAGTACGTCGCGCAGATCGATCCGGACGACTTCGTCCGCTGGATGTTCCCGCGGCTCTTCCACGCCCGCGTCCCGCGCTACGAGGCGATCGCCCGCGCGCACGGCTACACGATCACCACCGAGGAGCTGGCGCAGGTGCAGGACGAGGCGGGCTTCCTCGCGCTGGTCGAACGCGCCGTCGCCCGGCACTCCTGACCCACGAGGACCTTGCGATGCCACTGGTCGCCCACACCGCACTTCCCACCTTCGAACGCCTGCGGCGGGCCGGAGACAACGTCACGCCCCTCGACCGCGCCGTCCACCAGGACATCCGCGAGCTGCACATCGGCCTGCTCAACATGATGCCCGACGCCGCGCTGGAGGCGACCGAGCGGCAGTTCTTCCGCCTCGTCGGCGAGAGCAACCAGATCTGCCAGTTCTACATGCACCCGTTCACGATCGACGCCCTGCCGCGCGGGGCGGCGGGCCACGCGCACGTCGAGCGGTACTACGAGACCTTCGCCGACATCCAGCGCGACGGGCTCGACGCCCTCATCGTCACCGGGGCGAACGTCACCGGAACGGACCTCTCGAAGGAGCCGTTCTGGGGTCCGCTCATCGAGGTGATCGACTGGGCTGCGCAGAACGTCACGTCGACGCTGTGCTCCTGCCTGACCACTCACGCGGTGATGCACTTTCGCTACGGCCAGCCGCGCCGGCCGCTGGGCTTCAAGCGGTGGGGCGTCTTCCCGCACCGCGTGGTCGCGCGCGCGCACCCCCTCGTGAACGACGTCAACACCCTGTTCGACGTCCCCCACTCGCGCTGGAACGACGTCGGCCAGGCGCAGTTCGACGCCGCGGGGCTCAAGGTGCTGGTGGACAGCCGGCAGGCGGGCGTCCACCTCGCGGTCAGCGAGGACCTGTTCCGGCTCGTGTTCTTCCAGGGCCACCCGGAGTACGACACGATCAGCCTGCTGAAGGAGTACAAGCGCGAGGTCCTGCGCTACGCGCGCGGCGAGATCGACGCCTACCCGCCGTTTCCGGACCGGTACTTCAACCGCCAGGTGCAAGGGATCCTGACGGAGCACCGCGAGCGCGTCGTCGCGGCCCGCGAGTGCGGCGCGGCAGTGCCGGAGCTGCCGGAGCACCTGGTCGTGCCGACGCTGGACAACACCTGGCACGACACGGCCGAGGCGGTGATCGACAACTGGATAGGCAAGGTCTACGAGCTGACCAACCGCGACCGGAAGCTGCCGTTCATGGACGGGGTCGACCCGGACGACCCCCTGGGGCTGCGCGGCCAGCTCTGACCCGCCCCGTTTCCGGGGCGGGGCGTCGGGCGACGAGGCGGCGCGTCACGGCATGGATGCCGCTGCCTCCAGGGCTGCGCTGGCCTCGAGCCACGCCGACTCCGCCGCCGCGAGCGCGGCGTCGATCCGGGCCCGTTCCGCGAGCACCCGCCGCAACTCCTCCTTCGCGTCGTCGGCGTAGAGCGTCGCGTCCGCGAGACGGTGCTCGACGGCGCCGCGGGCTGCGGCGAGGGCGGCGACCTCGTCCTCGCGCGCCTCCACGGCGCGGCGCAGGGGCTGCAGCCGCCGCCGCTCGTCGGCCTCGTTCCGGCGCCGTTCCCTGCGGGCCAGCGCGGTGTGCTCGCCCGCCGACGCCGCGGGCTCGGCCCGCTCGGCCGCGTCGCGCTGCGCCGCCAGCCAGCGCGGGTACTCGTCCAGCCCGTCGGTGAACTCGGTCACCCGCCCGTCGCCCACCCGCCAGAGCCGGTCCGCCGTCGCGCGCAGCAGGGCGCGGTCGTGCGACACGAGCACCACCGCCCCGGAGAAGTCCTGCAGCGCGAGGCCAAGCGCGTGGCGCATCTCGAGGTCGAGATGATTGGTGGGCTCGTCCAGCAGCAGGAGGTTCGGCCGCCGGTAGGCGAGCAGCGCGAGGACGAGGCGCGCCTTCTCGCCGCCGGAGAAGGGGGCGACGGGAGCGAGCGCCTGGTCGCCCGTGAAGCCGAAGCCGCCGAGGTGATCGCGCAGCGCCTGCTCGGGCGCCGCGGGGTGCTCGAGCACGAGGTGCTCGAGCGGGCTCAGCTCGGGCCGCAACTGCTCGAGCTGGTGCTGGGCGAAATAGCCGACCGCGAGGTCGCGCGCGGTCTCGACCGACCCGTGCCGCGGCGCGAGCGTGCCGGCGAGCAGCTTGACGAGCGTCGACTTGCCCGCGCCGTTGACCCCGAGCAGGCCGATGCGGTCCCCGGGCGAGAGGCTGAGGCTCACGCCCTGCAGCACCGTCCGGTCCCCGTAGCCGACGCCCGCCCCGTCGAGGCGCAGCAGGGGGTTGGGCAGCCGCAGCGGCTCCCCGAGGGAGAAGTGGAACGGCGAGTCGACGTGGGCGGGCGCGGCGAGAACCATGCGCTCGAGCGCCTTGAGCCGGCTCTGCGCCTGCCTTGCCTTGCTGGCCTTGGCGCGGAAGCGTTCGACAAACGAGCGGACGTGGGCGATCTCGCGCTGCTGCTGGACCCAGGCCGCCTGCTGGCCGGCGAGCCGCTCCGCCCGCACGCGCTCGAAGGCCGCGTAGTTGCCCGTGTACAGGGTCGCCTGCTGGTTCTCGATGTGGACGACGTGGGTGCAGACCGCGTCCAGCACGTCGCGGTCGTGCGAGATGAGCAGCAGCGTCCCGGCATAGCCGCGCAGCCACTCCTCGAGCCAGACCACGGCCTCGAGGTCGAGGTGGTTGGTGGGCTCGTCCAGCAGCAGCAGGTCCGAGCGGCACATCAGGGCGCGCGCGAGGTTGAGGCGCATGCGCCAGCCGCCCGAGAACTCGGCCACGGGCCGCGTCTCGTCCCCGGGGGCGAAGCCGAGGCCGCGAAGCAGCCGGGCGGCGCGGCTGCGTGCCCCGTAGCCGCCGATCGCCTCCAGCCGGGCGTGGAGCTCGCCGACGCGGTGGCCGTCGGCGGCCGACTCGGCGTCGGCCAGCTCGTGCTCGAGCACGCGCAGCTCCGCGTCGCCGTCCAGCACGTAGTCGATCGCCGCGCGGGGATCGGGCGGGGTCTCCTGGGCGACGTGCGCGACCACCCACTCGGCCGGGCTCGCGAAGGTCCCGGCGTCCGGACCGTGGCCGCCGAGCACCAGCTCGAACAGGCTCGACTTGCCGGTGCCGTTCGCGCCGGTGATGCCGACGCGCCAGCCGGCGTGGACCTGGAAGGTCGCGTCGCGGAACAGCAGCTTCGCGCCGCGGCGCAGGGTGAGGTTCGAAAAGCGCAGCATCGGCGGCGGAGTTTACGCCCTCCCGCCGGGCTGCCGAGGGCCGCGCGACGGCCCGCACCATCCTGGGGCGGCGGGCGGAACCGATGGCGCGCGGTGGTGCGCCTGACACCGGCGTCGCGGCGCCGGACGCCGTCCGGACGCAGCGCAGGCGGGATTTTCCGGGCTGGCACGCTTCGCGCTTGGTCTGTCGCAGGAGAACCGGCGGCGGCCCTCGGGCACCCGCCGAGTTGCCACAAAACTCGGTCGCAATGGGTGGCTAGGGTTCCGGCCCGCTTCGGCGGGTGGCTGGTCCGAGAGCTGCCGACCTCTCTCCGGGGGGGTTACACGGCGGGACAAAAGCCCGGGAGGTCGCACGCAAGGTCCTCCTGTGCCCCTGTGCCTGTAACCAACCCTTGGGAGAGCCGCCATGGCCACCGCACCCCGCTCCACCGCTTTCGCCCGCTTCCTCGGCGTCGCCGCCGCCGCCCTGCTCGCCACCGGCCTGCT
>JALORY010000114.1 GCA_025458675.1 Gammaproteobacteria bacterium | reverse complement strand
AGTCTAACGGCTTTCGTCCTGCGGTCGGAGGGGGAAATGACCGTCTGATATGATCGGCCAAGCGCCACTGCACGCGCCGCCCGCATGAGAGAGCTCCCCGACTTCTCGAAGACCCGCCTGCTCGTCGTCGGCGACCTGATGCTCGACCGCTACTGGCACGGCGCCACCTCGCGCATCTCGCCCGAGGCGCCGGTGCCCGTGGTGCGCGTCGATGTCGAAGAGGCGCGGGCGGGCGGCGCAGGCAACGTCGCGCTCAACATCGCCGCGCTGGGCGCCGAGGCGACGCTGCTCGGCCTCACCGGCGACGACGACATGGCTCGCCTGCTCGAGCAGCGGCTCGGGGAGCGCGGCGTGCGCTGCCGCTTCGAGCGCCTCGAGCGCTTCGCCACGATCACCAAGCTGCGGGTCGTCAGCCGCCACCAGCAGCTCATCCGGCTCGACTTCGAGGACGGCTTTCCAGGTTACGACGCGGGCGATCTGCTGGCGGACTACGAGCGCCAGGTAGGCCACGCGGATGTCGTGGTGCTCTCCGACTACGCGAAGGGCACGCTGCGCGAGGCCCGGCAGTTCATTGCGGCGGCACGCGCCGCGGGCAGGCCGGTGCTCGTCGACCCGAAGGGCACCGACTTCACGCGTTACCGCGGCGCGACCCTGCTCACGCCCAACCTCGCCGAGCTCGAGGCGATCGTCGGCTGCTGCCCGGACGAGGCGACGATCGTCGCGCGCGGCCATGCCCTGATGGACGACTGCGCGCTCGACGCCCTGCTCGTCACGCGCGGCGAGCACGGCATGACGCTGCTGCAGCGCGGGCACCCGCCGCTGCACCTGCCGGCGCAGGCCCGCGAGGTCTACGACATCACCGGCGCCGGCGACACCGTGATCGCGGTGCTCGCGGCGGCGCTCGCCGCAGGCGTGCCGATCGCGTCTGCCACGGCGCTCGCGAACACCGCCGCCGGCATCGTCGTGGGCAAGCTCGGCACCGCCTGCGTGACCCCGGCCGAGCTGCACGCCGTGCTCGCAGGGGGCGGGCCGGCGCCGCGCGGCGTCCTCGACGAGGAGCGCCTCGCGTGCGCGATCGAGGCGGCGCGCGCGCGTGGCGAGACCGTGGTGTTCACCAACGGCTGCTTCGACATCCTGCACGCCGGCCACGTCGCCTATCTCGAGGAGGCGAGCCGGCTCGGGGACCGGCTGGTCGTCGCCGTCAACGTCGACGACACGGTGCGCCGCCTCAAGGGCGAAGGGCGGCCGGTCAATCCGCTCGACAGCCGGCTGCGGGTCGTCGCTGCACTCGCCTGCGTCGACTGGGTGGTGCCCTTCAGCGAGGACACGCCCGAGCGTCTGATCTGCCGGCTGCTGCCCGACGTGCTGGTGAAGGGCGGTGACCACGATCCGGCGACGATTGCGGGCGGCGCCTGCGTGCGGGCTGCAGGAGGCCAGGTGCGTTCCCTCGGTTACGTCGAGGGCGTGTCGACGACGCGCCTCATCGAGACCATCCGTGGCGATGGTCCCCGTGCCGCCGAATAGGGCGCGTGGCGCCCGACCGACGCCGACCGATGACACGGCTCTACACCCTGCTCTGGACGCTCGCCCTGCCGCTCGCGCTCGTACGCCTGCTCTGGCGCAGTCGCCGCGCCCCCGCCTACCGGCAGCGCTGGGAGGAGCGGCTGGGGCGCTTCGCGCCGCCGGCCGCGACGGGCGGCGTGTGGATCCATGCCGTCTCGGTCGGGGAGGTCCAGGCGGCGCAGCCGCTCATCAAGCGCCTCCTGTCGAGTCACGACCACCACGCCCACCGGCTCGGCGCGCCTCGCGGAGCTCTTCGGTGACCAGGTCTTTCACGTCTATTTCCCGTTCGACCTGCCGTCGGCCGTGAACGGCTTCCTGGATCGCGTGCGACCGCGGCTGCTGATCCTGGTCGAGACCGAGATCTGGCCCAACCTGCTCGCTGCCTGCGCGCGCCGCGGCATACCGTCGCTGCTCGCGAACGGCCGGCTGTCGGCCCGCTCGGCCGCAGGCTACGCGCGCCTCGGTCAGTTCGCACGGCAGACCTTCGGGGCGATCGGCGGCGTCGCCGCGCAGTCCGCCGCGGACGCCCAGCGCTTCGTCGCGCTCGGCGTTCCGCCGGACCGGGTACGGGTCACGGGCAGCATGAAATTCGATCAGCGGCTGCGCGGCAGCGCGGCCGAGCAGTCCGAGGTGCTGCGTCGCGAATGGGGTGTGGACCGACCGGTTTGGGTCGCTGCGAGCACGCACGAGGGCGAGGACGAGCAGGTGATCGACGCGCACGCGGCGGTTTGCCGGAGCCTGCCCGAGGCGCTGCTGGTGCTGGTGCCGCGTCATCCCGAACGCTTCGATCGGGTCGCGGCGCTCGTACGCCGGCGGGGCCTGGCCCTCGTGCGCCGCACCGAGCGCGCCGCGGTCGGTCCGGAGACAGCGGTGTTCCTGGGCGACACGATGGGCGAGCTGCCGGTGTTCCTCGGCGCGGCCGATGCCGCTTTCGTGGGGGGCAGCCTCGTGGACGTCGGTGGGCACAACGTGCTCGAGCCGGCCGCGCTGGGCCTGCCCGTCGCGTTCGGACCGCACATGCACAACTTCGCCGCGATCACCCGGATGCTGCTCGATGCCGAGGCGGCGGAGCAGGTGCGGAACGCGGCGGCGCTCGGTCAGGTCATGGCGCGCTGGCTCGGTGACGCCAGCCTGCGGACGCGGCTGGGCGAGAACGGCCGGCGTGTGGTCGAAGCCAACCGCGGCGCGCTCGACCGCACGCTCGCGATGGTGGAGGAGATGCTGCCGCGCGGCTAGCCGAGGACGCCATACGGCCGACCTGCCACCGCCGGCCGCGTGTCGCGCTGCAATTAGCGGCGGGCCTTGCGCCGGTAGCCGCCGCTCGCCGCCCTGGGATCCATCCAGGATCCACGGGCTTCCGCGCACCCATCCGCTACGCCATCCTGCTACGCGGCTGGGTCCTGCCCGTGCCGTCCCTGGCACGGGCGTTCACCGCGCTCCGAAGGTCCACTGGACCTTCGATCACGGTTCACCCCTGTGCGCTGCTCGCGGCTACGCGGCTCCGGCCCGCCCTTCGGCTTCGGGGTCGCGGCCGATGGGCTCTAGAAAACGAACGCCGCCGGCTTCGGTGCGTTGGCGAGGGGTGAAATCACCGTCTCGAACAACGCCTCGCGGCGGTAGACCTCGCCGCGGACCCGGGTGAGCAGGGTCGCCTCCTGCGCCGGCGGCTCGCCGACCACGGCGAACAGGCGGCCGCCCTCGTTGAGCAGGGCCTGGAAACGCGCGGGCAGGATGGGCACGGAGCCCGTGACCGCGATGACGTCGAAAGGCGCACCGGGCAGGTCCGCCGCGAAGGCGTCGCCGGTGACGAATTCGACGTTGGCGATGCCGAGCTCGGCCAGCCGCACCTGCGCCTCTGCCACGAAGTCGGCGTGCCAATCGATCGTGACGACGTGACCGCCGAGGTGGGCGAGGCAGGCCGTGAGGTAGCCCGACCCGGTGCCGATCTCGAGCACGCGGTCGGTCGGCTGGATTTCCAGTGCCTGCAGGAGCTTCGCCTCGATCTTGGGGGCGAGCATCGTTTCGCCGTGGGCGAGCGGCACCTCGATGTCGGCGTAGGCGAGGGCACGATAGGCGGGCGGCGTGAACGGGTCACGCGGCACGCGCTGCAGCACGTCCAGCACGCGCGGGTCGACGACCTCCCACGGGCGGATCTGCTGCTCGACCATGTTGAAACGGGCGCGTTCGGGGTCGAAGGCGGTCATGGCGGCACCAGCCTGTAGGTTGTTGCGGGAATGGCCTGCAAGCCTAAGGGCTTTGTCGGGGGCAGGCAAGGCGGACGCCCAGACCCTGCGTGGCGCGCGGCTTTGCGCGGGGCGGCGAAGTTGCGCGCACGGTGTGGTTGGCATAACGTCGACCGACCACCCTAGGGGTGCCCGGTGCGCCGGGCTGAGACAGACCCTTGGAACCTGATCCGGTTTGCACCGGCGGAGGGAAGCGGTGGGCAGCCCCAGGCGCCCCGGTCCCTCCGGAAACCCACCGAGGCCCGACCATGAGCGCCATCCCCGAAGACATCGCCACGACGACCGCCCGGCTATCCGAGGAGGTCACCCGGCCCTTCCCGGCCGCGCGCAAGGTCTACGTCGAGGGCTCGCGCCCCGACGTCCGCGTGCCGGTGCGCGAGATTCGCCAGACGCCCACGATCACCAACGACGGCTTCGAGGAGAACCCGCCGGTCTACGTGTACGACACCTCGGGGCCTTTCACCGACCCGGCCGTCCCCGTCGATCTCACCCGGGGGCTGCCCGACCTCCGCACCCGCTGGATCGAGGAGCGCGGCGATACCGAAATCCTGCCCGGCCCGAGCTCGGAGTTCGGTCGCCGGCGCCAGGGTGATCCCGCGCTCGCCGCGCTGCGTTTCGCCCACCTGCGCGCGCCGCGCCGTGCGAAGGCCGGCCGCAACGTCACGCAGATGCACTATGCGCGGCAGGGCATCGTCACGCCGGAGATGGAGTTCGTCGCGATCCGCGAGACCCAGCGGCTCGACGTCCTGCGTGCCGACCCGCGCTACGCGAAGCTGCTGCGCCAGCACCGCGGCGAGCACTTCGGCGCGAATCTTCCCGCAGCGATCACGCCCGAGTTCGTGCGCGCCGAGGTTGCGGCGGGGCGGGCGATCATCCCGTGCAACGTGAACCACCCCGAGCTCGAGCCGATGATCATCGGCCGGAACTTCCGGGTGAAGATCAACACCAACATCGGCAACTCGGCGGTCGCGTCCTCGATCGCGGAGGAGGTCGAGAAGATGGCGTGGTCCGCGCGCTGGGGTGGCGACACGCTGATGGATCTCTCGACCGGCAGGAACATCCACGAGACCCGCGAGTGGATCCTGCGCAACGCGCCCATGCCGATCGGCACGGTGCCGCTCTACCAGGCGCTCGAGAAGGTGAACGGCAAGGCGGAGGAGCTCAGCTGGGAGATCGTGCGCGACACGCTGGTCGAGCAGGCGGAGCAGGGCGTCGACTACTTCACGATCCACGCCGGCGTGCGCCTGCCCTACGTGCCGCTCACCGCGGAGCGAGTGACCGGTATCGTCTCGCGCGGCGGCTCGATCATGGCGAAGTGGTGCCTCGCCCACCACGAGGACAACTTCCTCTACACGCACTTCGAGGAGATCTGCGACATCATGAAGGCCTACGACGTGGCCTTCAGCCTCGGCGACGGGCTGCGCCCCGGCTGTGTCGCCGACGCGAACGACCGTGCACAGTTCGCCGAGCTGGAGACGCTCGGCGAGCTCACGAAAGTCGCCTGGCGGCACGACGTGCAGGT